>NZ_JBHTVT010000002.1:204095-309469 GCF_042792795.1 Isoptericola sp. NPDC056605 | reverse complement strand
ACTGGCGGTTGACACCGTTTTGGACGCTCCTCGGCGCCCATCACGGTGTCAACCGCCTGTTCGGCAGCAAGGTGCGGAGGCTGCCCACAGGTACCGACCGTCCACAGATCGCGCCCGGCCACCGCTGACGTCTCGCTACAGGTGGTGCGGTGGCGGGATGCGCACATTCGCCGGGATCCCCCCTCTGCTCCAGGACGTGGCTGACGCCCAGGAGGGACTGCTCGGCTCCTCCCAGTGCGAACGGCACGGTGTCGGTGCGGCGCGCCGTTCGCGGCTCGTCGCCGCCGGCCGATGGCACGCCGTGGTGCGTGGGGTGTTCGACGTCGTGCCTGTCCCCCCGCGTGCGCGGACCGCGTCCGACGTGCCCCGGCGCGCGGTCCCACCGCTCGCCACCGCCCGTGTGCCGCTCCTGGCGCCATGGCCGCCGAAGTCACCGGGCGACATCCTGCACGGCCACCTGCGTCGCAGAGAGGCGTGGATCGGCATGCTCGCCTACGGACCCGACGCCATCGCTGTCGGGACGTCCGCGCTCGCGATGCACGGGGTGGAAGGGCTGCCGATCGTGACCCGTCCGGAAGCAGCGCTGCCGTCGGCCTCCCGACGTGTCTCGCGTCCCGAAGTGCCCCTGCGCCAGTTCGACGACGGCCTCTCGACGGTGGCGTTCGGCGACCGCCGCACCGGGCCGCGCCGGATCGTGACGGCGGAGTGGGCCCTCGCCCAGGCGGTACCCGAGCTGCCGATGGCGCATGCGCTCGCGGTACTGGACTCGGCGCTGCGGCTCGGGGCCGTCGACCGCCACGACCTCGGGCGTTCCCATGACCACGCCCGCGGGCGCCGCGGCGTCGCGTCCCGTCACGACCTGTGGGACCTGGCCGACCCGCGCGCCGCGTCACCGATGGAGTCGATGGCTCGCTGGCAGTGCCTCGAGGAGGGCGTGCCGCCGGACACGCTCCAGCTTCCCCTGCACGGTCGGTCGGGTCGTCTCCTCGCCGTCGGCGACCTCGCATGGCGGGTGCCCGGCGGATGGCTCGTCGTCGAGATGGACGGGCGTGCCTGGCACGACGACCTCCCAGGCGGCGACCGGAGGGATCGCGACCGCGACAACTCGCTCACCGTGCTGGGGATCCACCTGCTGAGGTTCGACGGCGGGCACGTCGCCCGCGGGGTGGTCGGCAGCGCGGTCCGCCATGCTCTCGCTGCGGCCCGCCGAACAGGCGGTTGACACCGTTACGGGTGTCGAGTGGCGCCCATAACGGTGTCAACCGCCTGTTCGGCAGCAGGAAGGTTCGTTCGGTGTCAGGCGGTGAGCTTGTTGTCCACCATGGACAGGGCGGAGCCGATCGCCATGTGCATGTCGAGGTACTGGTACGTGCCCAGCCGGCCGCCGAAGTGCACGTCCGGCTCGTCGGCCATGAGCTCGCGGTACCGCTTGAGCCGGTCCCGGTCGGCGGGCGTGTTCACCGGGTAGTACGGCTCGTCACCACGCTCGGCGAAGCGCGAGTACTCCCGCACGATGACGGTCTTGTCGCCCGCGTACTCCCGCTCCGGGTGGAAGTGGCGGAACTCCAGGATGCGCGTGTACGGCACCTCCGTGTCCGCGTAGTTCATCACCGGCGTGCCCTGGAAGTCCCCCACCGGCAGCACCTCGCGCTCGAAGTCCAGCGTCCGCCACGACAACGACCCCTCGGCGTCGTCGAAGTAGCGGTCCACCGGCCCCGTGTACACCACCGGCACCTGACCCACCACGGCCTGCTTGCTCACCGGCTGCGCGTCGTCGAAGAAGTCGGTGGACAGCCGCACCTCGATGTTCGGGTGGTCCGCCATCCGCTCCAACCACGCCGTGTACCCACCCGTCGGCAGGCCCTCGTACGTGTCGTTGAAGTACCGGTTGTCGTACGTGTACCGCACCGGCAGGCGCGAGATGATCGACGCCGGCAGCTCGCGCGGGTCCGTCTGCCACTGCTTGGCCGTGTACCCCTGGATGAACGCCTCGTACAGGGGCCGACCGATCAGCGACACGCCCTGCTCGTCCAGGTTCGTCGGGCGTCGGCCCTCGAGCTCCGCCGCCTGCTCGCGCACCAGCGCCCGCGCCGCGTCCGGCCCGTGCGCCGACCGGAAGAACTGGTTGATCGTGCCCAGGTTGATCGGCATCGGGAACACCTCGCCCCGATGCGTCGTGTACACGCGGTGCACGTACGACGTGAACGACGTGAACCGGTTGACGTACTCCCACACCCGCTCGTTCGACGTGTGGAACAGGTGCGCGCCGTACCGGTGCACCTCGATCCCCGTGTCCGGGTCGGTCTCGCTGTACGCGTTGCCGCCCAGGTGGTCACGACGGTCGATCATGAGCACCTTGCGCCCCTGCTCGGCCATCCGCTCGGCGACGGTCAGGCCGAAGAGCCCGGTACCGACGACGACGAGGTCGGTCATGCTGTCCTCCTGGTCAGGGGGTCGGTCGGTCGGGCTCGTAGCCGCCGCGCAGGCGGGTGTACGCGCGGTACCCGGCCTTGCGCACCGACTCCGGCACCACGCGGTAGCCGGCGCGCACCACGACGTTGCGCACCATCTGCGGCCCGGTGAGGAAGCCCTCGGCGTGCAGCGTGCGCTGCAGCGCGAGCTCGGACGCCAGGAGACGGCGGCCGCCGCGGCGCGCGTACGCCCCGGCGCCGACGCGGTACAGGACCAGCGGCCGGGTGACGTTCTCCGCGTCCGCGCCGCCCGCGATCATGCGGGCGAAGAGCAGGTAGTCCTCCATGAGGTCCAGGTGCTCGTACCCGCCCGCGGCGGCGACGGCGGAGCGCCGGTACACGACCGACGGGTGGTTGAAGGGGTCGCGGAACCGGGCCGTGGTCGCGATGTCGGCGCCCGTCGGCGGCACGCGCACCATGCCGGGCGCGTGCTCGTCGTCGTCGAACTCCTGGATCGCTGAGCCGACGATGTCGCACCCGGCGGCCACGAGCGGCACCTGCACGGCGAACCGCTCGGGCCGGGAGATGTCGTCCGCGTCGGCGCGCGCCACGATCTCGTGCTTGCACGCCTCGAGCCCGGCCTCCAGCGCGCGGGCGAGGCCGACGTTCTTCTCCAGGGGCACCAGGGTCACGGGGACGTCGGTGAGCTCGTGCAGGCGGCCGAGCACGGCGGCGACGTCGTCGCCGACGGGCCCGTCGCGGACGACCACGACCTCGTCCGGGCGCAGCGTCTGGTCCCGCGTGACGGACAGGAAGCCGCGTTCCAGGTGCGCGGCGTCGTCGCCCGCGTACACGGGCAGCAGCACGGAGAACCGGTGGTCGTCGAGGGCGCCGCGGACGACGGCGGGCACGGTGGTCGCCGCGGCCTTGCGGGCGGCCGGTCGCCCGGCGGCGTCGTCCTGCCCGAGCTCCAGCCGCGCCACGCTGAGGGCGGCGGGCCCCACCCCGGCGAGCACCTCGGTGTCGGCGCGCGGCCGGCGCACGATCCCGTGCCACAGCCCCCGGCCGCCGGCCTTGAGGAGGGTGCCGCGGGCCGAGGAGCGCACGACGGTGCGGGCCCAGCGCCGCAGCGTGGAGCCGCCGTAGAGCAGCCGCTCGGAGGGCGCGAGCGCCGAGGAGCGCGTGAACGTCCACACCTTGTTGCGCACCTCGAAGTAGAAGCGCGGGCCGGGGTCGTGGTCGGTGCCGACCAGCCGGGCGGTGCGGTGCTCGACGACGCTGCCCGGGACGTACAGACCGGTGCCGCGGCGCAGCAGGCGGGTCGAGTACTCGAAGTCGTCGTTCCAGATGAAGAAGTCGCTGACGGGCAGGCCGTGCTCGCGCACCGCGTGCGCGTCGACCAGCATCGACACGAACGACATGGACCGCACCGGCATCGCGCCGGCGGCGCGCGCCCGCGCCAGCTCGGCCGGCGACGCGCCCGGCCGGCTGCGCGGCGTGTTCATCGGGTGGTCGCTGCCGTCGGTCCACACGACGCGGCTGGCCATCGCGGTGACGTCGCCGGCGTAGGCGTCGCGCGCGCCGAGCAGGGCCTCGAGCGCCGTCTCGGTGGGGACGGTGTCGTCGTCCATGAGCCACACGAGGTCGGCGTCGAGGTCGGCGACGGCGGTCGCGAGCCCGACGGCGAACCCGCCCGCGCCGCCGGTGTTGCGCTGGAGCGCCACGACGTCGGGGGCGCTGGGATGGGTGCGGGCGACCTCGAGGGCGTCGTCGGTCGACGCGTTGTCGACCACGACCACGCGGTCGACGGGCCGGCTCTGGGCGGCCAGCGCGTCGAGGGCCGCGACGAGCAGGGCGGCCCTGTTGTACGACACGACGACCGCGACGACGGTGGGAGTGGACATCCCGCACATCCTAGTGGTGCTCGGAGGGGCGGTGGTCCCCGCCCGGTCCGTCGTGCGCGGCGTCCGCGGAACGCGCGAAGGTCGCGCGCCACGTCGCCGGTGCCGCCAGTGCCGGGGCCGCGGCGCGCCAGCGCCGGGACACCGCGCCCCACCGCGCCGCGAGACGCACGTGGGCCACCGCCGTCGCGCCCGCGAGGCGCCACGCGCGGCGCCGGTCGTGGCGCAGCCAGGTCCCGGAGGCGCCGTCGCCCGCCAGCACCAGCACGGAGTCGTGCTCGGGCACCTCCCACCAGGTGGCCTGGTCGCGGCTCAGCGCGCCCCGCGGCATCCCCCGGGGTGCGGGGCGGAGGTTGCGCGCCAGGCCGCGCAGCGTGAGCCGCACGAGCGCCCCCGCCGAGGTGGGCTTCGGCCGGGCCGGCGCCGTCCAGCGCCGTGCGGCCGCGGCGTCGAACACCGCCTCCCCCGGCCGGTAGGTGATCGTCTCGGGGTAGGCCGCGCCCACCGCGCGCGAGGCGGGGACGACGTCGCCGAGCCCCGCGTGCAGGTCGCCAGGGCCGGTGAGCAGGTCGCGCAGCGCCCGGACGTGCAGGTCCACCGGGTAGTACCGCATCCCCAGCAGCAGCTTGAGGTCGGTGGCGAGCAGGGTCGCCAGGAGCAGGCCGCCGCGGGGGCGCCGGGCGTGCAGCAGCGCGGCCGCGATGCGGTTGCGCACGTGCACGTACGCCTGCCACTCGACGGTGTCGTCCTTCTCCGTCCACGCCACGTGCCACAGCGCCGCGCCCGGGAGGGACACGGTGGCGTGGCCGGCGTCGCGCGCGCGCAGGCCGAACTCGGCGTCGTCCCACTTGAGGAACAGCGGCAGCGACAGACCGACGTCGCGCAGGACCGCGGTGGGGATGAGGCACATCCACCAGCCGTTGAAGTCGCTCTCGCCACGCGCGTGCAGCCAGGGGGTGTCGCGCAGCGGCGCGGCGGCGAGGTCGTGCCACTGCTGGTCGGCCTCGGGCGGGCCCCAGTTGAAGCTCCGCTCGTGCACCACCTCGCTGAACGAGTTGAGCACCGTGGGGCGGTTCAGGTCGAGCATGTGCCCGCCCACGACGACGGGCTCGCGCGCGGCGCGGTGGAACCGGATCGCGCGCAGCAGCGCCTCGGGCTCCACCTCGACGTCGTCGTCGAGGATGAGGACGGCGTCCGCGCCGTCGTGGTCCAGCGTCTCGAGCATGCCGCGAGAGAACCCGCCGGAGCCGCCGAGGTTGGGCTGCTCGACGACCGTGAGCTGGTCGCCGAGGGCCGCGGCGACCTCCGGGTAGTCGGGGTGGTCGACCAGGCGTCGCGTGCCCTGGTCGACCACGAACACCGTCCCGACCGCGTCACGGAGCACCTGCGACGACGCGATCCGGCGCAGCGTCGCGACGCAGTACTCCGGCTTGTCCATGGTGGTGATCGACAGGCACACGTCGCCCGTCCGCCGCGGCGCGACGTCCACGAGCCAGCGCGCGCCGGTGACCACGACGTCGGCGTCGACCGCGTCCACCTCGAACCAGAGCCAGCCGCCGTCGGCCATGCCCGAGACGTCGGCGTCGAGCACCACCGTGCCGCCGTCGACCGGCGAGGACGCCACGACGGACGCCACGCCCCGTGCGTCCGAGCGGACGAGGCGCAGCGTGCCGGCGCCGGCGGCCGCGGCCTCCAGCCGCACGGTGCCCACGCCGGCCCAGCGCACCCAGTACGAGGCGGGGAACGCGGAGAAGTACGTGGCGAACCCCTGGCTCGCGCCCGCCGGGACACGGACCGCGCCGTCGTCGACGACGGCGGGCCCCTCCTCCACGGTCAGGGCTCGGCGGTCGGGTGGGAGCGTCAGGATCAGCTGTTGCGCCAGGTGCACGCGCCCGACCCTAGCGTCCGCCGCCGGCCGGGCCGGCCTCCCGGCCCCTCATGCCCCGCCCGCTACCACCTCGCCACGGCGATCTTGCTGATCCGCACCGGCTTGCCGGAGTCCAGCGTCTTGAGCGTGACCGTGCCGCTCGTCCTCGGTACCCACACCGTGAAGATCCGGTCCCCGTCGGACGCCCTGCCGAAGTCCAGCGTCTCGATCGCCTTCCCGCCGACGCGCACCTGCAGGCGTCCGTCCGAAGGGCTGGTCGCCCCGCGGATCACGACGCGACGCACCTGCTTGGCGCCCGGGAGCTGGACGTAGGCGCCCTTCGTCGTGGTGCGGTACGCGTAGTCGCCGAAGTAGGACGAGCTGGTGACCTTCTTCCACCCGGACGACCGCTTCCAGCTGGAGGGGCTGACCGCCCTGTTGGTCCGCGCCAGGCTGGTGAGCGGTCCACGGCGATGGTCCGAGTCGACGGCGCGCACGGCGAGCTCGCGGGACTGACCGGTGCTCTGGCTGAGCGTGATCGAGGTCGCGGACGTCAGCTTCACCTCCCGCCAGTAGTACGTGTACGGCATGCCCTCGTTCCACTTCGCGTAGCGCTGCAGCACCTGGTAGCTCACCGCGCCCGAGACGGGCTTCCACCGGTAGGTCGACCTGCCGTTCCACTGCACCGGGACCTGGTTGGACGTCGGATCGACGCGCGTGGGCGCCTTGACCTTCGGGACGATCGAGCCGTATTTCTTGATCGCGGCGTCGCGCCGCGAGTCGGCGCCCGCGCGGATCGTGCCCATCTTGGCCGCCAGGTACTGCCCCGGACAGGCCGTCAGGTTGGTGGTGCGGTGCATGAGCACCGTCGGCACCCGGACGTCGGTGCCGGGCTTGGCGCGCGTCCCCGAGCCCGTGCTCCCGCCGGTCGGGAGCACCACGGTCCCGCGCGGGTTGATCCCGTACGTGTAGCTCTTCCAGGCGACGACCCGGGCGAGCGCGGTGACGAGGGCGCTCGACGGTTGCGCCGTGTCGAAGCTCCCCATCGCCGAGATCCCGATGGTGCCGGTGTTGTAGCCGCCTGCCTGCGCGCCGACCGGGTTGTCCCACCGCGACTTCTTGCGTCCCTCGAAGATGTTGCCGAACTTGTCCACGAGGAACTGGTAGCCGATGTCCGGCCAGCCCCGGGACTTCGTGTGGTACGCGTAGACGCCGCGCACCAGCGCCGCGGACTGGCTCTCCTTGTAGCTGTTGGTGCCTGCCGTGTGGTGGATGTAGATGGCCTTGAGCTTGCCCGAGAGCTCCGGCCACCGGCCGGAGAGGGACTCGTCCGCCCCCCACCCGGAACGGCTGACGATCTTCGGACGGATCTCGGTCCCGGTGCCGGCGTCGGCCGACGCCGCGGGGGCCGACTCCTGGCCCACGGACGCGTCGGCCCGCGAGGTCCCCGGGTCCACGACGTCCACCTTCAGGCCGGTGGGCGGTGCCCCGCTGTCGGTGCGCACCCGGGCCTGGACGCCGTCGGCCCCCGCCGTCACGAGCGGCTCGGTCCCCGCGCGCCCGCCGGCCACGTCGGTGTCGTCGATCCCGAGCGACTGCCACTCGCTCCACGTCCCGGACTCCCGCACCCGCACCGCCACCTCGGTCACCGTCGCGGTCGACGCCTCGTCCCACGTCACCCCGGCCACCATGAAGTCCTGCGTGGTGGTGCGTTCGCTCAGCGCCGCGAGCGCCCCCTCGTCCGGCTCGGGCGCGGGGACGTCGCTGAGCGTCTCCGCCCCCTCCACCGCGGCGGTGTCCCCGGCGGTCTCGGCCGCGGCGTCGTGCTCGTGCCCGACGGCGTCGTCGAGCGCCCCCTTCTCCTGCCGGGCGTCGGGGTCGATGCCCCGCACCAGGACGTCCTCCACGTCCGGGGCGACGGCGTGCGCCTTCGGGACCGGGAGGGAGACCGTGGGAAGCACGACCCCCGCGAGGGCCAGCGCCACGACGGTCGACGTCGTGACGGCGGTCCGTGCCGCCCGTCGAGCCCTGGGTGTCGTCGTCATGCTCGTCTCCGCTCGTCCAGCTCTGGTCGATCGCCGATCGGTCTGACCGGACCGACGGGCCTCGGTCGACCCGCGTGGCGCATCGTCGCGCCGGGCACCTGACCCGCACGACGATAGGGACGGATCGGCCTGTCAGCACCTCGAACCCGGGAGCTCGGGCTGCTCCGCGCCTCCGGATGCTGGCGCGCGGCCCCTGGTGCACAGTGCTTGAGGGGGTGCATGACCATGACGCAAGAATTCTCGACCGGGCGGGCCGCGACCCGCCGACCGCGCCGGGCGCGGACCGCTCTCGCCGCGGTCGTCGCCGGTGTCCTGGCGGTGAGCGGCACCGTCGTGGCGGCGACGTCCGCGGAGGCCGCGGTGCCGTCGTCCTTCACGCTGACGGGCTCGGGTTTCGGCCACGGCGTGGGGATGTCGCAGTACGGCGCCTACGAGATGGCGCGACGGGGGGCGCCCAGCTGGGACGTCCTCCAGCACTACTACGCCGGCGGGAAGGTCGCCTGGAAGGACACGACCGGCAACAACATCCTGGTCCAGGTCTACGGCAAGGACCCGCTCGGGCGGTCCGGGTACGGCGACACGAAGACGACGACCACGGTCACGGTGCGCGGCGGTGACTGGCGCCTCGCGGACGAGGACGGCAAGACGCTGGCCTCCGGCTCCGGCACGGAGACCTTCGCGGTCACGGTCACGGCCGGCGGCCGGTCCCGGATCACGGTGAACGGCGACAAGTACTACGACCAGCTGCTGCGCATCACCTGGTCGGGCACCCGGTACTACAAGCCCACGGGGAAGACGGCGGTCGCGACGGTGTCCGGGGCGCACGGCTCGTACAAGCACGGCCGCCTCACGACGACGGCCCACGGCGGCGTCCCCAACATCACCAACGACGTGCTGCTCAACACCGAGTACCTCTACGGGATCGCGGAGATGCCGTCGTCGTGGGGGCTCAACGGCGGCCTGTCCGCCCTGGCGGCGCAGGCGATCACCGCCCGCTCGTACGTCATGACCAAGCCGCTCCTCGCCGCGTGCCGGTGCAACGTCGTCGACGACGTGCGCGACCAGTACTACTCCGGCTGGAAGAAGGAGAGCGAGGGGACGGACGCCCGGTACGGCAAGGTCTGGAAGAAGGGCGTCGACGCCACCACCTCGAGCCGCACCCGGGCCCGGGTGCTGACCTACGGCGGCAAGGCCGTCGCCGCGCACTACTTCTCCTCCAGCGGCGGGCGGACGGCGAACTCGGAGGACGTGTGGTCGTCGAAGATCGCCTACGAGCGGTCGGTGTCCGACCCGTACTCGAAGGCGGCGCCGGGCAACTCGTACGCGTCGTGGACCCGCAAGCTGACGCAGGCGCAGGCCCGCGCCCTCTTCGGGCTGTCGAACGTGCAGTCGATCAAGGTCACCACGAAGTGGTCCAGCGGTCAGGCGCGCACGCTCACGGCGACGTCGTCGACCGGGAAGACGGCGAAGGTGACCGGTAAGGCCGACACGATCCGGTCGACGGTGGGCAAGCGCACCACGGCGGGCTCGATGCCCGCCGCGTGGATCACGAAGATCACCGCGGTGTCCTAGCGACCGGCCTCGTCACAGGGGGCGGGCGTCGCTCTCCAGCAGCACGGGGACGCCGTCGCGCACCGGGTACGCCAGGGGCCGGTCCGGGTCGGTCGAGCGCAGCTCGGGCTCGCCGTCCGGGCCGACGGCGTCGACCAGCTCGGCGCCCGTCACCGGGCAGCGCAGGATGCTCCGCACCCAGGGGTCGATGGAGATGGTCATGCGTCCTCCGTCCGCACGAGCGACAGGACGTCGTCGCGCACCTTCACCATGATGTCGTCGTCGGCGGCCTCGACGTTGAGCCGCAGCAGCGGCTCCGTGTTCGACGCGCGCAGGTTGAACCACCACTGCGGGTGGCCGTCCCAGTGCGCCACGGTGAGGCCGTCGAGCTCGTCCACGTCCGCCTGCGGGTAGGCCGTGGCGTACGCCTCGCGCACCCTCGCCGTCGCCGCGGCGGCGTCCGCCACCGTCGAGTTGATCTCGCCGGACGCCACGTACGGCGAGTACATCTCCGCGAGCACCGACAGCGGGTGCGGCTGGCCGCCGAGCGCCGCCAGCACGTGCAGGGCGGCGAGCATGCCCGTGTCCGCGAAGAAGAAGTCGCGGAAGTAGTAGTGCGCGCTGTGCTCGCCGCCGAACACGGCGTCGTGCTGCGCCATCTGCGCCTTGATGAACGAGTGGCCCACCCGGGTGCGCACCGTCGTCGCGCCCGCGGCCTGCAGCAGGTCGGGCACGGCGCGGGAGGTGATGAGGTTGTGGATCACGGTGGGCGTGCGGCCCGCCTCGAGCTCCTTGGCCACCTCGCGCAGCCCCACGAGCGCCGTGACCGCGGACGGCGAGACCGGGTCGCCGTGCTCGTCGACGACGAAGCAGCGGTCGGCGTCGCCGTCGAACGCGAGTCCCAGGTCGGCGTCGTGCTCGACGACGGCGGCCCGCAGGTCCTCGAGGTTCTTCGGGTCCAGCGGGTTGGCCTCGTGGTTCGGGAAGCTGCCGTCCAGCTCGAAGTACAGGGGCACGACGTCGAGGGGCAGCGCCGGCAGGCCCGCGGCCGTGCCCAGCACCGCCGGCACGGTGTACCCGGCCATGCCGTTGCCCGCGTCCACGACGACCTTGAGCGGCCGGATCCCCGACACGTCCACGAGGCCGCGCAGGAACGCCGCGTAGTCGGCGAGGGTGTCGCCGTCGCCGACCGACCCCGGCGTCGCCGTCGCGTCGTCGTCGGAGGCGGGGGCCGGCGGGTCGTCGAGGAGGCGCTGCGCAAGCTCGCGGACGTCGGCCAGGCCGGTGTCCTGCCCGACCGGTCGGGCACCCGCGCGGCACAGCTTGATGCCGTTGTAGACGGCGGGGTTGTGCGACGCCGTGAACATCGCGCCCGGGGCGTCCAGCGCGCCCGACGCGTGGTAGAGCCCGTCCGTGGAGCACAGGCCGATCCGCACGACGTCGACGCCGGCCGCGGTGACGCCCGCGGTGAACGCGTCGACCAGCTCCGGCCCGGACTCGCGCATGTCGTGCCCGACGACGACCCGGGTCGCGCCCTCCGGCGCCGCCACCACACGGGCGAAGGCGGCGCCGATCGCGCGGGCCACGTCCGGCGAGAGCTGGTCGGGCACGGTGCCGCGCACGTCGTACGCCTTGATGATTCGGGCCAGGTCGATCGTCACGACCCACAGCGTACGTGCCTGCCGCTCCCCGGGGCGGGTGGTTCTGCGGGCGGAGTTCCGCCCCGCGCGGCGCCGCGGGGGCGCGCGTGTGGAAGGGTGGTCCCGTGCCCGAGCTCTACCCGCTGGAGAACACCGTCCAGCACGCCGACTGGGGGTCGCGCACGCGGATCCAGGAGCTGCTGGGCACCGAGCCCGACGGCACGCCGGCCGCCGAGCTCTGGCTGGGCGTCCATCCCAGCGCACCGTCCCGGGTGAACGGCGACGGTTCCCTCCTGGAGCTCGTGCGCTCGGCCCCGGACGCGATGCTGGGCCGACGGGTCGCCGACGAGTACGGGCCGCGGCTGCCCTACCTGCTCAAGGTCCTCGCGGCCGAGCGGGCGCTGTCGCTCCAGGTGCACCCGAAGCCGCACGCGGCACGCGCGGGGTTCAACCGGGAGAACCGGCGGGGGCTGCCCCCGGGCGACCCGGGGCGCTCGTTCCACGACGACCAGCACAAGCCCGAGATGGTCGTTGCGCTGACCGAGTTCGACGGGCTGGCCGGCTTCCGGGCGCCGCGCGCCGTGCTCGACCTGCTCGACGGGCTCGACGGCGACCTCGTGGACGCCGTTCGCGCCGTCCTGCGGGCCGACCGCTCCCCCGGCGGCGTGAAGGCCGCGTTCTCCCGCCTCGTCGCCGCGCGCCGCGACCCGGGCGCGCCGGCCGACGTCTCGACGACGGTCGCGTCCGTCTCCGCGCGCCTGGCCGGGGGCTCGCCGTCGTCGCGCGCCGACGCGACCGTGCTGCAGCTCGCCGAGCAGCACCCCGGAGACCCGGCCGCGCTCGCGTCGCTGCTGCTGAACCGGGTCACCCTCGACCCCGGCCAGGGCCTCTTCCTCCCGGCGGGCGAGGTGCACGCGTACCTGTCCGGCCTCGGCGTCGAGATCATGGCGTCGTCCGACAACGTGCTGCGGGCCGGCCTCACCACCAAGCTGGTCGACGAGGTCGCGCTCGTCGAGTGCGCGTCGTTCGTGCCGCGACCGCCGCAGCCGCCCCGCACGCGACCCGCCGGCGGGCGGGGTCAGGTGACCACCTACCGCGCCCCGGTGCGGGAGTTCGCGCTCACCGTCGCCGACGTCGACCCCGCCGAGGACGTCGACCTGCCCGCCGAGGGGCCCCGCATCGTGCTGTGCCTCTCCGGCGACCTCAAGCTCACCGCCGAGGCCTGCCCCGCCCCCGCGACGCTGCACCGCGGCGGCTCCGTGTTCGTGCCGCACGACGCCGGGGAGCTGCGGCTGTCCGGCTCCGGGCACGCGGTGTGCGCGTGGGTCCCCTGACGGGACCGTGCGGACGACCGGGACGCGTCAGTCGGCCTCGCGCAGCACGCGCAGGTGGCCACGACGGGCGGTCTCGGTGACGGACGACGGCTCGCCCGCCGGCTCCTGGCGCACCCGCCCCGCCTCGCGGACGGCCTCCGCCAGCGCGGACAGGTCGTCGGGGGACGGCGCCGGTTCCTCGAACGCAGGGGTGAGGCGCACGACCTCCCACCCGCGGGGCGCGGTCAACCCTTCGGCGTGCTGGGCGCACAGGTCGTAGCTGTGCGGCTCGGCGTGCTGCGCGAGCGGACCCAGCACGGCCGTGGAGTCCGCGTACACGTACGTGAGCGTCGCGACCGCGGCATGCGTGCATGCCGTGCGCGAGCACTGCCTCACCGATCTCACGCGGGGAGAATACGCCGCGGTCGGGGGCGCGTGCGCGGGGCTCGCCGGTCGGTGCGGGTCGTGACCGCACCGTGACCCGGGCAGCGGCACCAGCATCGGCACCGGGATCGGCACCGGCATAGGCTCGACGCGTGCACCACGCCTCCCGCCCCGACGACCGCCCCGAGCCCCGTCCGGAGCCGGGACCCGCTCCCGTCGTGCCGCCGACACGTCGCCGCGACCGCCGCGGGCGCGGGGTGCGCGGGCCGCTCCTGCCGCCCGGGATGCCGGCGTACCGCACCCGCGCGGAGCAGTTCGACGACCTGGTGCTCGACGTCGTCGAGCTGCTGCAGCGCCGCTGGGGCCCGCAGCTCGCGGGCACGGAGTTCGCCGTCGAGGACGTGCCGCCGTCCGAGCCCGCGCCGTGGGAGTCCGACGGCGTCCCGCTGGGCCGCTGCTTCCCGGCCGAGTCCGGCCGGCCGGCGCGCGTCGTGGTGTACCGCCGCCCGGTGGACTTCCGCGCCGCCGACGACACCGACCGCGCCGACCTCGTGCGCGACGTCGTCGTCGAGCAGGTGGCGCACCTGCTGGCACGCACGCCCGAGGAGATCGACCCCGGCTACGACTCCTGACCGCGCGGGGTCCGTCGGGCCGGGTCGTCAGCCGGCGTCGACGGTGCGCACCTCGACGGCGCCCGGGGTGGTGACGGCCGCGGTCGGCGCGACGGCGGCCAGCAGGGTCCCGGAGTCGTCGGTGCCGTCGTCGGCGCGGAGCACCGCGGCCCACGTGACGGCCAGGTCGCCGCTGCCCCCGTCGGCGCGGTCGACGCTCACCCCGGCGGGCACCGTGCCCTCCGCCGCCACGTCCTCGAGCGCGACGGGCGTCGTCACCCCTGCGGTGAGCTCGACGTCCTCGCTGCCGATCTCGTCCCCCGACGCGTCGTAGACCTTCACCGTGACGCCCGCCGTGCCCTCGGGGTCCACGTCGGGGCCGCGGTCGTCCGGCGCGGCGGCGAGCGTGAGGCCGGCCCGCACGCCCCCCGGCACCGCCAGCTGGCCCGCGGGCCCGGCGCCGTCCGAGCGGCGGACCTGCTGGGCCGCCGACCACGCCACGTCGTACGGGGTGCCGTCCACCACGGCGTCGTCCGGCTGCCGTCCCGGCTGGTCCGTCCGTGCGGCGCCCACGACCGGCACGTCCGCGTCCACGACCATCGTGTACCAGCCCTCGGGAAGGCCGCCGAGGGGCACGTCCGTCACCACGCCGGGATCCAGCTCCACCTCGTCGGCGCCGCGCAGCACGACCGGCCCCGACGGCCCGTACACGGTGACCCGCGCCGTCCCGCCCTGCGCGCCGGGCGCCAGGAGCCGCAGCCGCGGGGCGTGCGGGTCGTCCACGGCCTCGCCCCGGCTCTGCACCGCCCCGACCGCGAGCGACTCCCGCGGCGACGCGCCGGCCGTCAGCAGGTCCACCCCGGCCGGGAGCAGGCCGTCGATGGCCTGGGTCTGCAGGCTCGCGTTGACCCGGGCCCCGGCCGCGCGCACGTTGACCGCGAGCCGGTCCTGCTCCGGCGCCACCGACTCCAGCCGGGTCGTGACCTGCTCGTGCGGCGCGACGGTGAACGTCCCCTGGCCGCCGAGGGCCACGGGGCCGCCCGGCCCGTACACGTCGAGAGCCACCGTGGCCGGCTGCTCCGACGGGTTCTGCACCGTGAGCGTGGCGGTCGACCCCACCTCCGTGCTGCCGCCCACCAGCCACTGCGACGTCGACGGGGCGGTGCAGACGCCCGCCCCGAGCCCGCGCAGGTCGCCCTGCGTCGTCACCGACCCCAGCGTCCCGGCCGCGCGGAACGGCTCGTCGGCCACCGGAGTCGCCCGCAGCACGCGGGTGGCGTCCACGCCACCCTGCCAGGCGGCCGCGGCCTCGCCCGTGGTGAGCGCCTCTTGGTCCTTGCCGCCGAGGGCGGTGGTGCGCGCGCCGTCCTCCGCGTCGCCCAGGACGAGCGCGCCCAGGCCGCTGGTCGTCGGCACGGGCGTGGCGTCGAACTGCTGGTCGCCGACGTCGGCACCGTCCGGCAGCGCGACCGGCGTCGGGCAGACGAGCGTGGCGTCCGCCGGCTGCACCCCGACGGTGCGCGTCCCCGCGGCCACGGCCTGCTGCTCCGCACCCGTCCACGACTGCGCCCACTGGTCGCCCAGCACGGCCACGGCCGCCAGCGCCCCGACGGCCGCCACCCCGGTGACCGCCGCCGCCGTCGCGCGCACGCCGCGCCGCACCCGGGTGGTCCGCACGTCCTCGTCCGCCTTCCCGGCGCGCTTCCGTGGCGCCGTCATCGTCCCCGCCGCCGTCCGACCGGCAGCGCCAGCAGCGCGTGCACCAGGAGCACCAGGCCGGCCGCGGCCAGCCAGGCCGTGCGGTGCGGCGCCTCGAACCACACCCGCACGTGGCCAGCCTCGGGGCCGGCCGCGAACGTCTGCGTCCCCCCGGCGTCCACGGCCGGGAGCCGCCGCCCGTCGAGCGTCGCGTGCCAGCCGGCGTCCGCCGTCTCCGCGATCCGCAGCGTGCGGTCCTCGCCGCCCTCGGCGAGCCGGCCGCCGGCGCTCGTCCCGTCGGACGGGACCGTCCGCACCGCGTCCTTCGGCGCGAAGAACGGGGTGGGCGCGCCGTCCTGCGCAGCGTCGCCGGTGCCGTCGTCGGTGCCACCGTCCTTCAGCACGGTCGCCCAGCCCGGCGCGGGCCCGTCGGTCGTGACGCGCCAGACGAGCGTGCCTTCCTCGGTCACGCGCGCGAGGCCCGGCACGAGGTCGAGCGTGGTCGCGAGCTCCGCGTCGCCGCCGGCGGGGACCTGCACGGCACCGATGCCGAGCGCCGCGAGCCGGTCGACGACGTCGGTCGAGCGCCCGGTCGCGACCTCCGCCACGACCTGGTCCAGCAGCGCGGTGTCGGTGCGCTCGGCGCCGCCCACCAGGCCGGCGGCCCGGGCACGCACCACGGTGGAGGAGTCCTCGAGCCGGGTGCCGTCCGCGTGCAGCAGCGCGTAGTCGACCACCGCCGTGCCGGACGCGTCGGCCTCGCCGCCCGGCTGCACCCGGTCGACCTGCAGCACCCGGGCGGACCGCGGCGGCGCCTGCATCTGGGTGCCGACGGCGGGCACCACGGCGGTCTCGGCCGCGCGCAGGTCGCCCACCCGGCCGCCGGAGGAGCCGAGCGCCCACGAGGCGAGCTGAGCCACCGGCAGCGCGAGGGCCACGACGGCGACGACGACGACGCCCGCGGTCGCGGCCCGCCCTGCCCCGCGCGTCTCCCGGGCGACCGGCTCCGCCGTCGGCACCCGCCCGGCCGACGGCAGCGCGCAGATCGCGGCGGCGCCCAGCCCGAGCAGCAGCACCGACAGCCCGACGCCGGGCCAGCCGGTCACGCTCGCGGCCGTGCCGTCGGCCGCCGACCCGCTCGCCACCGCCGTCGCGACGGCGAGCACCGCCGTCGTCAGCCCCGCGGCCCCGGCGAGCCACGCCAGGCGTACCCCGCGCACCGCCCGGGGCCGGACCAGCGCGACGGCCGCCAGCGCCAGGACGGCGCCGCCCAGCAGGGCCGGGCCCACCACGGCCGCGCGGCCGAGCGCGCCGTCGGTCCCGAGCCAGGTCTCGAACCACGCGGTGTCCCCGGGCAGGCCGAGCAGCAGCTCCACGGCCGTGGGCGTGCCGGACGCGACCAGCGGGACCCCGGGCTCGGCCACGAGCAGCCGCCAGCCGCCGTCCGACCACGTGCCGAGCACCTCGCCCCAGAACGGCAGCGGCACCACCACGGCCGGCAGCAGCACCAGCAGCAGGGCGCGCCACGCGCGGCGCACCAGCAGCGCGCCGACCCCGATCAGCACCGCGGCCACGGGCAGCAGCACCGGGGCCGCGCAGACGGCGACGGCCAGCAGCAGACCGGCGGCGCCGGCCGCGCCCAGGGAGCCGCGCCGCCGCCCGGGCGCGAGCGCGACGTCCCGCGCGTGCACCCCCACGGTGCGGAGCACGGCCACGAGCAGCCACGGCAGCGTGAGGTGCACGACGACCGCCCCCAGCCGTCCCGAGCCGAGCGACGCGAGGAAGCCGGGCGCCGCGGCCCAGGCGAGCGCGGCCACCGCCCGCACCACGACCGACCGCGTCAGGGCGCCGGCCGCGAACCAGCCGCCGAGGGCCGCCAGGGGCAGCGCGACGAGGACCAGCGCGTTCACCGCCGTCTGCAGCCCGCCGCCGGCCAGCACGGCGAACGCCGTCAGCGGCAGCAGCAGCGGGTCGGCCGGCGCGCGGACCCCGAGGCCGTCGCGCACCCAGCCCGACGTCGCCGCCTCCCACACGTCCCCCACGGTGCCGGGGGCCGGCAGCAGCCCGCCGCCCACGACCCGGCCGCCGTCGGCCAGCACGCCCTGCCACGGGCCGAAGAGGGCGACGTCGAGCGCCACCACGGCGACCACCACGACCGCCAGCACCGTGCGGCGCGTGCGCCCGAGCCGACGCAGGTCGGCGCGCTCCAGCTCGCTCGGCGCCCATCGGGCGCGCTGCGCCTCGGCGCGGGCCAGACGCGCGTCCCGGCGTTCGCCGGCCACCTGCCGCCACGTGCCGAGCAGCGGCGTCAGCACCCGCCGCGGGAGGCGCCGGGTGCGGGCCGCGCGCCGTCGGGCGCGGTAGAGCGGCACCAGGCGCAGCGTCGTGACCACGGCCGCCACGAGCTCGTCGCGGGCGTGCGCGGGCCGCTTGAGCGCCAGCCGGTACATGGCCGCGAACGGCGCCCACAGGAGGGTGGCGAGCCAGACGAACGGCAGCAGGGGCAGCGGGGTCTCGACGAGCCGCAGGTAGAGCTGGCTGCGGCGGCGGGCGTAGCGGGACGCCTCGAGGTCGGGCGTCGTGGCCTCGCGCCCGCGCAGGCCGAGCAGCGAGGCCTGCGCGTGCTTCACGACGGCGTCGGGCACCACGACCACGCGGTGGCCGGCGAGCCGGGCCCGCCGGCACAGGTCGAGGCCGTCGCCGAACGGGCCGAGCTCCGGGTCGGTGCCGCCCAGCTCGGCCCACACGTGGGCCCGCACCAGGGCGCCTGCCAGCCCGACGGCGAGGACGTCCTCGCGGGCGTCGTGCTGCCCCTGGTCGATCTCGGTGTCGTCGATGCCGGTCATGCGGCGGCCGAGCGGCGACACGGTGCTGCCCACCTCGATCAGCATGCTCGCGTCGGGGGCGGGCGTGCCGTCGGCGGCGACCGGCCAGCGGCGCTGCTTGCAGCCCGCGACGGCCACGGCGCTCGAGTGCTCGACGGCGCGGAGCAGGCGCGACAGGGCGTCGGGCTCGGGGGCGGAGTCGTCGTGCAGGATCCACAGCCAGCCGGTCTCCGGGACGCCGACGACCTCCTGGGCGCGGTCCACCGCCTCCCCGAGGCTGCGGACCCCCGACGCCGTGACGAAGCGGGCGCCGCCGAGGCGCAGGTCCGGGTGCGCGGTGGACTCCGACGCGCCCACGTCGACCACGACGACCTCGTCCGCGCCGCGCTCCTGCCGCGCGAGCGCGTCGAGGGTGGCGTCGAGGAAGCGGGTGCGGCCACGGGTCACGACCACGGCCGTCACCGTGACGACCAGCGGGACGGCGCCGGTGCCGTCGAGCGTGCGGTCGGGCGCGACGGCGACGGTCGCGCCCGTGGGGGCGACCTCCCCGCCGGGGCGGGCTGGGATCGGGTGCGCAGCAGTCATCCTGCCCGCCATGATGCGACGGGCCCCGATCCGGTCGTGGGATATCCGTCCCGAGCGTGTCGGGCCGGACATCCCGTCGAGCGTCGGGTCAGACGGCGCGGCGCTTCAGCTTGCGGCGCTCCCGCTCGGAGAGCCCGCCCCAGATGCCGAACCGCTCGTCGTTCGCGAGCGCGTAGTCCAGGCACTCGGCCCGGACCTCGCAGGACGTGCAGACCTTCTTGGCCTCACGCGTGGACCCGCCCTTCTCCGGAAAGAAGGCCTCCGGGTCGGTCTGGGCGCACAGCGCCCGTTCCTGCCATCCCAGGAGCGTCTCGTCGTCGGTCGTAGCGTCGCCGAACAGCGGAAGCACCGGCGCGACGCGCTCGGGCTCTCGGCCGACGTCTGACGGGAAGACCCCCCGGTCCCCATCGAGCAAGTTCCACATGGCGTGCCCCTCCATGCCGTTCTCTAGGGAAACTGCATACCTGGAATTACACGCGTGTCCTTCGGAGGCGTCAAGTCGAAATGTGCTAGTGATTGCGATCTCCACTGCCCATTCACAAGCCTGGCGTCCTGTGCTAGCCCGGGCACTCGTAGGCTGACCTGCGTGAATCCGCTCCCCGCCGCCGGTCGCACCCCCACGACGATCTCTCAGGTGATGGATCTCGTCCTGTCCGACCCGGGGCGTCCCCGCCTCACCTGGTACGGCGACGAGGGCGAACGTGTCGAGCTGTCCGGCGCCGTCCTGCAGAACTGGGTGAGCAAGACCGTGAACCTGCTCGTGGAGGAGTTCGACGCCGCGCCCGGCACGGTCGTGACGCTCGACCTGCCGGCGCACTGGCGCGGCGTCCTCTGGGCGCTGGCCGCGTGGCGCTGCGGCGCCACGGTGGAGCTCGTGGGCGACTCCCCCGCCGCGGGCGGCGACGTCGTCGTCACCTCCCGGCCCGCCGCCTGGGCCGAGGTGCTGTCCGGACCGGGTGCCGCCGACCTCGTGGCGGTCGCGCTGCCCGCCCTCGCTCGGTCGTTCGACGGCGACCTGCCCCCCGGTGCCGTCGACGCCGCGGGCGCGGTGATGACGTACGGCGACGTCATCGGGTGGGCCCCCGAGACCGACCCGACCGCCGTGGCGCTCGACGACGGCACGGGCACCGGCCCGGTCGCCTTCGCGGACCTGGTGCCCGCCGACGGCACGCCGGGAGCCCGCGTGCTCGTCGACGGAGCCCGCCCGCTCGGCGTCCTGCTGCGCGAGCTGCTCGCCGTCTGGGCCGCCGGCGGCTCCGTCGTGCTCGCGTCCGCCGCCACCGCGGCCGGGTTCGCCGCCGACCCCGCCCGCCTCGACCGCCTGCGCGAGAGCGAGCGCATCACGGCCTGACGGCCACGGTGCTCGGGTGAGCGCCCGTCTCCTCCTGCGTCAGGAGGCGGCGCGGCCCCAGGCGACGAGCCCCGTGCCCGTGCGCGGGAACGCGCGCTGCGCGACCCGGAACGGCCAGGTCGCGGCGGCCACGAGCGAGCCCTGCGCCGCCGTCGACGGCTGGAACAGGCGCCCGCTGCGGGCGGTGCGGTCGGCGGTGCTGCCCTCCTCGCGCAGGCCGGGGCGACGTCGCGCGAGCTGGTTGCGCGCCGCCTCCAGCGCGTACCCGAGGGGCACGCCGTACAGGCGCAGGCCGACGTCGGCCAGGCCGGCGTCGCGCAGCAGGGCCACGAGGGCGGCCGGGTCGTAGCGGCGGTAGTGCCCGACGGCCTCGTCCATGGGTCCGTACCGGCGCTGCCAGGCAGGTGTGGACAGCAGCAGCGTGCCACCGGGCCGCAGCCGCGCGGCCCACTCGCGGAGCGCCGCGGCGTCGTCCTCGATGTGCTCGATCACCTCGAACGCGCACACGAGGTCGAAGCGCTCGGCGGCGGGCAGGGAGTCGAGCGGGCCCTGGACGACCGTCCCGGGCACGCCCGCCTCGACGAGGCGCTGCTCGGCGGTGCGCGCGCTGTCCGCGTCGAGCTCGACGCCCGTGTACGCCGCGGCGCGGGCGGCGAGCCGGACGCCGACGGCGCCCTGGCCGCAGCCCACCTCGAGCACGCGGCCGGCGGCGCCCGGCAGCAGCGGTTCCACGACGTCCCACCGCAGGCTGCCGTACAGCGTGAGCGGGGGCAGGGCGGCGGCGGGGTTCGGCACGGGCGTTCCTTCGTCCTCGACGGCTCGGGCGGCGGTGTCCAGCGGCTCCGTGCGGCTGCACGACGGCCGGGGCCAGCCTGCCAGCGCGTCGGCCGTGGCGGCACCACGCCCCGCCGAGGGGCGGCGCCTCTCCCGGGGTGCTACCTGGGCCGGGCGAGCGCCCCCAGGCCGGCGAGGGCGAGGTCGGCGAGCGTCACCAGCACCCGGCTGACCAGCACCAGCAGCAGCACCGCGGCGTGCGGCAGCGCCCCGGCCAGCACCGCGAGCAGCACCAGCTCGCGCGCACCGGCGCCCGCCGGCACGACGACGACGAGGAACCCGACCACCCACGCCAGCGCGTAGCCGCCGACGGCGAGCGCGACGCCTCGCGGGTCGGCGGGCATCCCGAGACCGACGGCCAGGACCCACACCTGCGCGCCGGCGAGCAGCCACCCGGCGACGGACCACAGCGTGGCGGCGCCGAGCCCGCGCCACCCGAGCGGGCGGTCGAGCGGGGGCCGGCGCGCGACGCGCAGCGCCCACGCGACCAGGCGGTTCAGCACGGGCGGCAGCAGGACGACGGCGACGGCGGGCAGCGCCCACAGCACCGGCCCGGCGGCACCGAGCGAGCCGGTCGCGACGAACGGCAGCGCGACCAGGCCGACGACCGCCCCGGAGACGACGCCGACGAGGGTGGCGACCGCCGTCGTCGTCACGGAGGTACGGCGCGCGATGCCGTGGTCGACGCCGAGCTCGGCCGCCGCGACCACGTTCCACACCCCGCCGGGCACGTACTTGCCGAGCTGGCTCAGCCCGAACACGCGCAGCGCGACGCGCAGCGAGGTCGGGGCGCCGAGGTCGGCGAGGACGACGCGCCACGACACGAAGGTGCACCCCACGAAGGCGACGGACAGCACGAGCGCGACGGCGAGCCGCTGCCACGAGAGCTCGGTCGCCGCGCGGGCGAGGTCGTCCCCCGCGGCCACGACGGCGTACACCGCGAGCCCGAGCGCGAGGACGAGGAAGCCCCAGCGCACCCACGGCGACCGCAGCACCGCGAGCGCCCGGCCGAGCCGCCCGGACGACGCGCCGGCCTCCCCCGCCGCGTCCCCGGCGGCGTCGCCCGTCACGGCCGGACCCCGCGCGCCGCGAGCAGCCGGACCAGCGGACGGGTGACGGCCTCGGGCCGGGCGAGGTCCCGCCCGGCCGCCGCGCGGCCACGCGCGGCGGCCAGGGCGTCCGGGTCGCGCAGGGCGAGCAGCCGGTCGGCGAGCGCCGTCGGGTCGGCGGGCGGGACGAGCTCCAGGTGGTCGCCCAGCAGCCGCCGCTGCGGCTCGGTGTCGGAGGTGACCACCACGCAGCCGGCGGCGAGGCCCTGGAACACCTTGTTCGGCACGACGCGCAGCCCCTTGGGGGTGGCGGAGAAGATCCCGAGGCAGACGTCGTGGGCGGCGACGAGAGCGGGCAGGTCGGCGGGCTCCACCCAGTCGTGCCAGGTGATGCCGGGCGTGTCGCGGAGCCGGTCGCGCGCGGCGGGCAGGTCCTGGCCGGACCCGGCGAGCGTGACCTCCAGGCCCCGCCCGCCGCGCGCGGCCTCCTCGGCCGCCCGCGGCAGCGCGACGGCCAGCGCCTCGGCGAGCACGTCGGTGCCCTGGAGCGGGGTGAACAGGCCGAAGAAGACGACGCGCAGGGGTCGGCCGTCGTCCGTCGCGGCGTCGCCGGCCGGGCCGGTGCGGACGGGCGCGGCGTCGAACCACGCCTGCGGCGCCCCGACCGGGACCACGAGCCCGCGGCGGGCGCGGGCGGGCACGAGCTCGCCGAGCATCCGCAGGTGCTCGGGGGTGTCCAGCAGCACGACGTCGGCGCACGACGTGGCGACGCGGTCCAGGCCGCGCAGCAGCGTGACCCGTGCCCCGCGGGCGCCCCGGTCGGCGGCGGTGTCGCCCGCGAAGACGAGGTGGTCCAGCAGCACGGGCGTACGGCCGAACAGCAGGCGCGCGAGCACGACGTCGAAGTGGCCGAGGTAGCCGACGAGCACCGCGTCCGGGCGGCCGTGCGCCCGCCGGTGCGCCGCGACGTCCCCCGCGAGCAGCACCCAGCAGCGCAGCAGCCGCACGAGCAGGCCGGGCAGACGCCACGGCTGGCGCAGCATCCGCACGCGCTCGGCGGTGCTCAGGCCGAGCGGCCGGTCGAGCTCGTGGACCGTGTACCCCTGGTCGCGCAGGCCTGCGACGAGCACGCCGACGCGGGGGTGCCGGGCGGCGTCGTACGTGCCGAACGCGACGATCACGCGTGCGCGTCCTCGTCGTCCCGCGCCGCGCGCCGCTCCGCGTCGCGGGCGCCGTCGTCGGGCCGCGGGCGGTACTGGAGCTCCTTGACCCGCTCGAGGGTCTCCTCCATCAGGGTGCGGTTGGTCCGCAGCAGGTCGGCGATGACGAGCAGGGCGAGGCAGAGCAGCGCGCCGACGAGCATCGCGCCGGCGAAGACGAGCGACTGCACGTGGCCGCCGGCGTCTCCCTGGGCGAGGAAGACGAGGAAGCGCACCGCCGGCACGGCCGCCGCGACGAAGAACACGGCGAAGAGCGTGAGGAACACCAGGTGCGGCCGGAACATGATCGCCGACCGCACGATGGCCCGCCCGGACCTGCTCATGTGCTGCCAGATGTTGGTGAACAGGCGCGACTCGCGCGTCTTCGCGTTGGTGGTGATCGGCAGGCTCGCGATCCGCAGGCGCTTGTTCCCCGCCTGGATGATCGTCTCCATGGTGTAGCTGAACTGGGTCACGACGTTCAGCCGCAGCAGCGCCGCCCGCGAGTAGGCGCGGAAGCCGCTCGCGGCGTCGGGCAGCGACGTCCCGGCGGCCGCGCTGACCACGCGGCTGCCGAACCGCTGCATCCGCTTCTTGAACGGGGAGAAGTGCTCGATCGTCGCGGTCTGGCGGTCCCCGACGACGATGTCCGCCTCGCCCTCGACGATCGGCGCGACGAGGTCGCCGATGCGCTCCGACGGGTACTGGTTGTCGCCGTCCGTGTTGACCACGACGTCGGCCCCGTGGGCGAGCGCGTAGTCGACGCCGTCGCGGAACGACCGCGCCAGCCCGCGCGTGCTGGTGTGCCGCACGACGTGCCGCACCCCGAGGCGGCGCGCCACCTCCGCCGTGCCGTCCGTCGACCCGTCGTCGATCACGAGGACCTCGACGCTGTCGAACCCCTCGACCTCGCGCGGGATCGTCGCGAGCACGAGCGGGAGCGTCCCGGCCTCGTCGAGGCACGGGATCTGGACGAAGAGCTTCATCGCGCATCCTTCGGGGCGCCAGGGGCCGCCGACGGCAGGGCGCCGGGGGCCGCGTCGGTCGACGACGCCGCGAGTCTACGGGGCCAGAGGAGGCCGACGACCAGACCCCCGACCAGCACGGCGGCCGCGACCGCCAGCAGCACGACGAGCGCGGGCCCGGGCAGCGGGCTCCAGGCCAGCCACCGGTCGACGGCGTCGCCGAACGCCTCGCCGGGCCCCCGGTAGAACGCGTCGAACGCCCACAGCAGGCCGCCGACCGCGGCGGCGAGGGCCAGCGTCACGACGACGGGCACGCCGCGCGCGAGGCGCCGGTCCGACCGTCGCGCGAGCTGCCAGGCCGCGATCGCCACCGCCGTCGCGAGCGCGACGACGCCGCCGAACACGTACCGCCCCTGGATCGCGACCAGGCGCCCGGTCTCGGCGTGGAAGTCCCACGCGTTGTAGGCGACGCCCGCCGCGAGCGCCGCGGGGGTGAGCAGCACGACGACGGCGGCCCGGCGCGCGCCGGGCAGGACGAGCGCCGCGAGCGCCGCGGCCATGAGCGCCACCGTGCCCCCGACCACCCACGCGCCGGCCAGGTGCACCTCCAGCCACGACAGGTTGCCGAAGAACGACTGCGCGAGGCGGCCCGCGATGATCGACGGGACGTCGGCGTCGGGCACGGTCGCGAGGATGTTCAGCTCGCGGGGCCGCCCGACCGGCTGCACGGCGCCCAGGGTGATCACGTTGCGCACCCACCACCACCCGCCGACGGCGAGCGTGACGGCGCCGGCGACGGCGAGGCGGCCGAGCCGACCGGGCCAGCGGCGGCCGCGCGCGAGCGCGTACGCCGCGACGACCATGGGCACCGCGAACGCGAGCATCACCTTGGTGAGCAGCCCCAGGCCGAGGACGACGCCGATCGCCACGGCCACGCGCCAGCGCAGGTCGCCCGTCACCACCCGCACGGCGAGGTACGTCGCGGCGGCGCACGCGAGGACGACGAGGGCGTCGTTGTTGACGGACCCCATGACGTGCCCGAGCTGCGGCAGGAGGAGCGGGAACGCCCCGGCGACCAGCCCCGCCGACGGCGACCCTGTGGCGCGCCGGGCCGACTCGGCGGCGAGCGGCACGACGAGCGCGAGCAGCAGAGCGTCCAGCAGCCGCAGCGCGAGCGTGACCTGGTCCCAGCGGGCGTCCGTCAGGCCCGTGACGTGCAGCATGCCCGCGCCGAGCGCGTAGTAGGCGGGCGGGTGCTGCGTCATCTGGTCCACCTCGGTGCCCGACGACGCGTCGCCCAGCGCGTTGCCGGCGTCGACGCGGGTGCGGTCCTCGCGCGGCACGGGGACGACGTCGACGAACTGGCGGGCGTCCTCGCGGTGCTGCCACCGGCCCGGCAGGTCGGCGGGGTAGGCGGCCTCGTCCACCGCGGCCGTGATCGCCGGGGAGAAGTAGGCGTCCCCGGGCGGGGGCCAGCCGCCGCCGTAGGCGATCCGCAGCACGCTGTTGACGTGGTTCTGCTCGTCGGGCGACCGGAACATCGGCGTGACCGCGGCCCACACCACCGTCCACGCCGCCACGGCGAGCGTGAGCGCGGCGACGGCGCGCCGGTAGCGCACGCCGGCGGGGGGCCGCGCGGCGCCCGTGCGGGTTTCAGGGGTGCCGGTCGCCGCGGGGGCCGGGCGCGCGTGCGGCGTCGTGTCCGTCACGACCACAGTGTCCCCCACCTGGTGGCCGCCGGCCCCGTGCCGCCGCGCCCGGCCGCGAGGGTTCGCCCGCTCTTCATCTGCTGTCCGCCGGCGGACCGTCGGACCAGCGCCGACGTTCGACCCACACATTTCCTCTACCGTCCCGGTCCTCGGGCACCGCAGCGGCGTAACACCGACCCTCTATGCTCGCTTCCCGTGACCCGCACCACCCCACGCCACGTCGCCTCGCGCCCCGGCACGACCACGGGGCCCTCGCACGCCCGCGCGCTGCGCCGGCACACGGTCGCGCGCGCCCTGGGGATGGGGCTGACCGCGGTCCTGGCGTTCGTCGCCGTCGGCGGCGCGACCGCGGCGGTGAAGCTCACCGGGAACATCACCGCCGTCGACTCCGACAAGCTGCTCGGTGAGGCCCGGCCCGAGAAGAAGATGCCGGAGGACCCGAACGCGGACATGCCGCTGAACATCGTCCTGATGGGCTCGGACAGCCGCGGCGGCGACAACGCCGACATCGTGGGCGACGGCACCCAGGGCGCCCGCTCGGACACGACGATGATCATGCACATCTCGTCCGACCGGTCCCGCGTGGAGATGCTGTCGATCCCGCGCGACACCACCGTCGACGTCCCGTCGTGCCCGACCGCCTCCGGCGGGCAGACCTCCCCGCTGTCCGGCTCGAAGTTCAACGCGGCCTTCGCCCAGGGCGTCATGACCGGCGGCGACGTCGAGTCGGGGGCGCTGTGCACGATGAAGACGATCGAGACGATCACCGACGTGCAGATGGACGGGTTCGTCGTCGTGGACTTCGCCGGCTTCGAGAAGATGGTCGACGCGCTCGGTGGGGTGGAGCTGTGCATCCCGAACGACATCGACGCCCCGCAGGCAGACCACCTCGTGCTGTCGGCCGGCCTCCAGGAGCTCGACGGGAAGACAGCGCTCAAGTACGCGCGAGCGCGCAAGGGGCCCGGGCTCGGCGACGGCTCGGACCTCGGCCGCATCGCGCGCCAGCAGGAGCTGCTGGCCGCCGTCGCCCGCCAGGTGCTCAGCGCCGGCACGCTCGCCGACCCGACCAAGTCGCTGAAGTTCCTCGGCGCCGTGACGGGCTCGATGACGATGAGCAGCAACTTCGCGTCCATCCAGGGACTCGCCGGGCTCGCGTACAGCGCGCGCAACGTCCGCCCTGACACCATCGCGTTCATGACCGCGCCGTATCAGTACGACCCGAACAACGCGGCGAACGTCCTGCTCACGGACGAGGCGGACGAGGTCTGGAAGAACCTGTACAACGACGAGCCCCTGAGCGACGCGATCGCGGAGGAGCCTGCCGACGACGCCAAGGACGGCGCGAAGGACAGCGAGAAGGACGGCGCGAAGGACGACGCCGGCACGGGCACGCAGGACGCCGAGTCCACCGACGACGTCGACGCCACCCCGGTGGCCGACGACGACACCGGGTCGACCGAGGACACGACGGACGGGTCCGGCGACGGCAAGAAGGACCCCGAGCCGAAGCGGACCCGCGACGCCGGCGAAGAGGCGTTCACGGGCGCCGACGTGACGTCGGTGTGCGGATGAGCGCGGGGGAACCATGAGCAACGACGACCAGCGCATCCCGCCGAGCTTCACGCCGTCCGGCGGCCGGTCCGACCGGCCCAGCGGCTCCGGCGACGCCATCCCCGTGGGCGGCGGCTCCCGGCCCTCGGCCCCGCCCACCGGCGGCCGCGTGGGCCGGCGGGACGACGCCGCCCCGGTCGAGCCGCGCGTGCGCCGCCAGTCGTCGCGCGAGATCCCGACGACGCCGCCCGAGCGGCGCGGCGGCGCCCAGCAGAAGCCCCGGTCGTTCGCGCCCCGCGGATCCTCGGCGTCGGCCCCGGCCTCCCGCGCGCCCCAGTCGCGCGCTCCCCAGGCCCGGCAGGGCTCGGGCACGCGCGTGATGCCCGCGTCGGCCCCGGGCCCGGCGCGCCGCACTCCCCCGCCCGGCAGGGACGGGGGCGCCGCGGCGGCCACCTCCGGGGGCGGCGGGTTCCGCGTGCGCAAGGGCCGCATCGCGGCCCTCGTCCTCGTGCTGCTCCTGGTGCTGCTCCTGGCCTGGCCGATCGGTCTGGTCGTCTGGGCGAACGGCAAGATCCAGCACGTCGACGCCCTGTCCGACGCCAAGGGCACGCCCGGCACCACCTACCTGCTCGCCGGGTCCGACGCGCGCGGCACGGGCAGCGTCGCCGACGACGGCACCGAGGGCGCCCGCACCGACACGATCATGGTGCTCCAGAAGCCGCGGAGCGGGCCCGCCTCCCTCATCTCGATCCCCCGCGACACGTACACGGAGATCCCGGGCCACGACCCGAACAAGATCAACGCCGCGTACTCGTTCGGCGGCGCCCCGCTGCTCGTCGAGACGGTCGAGGGGCTCACGGGCCTGACGATCGACCACTACGTCGAGGTCGGGTTCGGCAGCGTCGAGGAGATCGTCGACGCCGTCGGCGGCGTGGAGCTCTGCTACGACCGCGACGTCGACGACCCGAAGAGCGAACTGACGTGGGAGGCCGGCTGCCACATGGCCGACGGCGAGACCGCGCTCGCGTTCTCCCGCATGCGCTACTCCGACCCGAAGGGCGACATCGGCCGGGCCGAGCGGCAGCAGCAGGTCATCGCCGCCGTCGCCGCGAAGGTCGTCAAGCCCAGCGTGCTGCTCAACCCGGTCAACCAGGTGCAGCTCGTCAACGCCGGTACCGACGCCCTCACCGTGGACGAGAAGACGGGCATCGTCGACCTCGGCCGCCTCGGCCTGGCCTTCAAGGCCGCCACCGGCCCCGAGGGCGTCACCGGCACCCCGCCGATCGCCAACCCGGGGTACGACCCGGGCACCGGCGTCGGCTCGACGGTGCTGCTCGACGAGGACGAGGTCGACCAGTTCTGGGCCGACGTCCGCGACGGCGAGCTGAAGCCCGGCAGCACCGTCGGGGGCATGCCCGGCTGAGGTCGCGGCGGCCCACCGACCGCGGCCGCGAGCACGACGAAGGCCCCGCGAGCCTGCACGGCTCGCGGGGCCTTCTGCGTGCGGCGTCAGGCCGAGAAGCCCGTGCGGCGCGCGCCCTCGCGGGCGGCCCGCAGCTTGTCCCCCTTGGCCCGGGCGACGTCGGCGAGCTCGGCCTGGAACGCGACCATCCGCTCCCGCAGCGCGAGCGACCCGGCGTCCGTGCCCGCGGCGAGGATGCGCGCCGCGAGCAGGCCCGCGTTGCGCGCGCCGCCGATCGAGACGGTCGCGACCGGCACGCCGGCGGGCATCTGCACGATCGACAGCAGCGAGTCCATGCCGTCGAGGTAGCGCAGCGGCACGGGCACCCCGATCACCGGGAGCGGCGTCACCGAGGCGAGCATGCCCGGCAGGTGCGCGGCGCCGCCGGCGCCCGCGACGATCGCGCGCAGCCCCCGCTCGGACGCGGTGCGGCCGTAGTCGATCATCTCGGTCGGCATGCGGTGCGCCGAGACGACGTCGACCTCGACCTCGACGCCCAGCTCGGCCAGCGCGTCGGCGGCGGCCTCCATGACCGGCCAGTCCGAGTCCGACCCCATGACGATGCCGACGGCAGGCGTGCTCATGCGTGCTCCTTGGTGGTGGCGGTGCTCGTGGCGGTCGCCGTGGTGGTGCTCTCTCCGCGCAGCAGCGCGGCCGCGTCGAGGGCGCGACGGCGCACCTCGTCGAGGTCCGAGCCGCTGACGTTGACGTGCCCGAGCTTGCGGCCCGGGCGGATGCCCTTGCCGTACAGGTTGACGCGCGCCTCGGGGAACCGCGCGAGCACGTCGGGCAGCGCGTCGGTGAGGGCGTCGAGGCTCGAGCCGAGCACGTTCGCCATCACGGTCCAGGGGGCGCGGGCGGCGGTGTCGCCGAGCGGCAGGTCGAGCACCGCGCGCAGGTGCTGCTCGAACTGGCTCGTCACCGCGCCGTCGATGGTCCAGTGGCCGGAGTTGTGGGGACGCATCGCGAGCTCGTTGACCCACACCGCGGCCGTGCCGTCGTCCTCCCGGGTCTCGAACAGCTCGACGGCGAGGACGCCCGTGACGCCCAGCCCCTCCGCGACCTCGACGGCGATCCGGCGCGCCTCGGCGTCCACCGCCGGGTCGAGGTCGGGCGCCGGGGCGACCACCTCCGCGCAGACGCCGTCGCGCTGCACCGACTCGACGACCGGCCAGGTCCGCACCTCGCCGGACGGGCGGCGGGCGACGAGCGCCGCGAGCTCGCGCACGAACGGCACCTTCCGCTCCACGAGCAGCGGCGGGGCACCGTCGGCCGCAGCCTGCAACCAGTCCGCGACGTCGTCGGGCGACGACACGACGCGCACGCCCTTGCCGTCGTAGCCGCCGCGGGACGTCTTCACCACGGCCTCGTGCCCGGCCTCGTCCGCGAGGAAGGCGGCGAGCGCGTCGCGCGCGGCGGCCGGGTCGGTCGGCAGCGCGGCCCAGCGCGGGCACGGCAGCCCCAGCTCGGTGAGGCGGCGCCGCATGACGATCTTGTCCTGCGCCTGGACCAGCGCGTCGGGGCCGGGGCGCACGGGCGTGCCGTGGTCGATGAGGTCCTGCAGCAGGGCGTTGGGCACGTGCTCGTGCTCGAACGTGAGCACCGCGGCGGGGGCACGCCCGTCGTCCGGGGCGATGAGGGCACGGATCGCGCCGTCGTCGCTCGCCACGCCGACCGGCGCGTCGGTGACCACCTGCGCGGCCGACGACGCCGGGTCCTCGACCAGCACCCGCAGGCCGACGCCCAGCTCGGCGGCGGCGGGGGCCATCATGCGGGCGAGCTGGCCGCCGCCGACGACGGCGACGACAGGGGCGGCACTGGCAGGGCTGGCTGGGGCTGAGGTGGGTCCGGTCACGGGCACCGAGGATACCGGCCGCCGGTCACCGGCCGTCCGCAGCGGACCGGCCGGCTCAGTCGCCGTGGTGGTGCAGCCAGCCCCGCCGGCGACCGCGCGACGAGATCGTCGTGCCCGGCGGCAGCACCAGGTGCGGGTCGAGCGTGCGCGGCACGCCCGCGAGGAAGAGCGCGAAGACCGGGGGCCGGCGCTGCACGAGGTCGAGCCGACCGCCGTCGGCGGCGGCCAGGTCGCGCGCCAGGGCGAGACCGAGGCCCGTGCTGCCGCCCGTCGTCGTGCCGCGCTCGAAGATGCGGGTGGCGACGTCGTCGGCCACGCCCTCCCCCTCGTCGGAGACCTCGATCGCGACCGCGCCGGTCGTGCCCGACGGGCGCGAGCGCACCGTCGTCGTCCCGTCGCCGTACTTGAGCGAGTTCTCCAGCAGGGTGGCGATGATCTGCGCCAGGGCACCCGGCGTGGCGAGCACCTGCATCCCGTCCGGCACCTCGATGACGAGCCGGCGCCCCGCCCGCTCGAACGTCGGCGCCCACTCCTCCTCCTGCTGGTGCACGACGTCCGCCAGCACCACGGCCTCCGTCGTGCCGCCCTGCGACCGCCTCGACGCGGCGAGCAGGTCGTCGACCACGGTGACGAGCCGCTCGACCTGCTCGAGCGAGATGCGCGCCTCCTCGACGATCTCGGGGTCGTCGGAGGCGAGCGTGATCTCCTCGAGCCGCATCGTGAGCGCGGTCAGCGGCGTGCGCAGCTGGTGCGACGCGTCCTGGGTGAACTGCCGCTCGGCCGCGAGCCGACCGGCGAGCCGGTCGGCCGACCGCGCGAGCTCCGCGGCGACGAGGTCGATCTCCTCGACGCCCGACGGCTCGAGACGCGGGCGCACCTGGCCCGACCCCAGCTGCTCCGCGGACGCCGCGAGGTAGACCAGCGGCGCGGACAGCCGGTTCGCCTGCCACACCGCCACGGCGATGCCGGCCGCGATCGCGACGATGCCCGCGATGATGACGAGCACCACCGTCTGCGCGGACTTCACGTAGGCGCCGATGGCGGACACCGTCATCGACACACCGACGTTCTTGTCGGTGAGCTTCGCCTTGTCGATCGTGGGCGGGGAGACCGGCTCGCCCGCCGTCAGCTGGGTGCCGTCGGGCAGGGTGACGACGACGTACGCCGGCAGGTCGCCCTCGCTGCCCTCGGCCGCGCGCTGCACCGTCGCCTCCTCGACGACGTCGCCCCGCTCGAGGGTGTTGTCGACGCTGCGCGCGAGCGTGTCCACCCGGTTGGTGACGCGCTGCTCCTCGGTGGCCAGGACGTACCGGGCACCGAAGATGCCCAGGGGGACGCCCAGCAGGAGGACGGCGACGGCGACCGCGGAGATGGTCGCCAGCAGGACGCGGCGACGCACGAGGTCAGCCCTGTCCCGTCGGCGTCAGCTCGCGCCGAGCTCGAAGCGGAACCCGAGCCCTCGCACGGTGGAGACGTAGCGCGGGGCGTTGGCGTCGTCGCCGAGCTTGCGGCGCAGCCACGACACGTGCATGTCGAGCGTCTTGGTCGAGCCGACCGGGTCGGAGCCCCAGACGTCGCGCATCAGGGTGTCGCGCACCACGACCGACCCGGCGTTCGCGACCAGCACCTTGAGCAGGTCGAACTCCTTGGTGGTCAGGTGCAGCTCGCGGTCGCCCTGGAACGCGCGGTGGGCGGAGACGTCGACCCGCACGTCCTGGGCGCGCAGCTCCTCGTCCTCGCCCGTCTCGCCGTGCGTGCGTCGCAGCAGCGCCCGGACGCGGGCGAGCAGCTCCGCGAGGCGGAACGGCTTCGTCACGTAGTCGTCGGCGCCCGCGTCGAGCCCGACGACCAGGTCCACCTCGTCCGCGCGGGCGGTGAGCACCAGCACCGGCACGGTCAGGCCGGACCCGCGGATCTCCCGCGCCACGTCCAGGCCGTCCATGTCCGGAAGGCCCAGGTCGAGGACGACGATGTCCGCGTTCCCGGCGTTGTCGACGGCTCCTTGACCAGTTCCTTGCACGATGACGTCGTAACCCTCACGCGTGAGAGCCCGCGCCAAAGGCTCGGCAATAGCCGGGTCGTCCTCGGCCAGCAGTACGTGGGTCATTCCCTCATGCTAGCGGCAACGTCGCTGGTCCTGGACCCCTCCCCACGCCGCGCCGGGGCCAGTCGGGTGTGACATGGAGATGACGCCCCGGCACGTCGTCGTCCACGACGGCGGCACCCGTGCCGTCGTCGACCTGCGACGACGGCCGGTCCCCCTGGGGGACGACGCGCGGCGCCCACGGTCCGCCCCCGGGCGGACGCGGCCGCTCCGGCGCCCACCTACCCTGGCGGACATGAGCTGGATCGAGAGGATGGGGCGCTGGTTCGAGGCGCACCGCTTCGGCGTCGACCTGACGACGACGGTGCTGCTCGCGGGCGTCATGCTCGTCGCGGCCACCGACCTGTACTCCTCCCAGCCCGACCTCGGCCGGGGCGAGTCCATCGCCTGGACCGTCGCTCTCCTCGCCCCGCTCCCGTGGCGGCGGACCCGGCCGGTGGCGTCGGCCGTCGGCGTCTTCGGCGTCGCGCTCGCCCACATCCTCGCCGGCTACCCGATGATCATGCCCGGCGACCTGCTGGTGCTCGTCGCGCTCTGGTCCGTGACCGTCTACGGGCCCACCTGGTCGCACGTCACCGCGATCTGCTCGACGGCGGTCGGGAGCGTGATCGTGCTGCCCGTGGCCGTCGCCGTCCGCGGCGGGCTGGGCGCCTCCGGCGTCGCGGAGATGGTGCCCGTGGGCATCTTCTGCCTCGTCACGGGCCTCGCCGTGTGGGCGTTCGCCCTCGTGCGGCGGTCCCGCCGCGTCACCATGGACGCCTTGCGCGACCGCGCGCACCGCCTGGAGATCGAGCGCGACCAGCAGGCCCGGATCAGCGCCGCCGCCGAGCGCGCCCGCATCGCCCGCGAGATGCACGACATCGTCGCGCACTCCCTGTCCATCGTCGTCGCGCAGGCCGACGGCGGCCGGTACGCCGCGGCGTCCGACCCCGAGGCCGCCGTCCGCGCGCTGGGCACCATCAGCGAGACCGGGCGCACCGCCCTCACCGACATGCGCCGCCTCCTCGGCGTGCTGCGCTCGCAGGACGACGAGGACGCCGCCCGCGACGAGGCGTCGCCCGGCTCGGGGGCGACGCCCGCGCTCACCATCGGCCCCGCGGCCGGCGGCGCACGACCGGCGTCGGCCGCCGCCGACGAGCCGCGCCAGGCGCGCCCCGCGCCGCAGCCCGGCGTCGAGGAGATCGAGGACCTCGTCGCGCAGGCGCGGGACGGCGGGCAGCGCGTGTCGCTGGTGCGCGTCGGCGAGCCGCGCACGCTGCCCGCGGGCATGGGGCTCACCCTGTACCGCGTGTGCCAGGAGTCGCTGACCAACGTGCGCAAGCACGCCGGCCCCGACCCGGCCGTGACGGTCGCGGTGCGCTGGACGACCTCGACCGTCGAGCTCGAGGTGCTCGACGACGGCCGCGGCGCCGCCGCGACGGGGAACGACCCCGGGTTCGGGCTGCGCGGGATGCGCGAACGGGCCAACCTGTACGGCGGCACGCTCGAGACCGGGCCCCGCCGGGGCGGCGGGTTCCGCGTGCACCTCGAGCTGCCGCTGCCCGGGGCGCCGGTGACCGCCCCGCCCGCACCGACCACCACCCAGGAGGACGCATGACCCCGCCCGCCGACGTCGCGCCGCCCGCGCCCGGCCCCACGCCCGGACCCGCGGGGGGCGTCGTGCGCGTCGCGCTGGTCGACGACCAGCAGCTCGTGCGCGCCGGGTTCCGCATGGTCATCGACTCGCAGCCCGACCTGGAGGTCGCGCTCGAGGCCGGGGACGGCGCCCAGGCGCTGCGACTCCTCGCCGACCACCGCGTCGACGTCGTGCTCATGGACGTGCGCATGCCGCACCTCGACGGGCTCACCGCCACCGCCCGCCTCACCGCCGCGCCCGACGCGCCGCGCGTCATCGTGCTCACCACGTTCGACCTGGACGAGTACGTGCTCGAGGCCATCCGGTCGGGGGCGTCGGGGTTCCTGCTCAAGGACGCCCCGCCCGAGGAGATGCTCGCCGCGATCCGCACCGTGCACGCCGGGGACGCCGTCATCGCGCCGTCGTCCACCCGCCGGCTCCTGGAGCACCTGGTCACCGCTCTGCCCGCCGACGAGGCCGCGCCGCAGCGCGACGCGCTCGCCGGCCTCACCGACCGCGAGCGCGAGGTGCTGGTGCTCATGGCCCGCGGCCGGTCCAACACGGAGATCGCCGCCGACCTGTTCGTCGCCGAGGCCACCGTGAAGACGCACGTCGGGCGCATCCTCGCCAAGCTCGACGCCCGCGACCGCGTGCAGGCCGTCGTGACCGCCTACGAGACCGGCCTGGTCCGCCCCGGCTCCTGACCCCCGACCTGTCAGGACGAGCGCGGGGTATAGGCCGCGCCCACCCTGACACGTCCTGGCGCCTACGAGTTGTCAGGATGGGCGCGACGTATACCCCGCACCGGTCCTGACACGTCGCGAGGGTGCAGGTCAGGGACGGTTCAGGGGCCGGTCAGGGTCGGTGTCATACCTGAGGATGACCTGGAAGCACGCGAGGACCCACCCCCGGGCCGATGTCGGCGACCCGGGCCCTCCGTAGCGTCGGTGGTGTCCTGGTCCGAGTGCTCCACGGAGCTCCCGGGCCACCACCCCGAGACACCGGAGAGCTTCCGTGGACACGACCGTGTACGTCCCGATCCCCGACGAGGGCACCGCAGCCCGACCGACCGTCACCCCGGCCGTGCGGGCGCGCGCCCTGACCAAGACGTACGGCCGCGGCGAGGCGCAGGTGCGCGCGCTGGACGGCGTCAACGTCGACTTCACGGCCGGCCGCTTCACCGCGATCATGGGCCCGTCGGGCTCCGGCAAGTCGACCCTCATGCACCTGCTCGCCGGCCTGGACTCGGCCACGAGCGGGCAGTCGTTCATCGGCTCCACCGAGGTGACCGGGCTGAACGACAAGGCCCTCACCGCGCTGCGGCGCACCCGCGTGGGCTTCGTGTTCCAGCAGTTCAACCTGCTGCCGATGTTCACGGCGGAGCAGAACATCACCCTGCCGGTCGAGCTGGCCGGCGGCACCGTCGACAAGCAGTGGCTCGGCACCCTCGTCGACACCCTCGGCCTCGGCAAGCGGCTCACGCACCGCCCCAGCGAGCTGTCCGGCGGCCAGCAGCAGCGCGTCGCCATCGCACGCGCCCTCATCGCCCAGCCCGACGTCGTGTTCGCGGACGAGCCGACCGGCAACCTCGACTCCCGCTCCGGCGCGGAGGTGCTGAGCTTCCTGCGCCGCTCGGTCCGCGAGCTCGGCCGCACGATCATCATGGTCACGCACGACCCGGCGGCCGCCGCGTACGCGGACCGCGTCGTCCTCATCGCCGACGGCAAGATCGCGGGCGACATCACCGACCCGACGCCGGAGTCCGCCCTGGCCGGCCTCGACGCGCTGCGGACGGTGGCCTCGCGATGATCCGCCTCACCCTGTCGCAGATGCGGCGCAGCGCCGGCCGGCTCGCCGCCGCCGGCCTGGCGATCGTCATCGGCACCGCGTTCGTCGCGATCACTCTCGTGGCGGGCAACGTCATCACCCGCACCACCTACGACTCGATCGCCGCCCAGTTCACGGGCGCCGACCTCGTGGTCCGCGGCGTCCCCGCGGACGACGCCGCCCTCGACGCGGTGCGCGGCGCCGACGGCGTGGCGACGGCCGACCCGCAGCTCATGACGTACCAGCAGCTCGAGTCCGGCGGCCGCACCATCTACCAGGGCGTGCTGGCCGAGCCCACGGACACGAGCGTGCTGCCGCTCGAGGTCGCCGACGGCGCGCTGCCCGGGGCCTCCGGCGAGATCGCGCTGCCGGTCGACGTGGCCGAGCGCCTCGATGCGTCCCCGGGCGACACCGTCACCCTCGTGCGCAACGTCCTCGAGGGCGACCAGAGCTCGGAGGAGGACGCCTGGACCGAGGTCCGCGAGCAGCTCACCGTGTCGGGCACGCTCACCGACCCGTTCGGCGCGTACTCGATGCAGGGCGGCGCCGCCGTCGCCCCCGCGTCGGACGTCTCCGGCTGGGAGGCCGACCTCTACGCCCCGGGCGAGGAGGTCCTCGAGCCCACGACCGTGCTCGTCACCCTCGACGACCCCGCCGACGTCGAGCAGGCCCGCACGGCCATCACCGGCGCGCTCACCAACGCGGCCGCGACGTCGGGCGCCGACACCGCGGACCTCAAGGTCGTGACGCCCGAGGAGCACGCCGAGGCGGTCGCCAGCGAGATGACCGGCGGCGAGAACGTCATGTTCACGCTGTTCGTGCTGGTCTTCGCGGCCGTCGCGCTGCTCGTCGCCGCGCTCGTCATCGCGAACACGTTCCAGGTGCTGGTCGCCCAGCGCACCCGCACGCTCGCCCTGCTGCGCTGCGTCGGCGCGGACAAGGGCCAGCTGCGCCGGTCCGTGCTGTTCGAGGCGGCGGTGCTGGGTCTGCTGTCCTCCGCGGTCGGCCTGGTGGCCGGCGTCGGGCTGGCGCAGGCCGCGCTCACGATCGGCCGCGGCATGGACCTGGGCGTCCCGCTGCCGGCGACGGTCACGATCACCCCCGCCGTCGTCCTCATCCCGCTGGCGGTGGGCACCCTCGTGACGCTGGTCGCGGCGCTCTCCCCCGCCCGGGCCGCGACGCGCGTGGCCCCGCTCGAGGCGCTCCGCCCCGCCGACGCGCCGTCGGCGGCCCGCGGCGCCGGCCGCGTGCGCCTGGTGCTGTCGATCCTCGTCTCCGTGATCGGCTTCGCCCTGCTGGGCGGCGGCGTCGCGCTGAGCACGGTCGGCCAGGAGCCCACCACCGGACTCCTGGTCGCCCTCGCGGGTGGTGTCCTGTCCTTCGTCGGCGTACTCGTGGGCGCGGTGTTCTGGCTGCCCCGCGTGGTGGCGCTCGCCGGTCGCCTGGTCGGGGCGTCGGGCCCGACGGCGCGGCTCGCGGCCGCGAACACGCTGCGCAACCCGCGCCGCACCGCGGCGACGTCCACCGCCCTGCTCATCGGCGTCACCCTCGTCGGGATGATGTCGACGGGCGCCGCGAGCGCCCGCGTGACGATGGACTCCGAGCTCGACTCTCGCTACCCGGTCGACGTCACCGTCTCGACCGACCTGTCCAGCGACCCGACGAGCGTCGCCGCCGGCGACTCCGCCGTGACCCCCGTCCCGTCGGCGCTCGCCGGCACCGTGGGCGACGTCACCGGCGTCTCCCGCGTCGTCGAGACCCCGGCCACGGCCGCCACGGTCACCGGCGACGGCGTGGACGAGGGCCTCGCCCTCACGGTCCGGGGCGTGACGCCGGACGACGCGGCGTCGGTGATGCGCAGCACGGAGACGGTCGCGCCGCTCGCGAAGGGCACGGTCGTCGTGCCCGAGGACGTCGCCGACGTCTGGGGGGTCGACGACGGCCAGACCCTCACGCTCACCGGCCCGGACGGGTCGCTCGACGTGACGGCCGCGGTCACCGACCTCGCCGACGGCAGCCTGGTCGTGGTGCCGGACGACCTGTCCGCCCTCGACCCCGACGCCCCGGTGACCAGCCTGTGGGTGGGTCTCGACGACCCGTCCGACGCGGCCTCCGTGGTGCCGTCGATCCAGGACGCCGTGGCCGACACCGAGGCGCCCGCCGACGTCATGGGCGCGGCGGTCGAGCGCGCCGGCTTCCAGCAGGTGATCGACACCGCGCTGGGGATCGTCGTGGGCCTGCTCGCGGCGGCGGTCGTGATCGCGCTGATCGGCGTGGCGAACACGCTGTCGCTGTCGGTCATCGAGCGACGCCGGGAGTCCGCCACGCTGCGGGCGATCGGCCTGTCGAAGGGCCAGCTGCGCGGCATGCTCGCCGTCGAGGGCCTGCTCATCGCGCTGGTGGGCGCCGTGCTGGGCGTGCTGCTCGGCCTGGTCTACGGCTGGGCCGGCGCCGCGGCGGCGCTCGGCTGGGCGGGCACGCCCGTCATCGTGGTCCCGTGGCGCGACGTGCTGGTGATGCTCGTCGTGGCCGCCGTGGCGGGGCTGGTGGCGTCCGTCGCCCCCGCCCGCACGGCGGTGAAGACCTCGCCGGTGGAGGCGCTGGCGAGCGAGTAGCGGGAGTTGTCCACAGGCCGTCCGCGACGGCCGTCCCGGGCGGGCACCCTGGAGGTCATGTCGACCTCCGCGGTGCCCGCCCTCGTCGTCCCCGCGCCCGGCCTCCGCCGGGGGCGGGCGGGCGACGTCCGCGTCACCGTGCGCCCGGGAGAGGACGTGCTCCTGCCCGCGGGGCTGCCGTTCGGCGCGTGCCGGGCCGGGCTCGCCGACCTGCTGCGCCGGCCCGAGCTGCGGCACGTCCCGGTGCGCGCCGGCGGCGTCCTCGTGTCCGACGACGACGTCGTCGGGCACCGCCCGCTCCTGCCCGGGGCCGTCGTCGCCCTGCGCGACGACACCGCCCGCCCGGCGGCCGCGATCCTCGACGGGCCGTGGCTCGCCGCCCGCGCCGACGGCCCCGCCGCCGGGGCGACCGTCGCCCTCTCACCGGGCACGTCGACGGCGCTGCCCGACGACGCCGGCCCGCCTCCCGAGCACGGCGTCGTGGTGCGCGCGGACCCTCGGCGGCCGGACCGTGTCACCGTGCGGCGCACCCGTCGCGGCACGGGCAGGACGGCGTCCCCGGGCGCGAGGAGCGGTACGCCACCGTCCGGCGACGGGCGTGCCCGCGGGCCGCGCCCGACCGCGCGGCTCGTCCGCGGGACGGGCCCGGCGCGACGGCGTCCGCGGGCGGTGGGGCGTCGGCCGCGCCGCTGGCGCCCCGGCGGCGTGCTCGAGGTGACCGGACCGCACGGGACGCGCTCGTGGACGCTGCACCGCTCGGGCACCGTGGCGGCCTGGCTCGACGCCACCCCCGGCCGTGCCGAGGCCGCCGAGGGCGCGTCGCCGTCCGGGCCCGGCGCCGGGATGCTCGCCACCGCGGCGCTGCCCGTCGTGGGCTCGCTGGTCCTCGCCGCGGTGCTGCGGCAGCCGGCCTACGCGCTGTTCTCCCTGCTCGGAGTCGCGACCCTCGTGCCCCAGCTCCTCGCCGCGCGACGGCGGCGCCGCGGCGGGGCCGGCGCGTCGCCCACCCCGGGCGGCCCGGCCGCCGCCCACGTGCCCGGTGGAGCGCCGGAGCCCGGTGCGGCGCCGCCCCGCGTCGTGGGCGAGGCCCCCGGTCCCCTGCTCGCCCGGCTGGTCGCGGCCCACCAGGCGTCCGACGGCGCGTGGGACGACGCGTGCGCGCGGGCCGCGTCCCGGGCCCGCGCCGGCGGCCCCCTCGCGGGGACGACACCCCGGGGCGCCGGCGCCGGGACCTCCGGTCGTGGACGCCGGGCGGGAGGGGTGGCGGCCGGTGCGCTCGCCCGGCTGGTCCCCGACGGCTCGGTCGCCGTGGTGGGGCCGCGCGCGGAGGTGCTCGCGGCCGCACGGTCGGTGGTCGCCGAGCTCGCCGCGGCGGGCGCGGCGGTGGAGGTCGTCGGGGCGCTCGACGCCTGGTCGTGGTGCCGCTGGCTGCCGACCGCCGGCCCGCCCCTGCTCGTCGTCGACGTGCCCGACGTGTCCGACCTCGCCGCGGTCGGGCGACCCGACGACGTGCTCGCGCGAGGCGGCGCCGTGCTGCTGTGCCTGCCCGACGGGGCGCCCGTGCCGTCGTGGTGCCGCACGACGTGGCGGGTGCGCGCGGGCAGGGTCCGGAGGGCCGCGCCCGACGGCTCGGCCACGGCCGGCCCGCTCGTCGGCGTCGACCCGGCCTGGGCGGAGCAGGCCGCGCGGCTCGTCGCGGGCCTGGCGGGCCTGCGACGGTCACTGGGCGCGCTGGACTCGGCGGACGGTCACGACGACGTGGTCGGGCCCGGCGACGACGGCGACCCGACCGACCCGCGGCTCCCGGCCGCCGTCCCGCTGGTCGACCTGTTCGCAGGCCGGCCCGACCCCGGCCCCGCCTGGGACACCGCCGCCGGCTGGGCCGTGCCGCTCGGGCGTGACGCCCGCGGCCGCCCCGTGACCTTCGACCTGGTGGCGGACGGCCCCCACCTGCTGGTCGCCGGCACGACGGGAGCGGGCAAGTCCGAGCTGCTGCAGTCGCTCGTGCTGGGGCTCGCGGCGCGGCGGTCCCCGCGCGACGTCGCGCTCGCGCTCGTCGACTTCAAGGGCGGCGCGTCGTTCGGCGCGTGCGGGCGGCTGCCGCACGTCGTCGGCCAGGTCACGGACCTCGACCCCGGGCTCGCGGGACGCGCCCTGGCCGGTCTGCGGGCGGAGCTGCGCCGGCGTGAGCGCGTCCTCGCCCGGCACGGGGTCGCGGACCTCGCCGCCCTGCCCCCGGGGCTGCCCGACGCCCCGCCGCGGCTGGTCGTGGTGGTGGACGAGTTCCGCGCCCTCGCCGACGACCTGCCGGACTTCCTGCCCGGCCTGCTGCGCGTGGCGGCGCAGGGGCGCTCCCTGGGCGTGCACCTCGTGCTCGCGACGCAACGGCCCGCGGGCGCCGTGAGCGCCGACGTGCGGGCCAACGTCTCGGCGCGGCTCGCGCTGCGGGTCGTGGACGCCGCGGACTCGCTCGACGTGGTCGAGACGCCCGCGGCCGCCCGGATCCTGCCGGGCACGCCGGGGCGCGCCGTCCTGCGCCGCGGGGCCGAACCCCCGGTGGCGCTCCAGTGCGCCCACGCCGCGGGGCACCCCACGACGCCCGAGGGCCGGGTGCGCCACGCCCCGGCCTGGGGGACGCCGCCCGCGGCCGCACCGTCGGGGCCGGACCCGCACGAGCGCCTCGCGGAGGCCGGCGCGCGGTCGTGCTGCGTCGGCACGCTCGTCGACGCCTGCGTGGACGCCGCCGCCGCGCGCGGACTCCGCCCGGGCGCCCCGCCGTGGCTGCCCCCGCTGCCCGGCCGCGTCCGGGCGCGGGACCTCCCCGAGGTCGACGACGACTCCGCCGGCCTCCGCCTCGCGCTCGGCGACGACCCCGACCGCCAGCGCCGTACCGTCGTGCGCTGGGACCCGGACACGGGGCACCTGGGCGTCGTGGGACGGGCGCGCTCGGGCAGGACGACGACGCTCCTGACGCTGGCGGGGGCGGCGCTGGACGAGGGCTGGCACGTGCACGTGCTGGCACCGGCCGCCGCGCTCCCCCGGTACACCGCCCTCACGGGGCACCCGGGCCTCGGCACCCTCGCCGGCCCCGCGTCGCCCCGGCGCGCGGCACGGCTGCTGCGCCTGCTGGCGGCGGACGCGGTGCCCGCACGGCCGCGGACGCTCGTCGTGGTCGACGGCGTCGAGGAGCTGCGCACCGCGCTCGCCGGGCCGGACCCGTGGGACCCGCTGGTGCGCGCGCTGGCCGCCGTCGGCGTCGCGTTCGCGCTCGCGTCCGACGGCGCGACCCTCGGCGGGCTCGCCGCGCGGGTCGGGCCGCGGCTGGTGCTGCTCGGCAGCGAGGCGCACGCCGACGTGCTCCTCGGCGCGCCGTCGGGGCTGGCCGGACGCGGCGGGCTCGCGGGTCGCGCCGCGTGGCTCGCGCGCGAGCCGGTCCTGTGCCAGGTCCTGCTGCCGGGCGAACCGTCCGTCCCGGACGCCGGTCCCGGCGGCCGCACGGAACGCGCGACCCCTGCGCCGCTGCGGGTCCGGCCGTTGCCCACGACGGTCGAGGAGGCCGATCTGGCCCCGGCGCCCGGGCGCGGGCCCCGCCACCGCGCCGCCGACCCGCCCGACGGCGGCGCGCTCCTCGTCCCGGTCGGGATCGGGGGCGACGCGGCAGCCCCGGTCGCGCTCGACGTCGCGCAGGGAGCCCTCGTCACCGGACCGCGCGCCAGCGGCCGCACGACCGTCCTGCGCCTCGTCGTCCGACGGCTGGCGGCGGCGGGACGGCTGGCCGGCGTGGTCTCGCGGGACGCCGCACTGCGCCGCGACGCCGGCGACGCGCCGGCCGTGGCGCCGTCGCCGGCGTCCTTGCCCGGACTCCTCGACGGGCTTCAGGACGGGCTGACGGGCCGCGCGACCGGCGAAGGGCTCGTCGACCACGCCGCCGTCACGCACCGGGGTCACGACGTGCTCGTGGTGGACGACCTCGACGTCCTCGCCCAGCAGCACCCGCTCGAGGCGGAACGGATCGCCGCGCTGACCGACGGCACCGGCCTCGCGCTCGTGACGGCGGCGAGCTCGACGGGGACGGCGCTGGCGCACCGGGGCGCCCTCGCCGAGCTCCGCGCGCGGCGCACCGGGGTGGTGCTGCACCCGGGCGAGCGCGGGGCGGACGACCTGTGGGGCGTCCCGCTCGCGGACGCCGTCGACCCCGGACCGGCTCGTGCGGGGCGCGGCGCGCTCGTGGAGGCGGGGCGGGTACGGGTCGTGCAGGTGGCCAGGCCGGCGGACGCGGACCCGGCCCCGGCGGTCTCAGCCGGACGTCGACTCGACGACCCGGCGCGACATCACCGCGACGAGCACCGTGGCGGCGACGAGCAGCAGGCCGAGGCCGGCGAGCACCGCCCAGAGCACGCCCGCGGTGAGCAGGCTGACGCCGACGAGGCCCTGCATGATCTGCCACACCACGATGGGCGCCCGGCCGCCGTGACGCCCCGCCCACAGGGCTCGGCTGGACCCGACGAGCAGCCACGCGAGCCCGAGGAAGAAGAGCACGAGGAACACGCTCACGGCTACGCTGTGAGAGGCGCCGCGGACGAGCTCGACCCCGACCAGCAGGGCCCCGCCCACGAGGAGGACGGCCTCGATCACGACTCCCGCGGCGACGACCTTCAGGCCCGGCGGGCGTGAGCCCTCCGGGACACCGTCGGCGTCGGACGAGGGGGTGACAGAAGCGCGCATGACACGTCAGAATACGTGCGACCTGCGGTTTCACGACAGTGTGATGAAGCACTCACGCTTCACGCAGGAGAAACTTTCACGTAACCCCTTGTGCGGCGCTTCACGAGGTGTGACGCTGGACGGCAGATCAACCCCCACCCACCGGACCCGGTTTGGCGCGCCCTCGCGCGCCCCTCTGACGGACCAGGTCCCCCTGCACCGAGGAGATGACATGGACTGGCGCCACAAGGCCGCCTGCCTCGACGAGGACCCTGAGCTCTTCTTCCCCATCGGCAACACCGGCCCCGCCCTCCTGCAGATCGAGGAGGCCAAGGCCGTGTGCCGTCGCTGCGACGTCGTCGACACGTGCCTGAAGTGGGCCATCGAGTCCGGCCAGGACGCCGGCGTCTGGGGCGGCATGAGCGAGGACGAGCGCCGCGCGCTCAAGCGCCGTACCGCCCGCGCCCGCCGCGCCGGCTGAGCACCTCCGCGAGACGGAGAAGGCTCCCCGCGAGAGGGGGCGGACCGCAGGCCTGCGGTCCGCCCCCTTTCTCGTGCGGGGAGCCTTCTGCGTCTCGCGCGGAGCTTCTCTATCGCGGCGCCTGGCCGTCGCGCAGCTCCAGCTCCAGCACCACCTGGGTGCCGCCGCCCTCGCGCGCCTCCCAGTCGATGGTGCCGCCCAGCTCGTTCGTCACGAGCGTCTGCACGATCTGCGACCCCAGGCCGCTGCGCGACGCGCGGCCGAGGCTCGCGATGCCCTCCGGCATCCCCACGCCGTCGTCGGCGACGACCACGCGCATCGACGCGCCGTCGCGCTGCACGTCGATCTCGACGTTGCCCGACTCCCGGCCGGGGAAGCCGTGCTCGACGGCGTTGGTGACGAGCTCGGTGAGCACGAGCGCGAGCGGGGTCGCGTCCTGGGCGGGCACCATCCCGAACGACCCGGACTGGCGGGTGCGCACCTGCGTGCGCGTCGAGGCGACGTCGGCGGCGAGCCGCAGCGCGCGGCTCAGCATGCCGTCGAGCTCCACGTTCTCGTCGAGGGTCTGCGACAGGGACTCGTGCACCATCGAGATGGTCGCGACCCGGCGCATCGCCTCCTCCAGCGCGGCCCGTGCCTCGGGCACGTCCATCCGGCGGGCCTGCAGCCGCAGCAGCGCGGCCACGGTGGCGAGGTTGTTCTTCACGCGGTGATGGATCTCGCGGATGGTCGCGTCCTTGGTCATGAGCTCGCGCTCACGACGGCGCAGCTCGGACACGTCGCGGCACAGCAGGACCGCGCCGATGCGCTGCCCGTGGTCCGTGAGCGGCAGTGCGCGCAGGGACAGCGCCACGCCCTTGGCCTCGATGTCGGTGCGCCACGGCGCGCGGCCCATGACCACCAGCGGCAGCGACTCGTCCACCGTGTCCTGGTACTGCACGATGTCGGCGGTCACCTCGACCAGCGACTGCCCGACGAGCGGCCCGATGACCCCGAGCCGGTGGAAGCAGGACAGCGCGTTCGGGCTGGCGTAGAGCACCTCGCCCTCGGAGTTGAGGCGGATCAGCCCGTCGCCGACGCGCGGTGCGCCGCGGCGGGGCCCGGTGGCGGCGTTGGTCGCGGGGTACTCGCCGCGCGCGATCATCGCGAGGATGTCGTCGGCCGACTCCACGTAGTTGAGCTCGAGCCGGCTGGGCGTGCGCCCGGACCCCAGGTTGGTCTGCCGCGCGACGACCGCGATCGGCCGCCCGTCGTGCACCACCGGCACCGCCTCCTCGCGGACGGCGTAGGCGCCGAACCAGCGCGGCTCGCGGGAGCGCTGCGCGCGCACCTCCGTCATGGCGGCCGCGAGCTGCGGACGCTGCCCGTCGGGCGCGAACGACCCGACGATGTCGTCGTAGTGCACGGTCGCCCCGGTGGACGGGCGGCACTGGGCGAGCGCGACGAAGCCGCCGTCGGACGTGGGGAGCCACAGCACCAGGTCGGCGAAGGCGAGGTCGGACACGAGCTGCCAGTCGCCCACGAGGAGGTGCAGCCACTCGGCGTCTTCCTCGGAGAGGTCGGCGTTCTGGGCGATGAGGTCACTCATGGCGGACACGCCCACCAGCCTACGGGCGCTCTCCCCCCGCCCCCGCCTCGGTAGGGTGACCTCGTGCACCTGACCGTGGAGCTGACCTACGCGGCGGACGCGGACGCCGTCGTCGCGATGCTCGCCGACGAGGCGTTCATCCGCTGGCGGGCGCTGCGCGGCCCCGGCGGCCGCGTCGAGCAGGCGGACGTGACCGGCAGCCCGGCCGACGGCTTCACCATCGCGGTGCGGCGCACCCTGCCCACGGACCTCATCCCCGCGCAGGTGCGACCGTTCGTCGGCGACCACCTGGAGGTGCGCCAGGCGGAGGTGTGGGAGGCCCCCTCCGGCGGTCTGCGCACCGGGACCATCGCCGTCGAGATCGCCGGGGCACCCGTGCGGGTGACCGGGACGGTGCGCCTCGAGTCGACGGCGGACGGCGGCACGCGCCAGGTGTACGACGGCGAGGTCCGCGCGACGGTTCCCCTGTTCGGCGCCGCGGTGGCCGAGGCCGCCGCCCGGGCGGTCCGCTCGACCCTCGAGGCCGAGGGCGCGGCCGGCCAGGAGTGGCTCGCGGCGTCGACCGGACCGGGTGAAGACGGGTAACGATCCGGACACGCGCTCGGCGCGCAAGCCCCTGACCTGCACAGACGGCGCGCGCTCCGTCACAGAACGGCATCGACGCCCTCAGCGGGCTTGACTTTCGTCACCACCGACGGCCAGCATCATCACCTGGCCGTGGGAGCGCTACCACCATGGAGGTGGGAGCGCTACCAAACCTCCGTCTTTGCCCGACCCAGACAAGGGAGTCACCGTGCTCAGCAGCACCCGACCCACCCGCCGAACCCGTCGCGTCGTCGCGGCGACCGCCGGCGTCGCGACCCTCGCCCTCGCCCTGACCGCCTGCGGCGGCTCGGACGACGGCGACGACGCGGCCTCCGGTGACGAGAAGATCACCCTGACCGTCGCCACCTTCAACCAGTTCGGGTACACCGACGAGCTCCTCGCCTCGTACACCGAGGACCACCCGAACGTCACGGTCAAGCAGGTCACCGCCGCGACGTCCGAGGACGCGCGCAACAACCTCACGACCAAGCTGGCCGCCGGCGGCGAGGGCCTCGCCGACATCGAGGGCATCGAGGTCGACTGGCTGCCCGAGCTGATGCAGTTCCCCGACCTGTTCGAGGACCTGGGCGACCCGGCCCTCGACGGCCGGTGGGTGGACTGGAAGGTCCAGCAGGCCACGACGCCCGACGGCAAGCTCATCGGCTACGGCACGGACATCGGCCCCGAGGCCATCTGCTACCGCGCCGACCTCTTCGAGAAGGCCGGCCTGCCGACCGACCGCGAGGAGGTCGCCGACCTTCTCGGTGGCGCGGACGCCACGTGGGAGGACTACTTCGAGGCCGGCAAGAAGTTCGTCGCCAAGTCGGACTCGGCCTGGTTCGACGGCGCGGTGCCGACGTACCAGGGCATGGTGAACCAGCTCGAGGGCGCCTACGAGGACCCGGCGACGGGTGACCCCAAGGACCTCAAGACCAACCAGGAGATCAAGGACCTGTACGACCAGGTCCTGACCGCGTCCGTGGACGACGACCTGTCCGCGGGCCTCGAGCAGTGGGGCGACGACTGGGTCGCCGGCTTCCAGAACAACGCCTGGGCCACCATGCTCTGCCCGCCGTGGATGACCGCGTCGATCGAGCAGAACGCCGGCGGCGTCGAGGGCTGGGACGTCGCGGACGTCTTCCCGGGCGGCGGCGGCAACTGGGGCGGCTCGTTCCTCACCGTCCCCTCCTCCGGCGACAACGCCGCGGCGGCCAAGGAGCTCGCTGCCTGGCTGACCTCGCCCGAGGTCCAGACCCAGGCGTACGAGAACGCCAACACGTTCCCGTCGCAGCTCGACGCCCAGGCGTCCGACGCCGTGCAGGACTCGACGAACGACTTCTTCAACGACGCTCCGGTCGGCCCGATCTTCTCGGCCCGCGCCCAGGCGATCGAGGGTGCCCCGTTCAAGGGCAAGAACTACTTCGCGATCCACACGGCCGTGCAGAACGCGCTCAACCGCGTGGACCTCAACGGTGACGACGCGGAGAAGAGCTGGCAGGGCGCCCTCGACGAGTACGCCTCGCTCGGGCTCTGACCCCCTGACCAGTCCCTGACCCCCGCCGCACCGCCGGGCGGGCCCGCCGAGACACGCTCTCGGCGGGCCCGCCCGGCGGCCGGCGGACCGGCGAGCACAGGAAGCAGCAGATGGCCGTCCTCTCCCCCACCCAGCCCACGCACCGACGGGGTGCGACCGGGCCACGTCCTCCCCGACGCGTCGGTTTCACCCAGCGCCTCGGCCGCTGGGACGTGAAGGTCTCCCCGTACCTGTACATCTCGCCGTTCTTCCTGCTGTTCGCGCTCACCGGCCTGTTCCCGCTCGGGTACACGCTGTTCGTGTCGCTGTACGACTGGAACCTGCTCGGCGGCCAGGGCGAGTTCACGGGGCTGGAGAACTACGCCGCCGTCCTGGCGCAGCCCCTGTTCTGGAAGTCCCTGGTCAACACGTTCTCGATCTTCGTCTTCTCGAGCATCCCGCAGGTGATCCTCGCGATCACGATCGCGGCCCTGCTCGACCAGAACCTGCGCGCCGCCACCTTCTGGCGCATGGGCGTGCTGATCCCCTACGTCGTCGCGCCGGTCGCGGTCTCCATGATCTTCGGACGGCTGTTCGCCGACGACTACGGCCTCATCAACGAGCTGCTCGGGTTCGTCGGCGTCGACCCGATCGGCTGGCACACCGACCGCGTCGCCAGCCACGTCGCCATCGCCAGCATGGTGAACTTCCGCTGGACCGGCTACAACGCGCTCATCTTCCTCGCCGCCATGCAGGCCGTGCCCCGCGAGCTCTACGAGGCGGCCGTCATCGACGGCGCGGGCCGCGCGCGGCAGTTCTTCTCCATCACCGTGCCGCAGATCCGCGCCACGATCATCTTCGTCGTCATCACCTCGACCATCGGTGGCCTGCAGATCTTCGACGAGGTCCGCATGTTCGACCCGAAGGGCCTCGGCGGACCGGACCAGGACTGGATGACCACCGTCGTCTACCTGTACGACGTCGCGTGGGGCAACCAGAAGAACCTCGGCCGCGCGTCGGCGGTCGCGCTGCTGCTCTTCCTGCTGATCATCGTCATCGGCATGGTCAACTTCCTCATCACGCAGCGGATCGCGACCTCCGGCCCGAAGAAGGAGAAGGTGGGCCGCCGGCACACCCGTCGCCTCGCGGCGGACGCCCGGGTCGCGCAGGCGACCGGTGCGACCGCCCCCGCGGGCGGGGGCGCGAACCAGGGGCCCCCGCGACCGCCCACCTTCCCCCCGACCACCTCGACCACCGACCGGGAGGACCGCCGATGAGCTCCGTCGCCGTCACCGCCCAGACCGCCGGCCGGGGCGCCGCCCGCGCGGCCACCAAGCGCCGGAACCGCGGCTCGCGGGCCACCCGCAGCGCACAGCGCCGTCCCGGCTGGGTCACCTACGCCCTGCTCGGGGTCACGCTGCTGATCTCGATCTTCCCGCTGTACTTCACGCTGCTGCTCGGGTCGTCCGACCCGGTCACGATCGCGAAGAACGCGGTGCCGCAGTGGCTGCCCGACACGAGCCTGTTCCAGCAGTTCGCGACCGTGATCGAGTCCACCCGGATCAACTTCTGGAAGGCCCTCACCAACTCGGTGATCGTCTCCGTGCTCACCTCGCTGTCGGTGGTGCTGTTCTCCACGCTCGCCGGCTACTCGTTCGCCAAGCTGCGCTTCCGCGGTCGTGGCCCCCTGCTGGTCTTCGTCATCGCCACGATGGCCGTGCCCACCCAGCTCGGCGTCATCCCGATGTACATCCTCATGACGGACCTGGGCTGGATCGGCAAGCTGCAGGCCGTCATCGTGCCCGCCCTCGTCACCGCGTTCGGCGTCTTCTGGATGACGCAGTACCTGTCCGAGGCGCTGCCGTACGAGCTCATCGAGGCGGCCCGCGTGGACGGCGCGTCCATGATCCGCACGTTCTGGTCCGTGGCCCTGCCGGCCGCGCGACCCGCCGCCGCGATGCTCGGCCTGTTCACGTTCGTCCAGCAGTGGACCAACTTCTTCTGGCCGTCCATCGTGCTGAACAGCGAGAACCCGACCCTGCCGTTGGTGGTGCAGTCGCTGCAGGCCAACTTCTTCGTCGACTACTCGCTCGTGATGGCCGGCATCTTCCTCGTGACGCTGCCGCTGCTGGTGATCTTCGCCTTCGTCGGCAAGCAGCTGGTCGCGGGCATCATGGCCGGCGCCGTCAAGGGCTGATCCGCCGGCGCCCCCGCCTGACGTCACGCCCACGCAGCCGCACCGTCGTGCGGCTGCGTGGGCCCACCACCGATGGAAAGATCCGAATTCATGACCCTCCCCACCCCCGGCGCGCGCCGGGCGGCCCCCGGCACGACCGTGCCGTTCACGCCCAGCACCCCCCTCACGAGCTCCCCGCACGCGACCGGGGCGGTCACGTTCCCCGACGGCTTCCTCTGGGGCACCGCCACGGCCGCCTTCCAGATCGAGGGCGCGTCCACGGAGGGCGGCCGCGAGGACTCGGTCTGGGACGCGTTCTGCCGCATCCCCGGCGCCGTGGTGAACGGCGACGACGGTTCCGTGGCCGACGACCATTACCACCGCTACCGCGAGGACGTGGCGCTCATGCGGCGCCTGAACCTCGACGCGTACCGGTTCTCGACGTCGTGGGCCCGGGTGGTCCCGGACGGCAAGACGGTCAACCAGGAGGGCCTGGACTTCTACTCGCGCCTCGTCGACGAGCTGCTCGCCGCCGACGTGCTGCCCTGGCTGACGCTGTACCACTGGGACCTGCCGCAGGCGCTGGAGGAGCTGGGCGGCTGGCCGAACCGGGACACCGCGGCCCGCTTCGTCGACTACGCCGTGACGATGCACGAAGCCCTGGGCGACCGGGTGAAGGTCTGGACGACGCTCAACGAGCCGTGGTGCTCCGCGTTCCTCGGCTACACCGCGGGCGCGCACGCCCCCGGTCGCAAGTCTCCGGCGGACGGCCTCGCCGCGGCCCACCACCTCATGCTCGCCCACGGCGGCGCCGTCCGGGCGCTGCGCGAGCGCGACCCGGAGGCCGTGCTCGGCCTCACGCTCAACTTCACCGTCTCCGACCCCGTCGACCCGACGGACCCGGCGGACGTCGACGTCGCGCGCCGCGACGACGGCATGTTCAACCGCTTCTTCCTCGACCCGATCCTGCGCGGCGCCTACCCGCAGGACCTGCTCGACGACGTCGCGCACCTCGGGTTCGCCGACGTCGTGCGCGAGGGCGACCTCGACGTGATCTCCACGCCGATCGACGTGCTCGGCGTGAACTACTACAACGGCGGCGCCGTCTCCGCCCGACCCCAGGGTGCCGCGGGCGAGACGCCCGCGGGCACGGCCGACCCCGGCGGCGAGCGCGTCGACGCCGCGGTGTGGGAGACCCGCTCCCCCAACCCGGTGCCCGACGGCATCTACCACCACAGCCGCGGCCTGCCGCTCACCGACATGGGCTGGGAGGTGCAGCCGGAGGGCCTCACCCGTCTGCTGACGCGGCTGCAGCGCGACTACACCGGCCCCCGTGGCACCTCGATGTACGTCACCGAGAACGGCGCCGCGTACCCCGACGTCGTGCAGGCCGACGGCCGCGTCGACGACCCGGACCGCCTTGCGTTCGTCGACGTGCACCTGCGCGCCGTCCGCGACGCGATCGACGCCGGCGTCGACGTGCGCGGCTACTTCGCCTGGTCGCTCCTGGACAACTTCGAGTGGGCCCTCGGCTACTCCAAGCGCTTCGGCCTGGTGCACGTCGACTACGAGACGCAGGAGCGCACCGTGAAGTCCTCCGGACACTGGTACGGCGAGGTCGCCCGCACGGGCGTCGTGCCGGCACGCGACGGCGCGGACGCAGAGTAGTCTCCGGACGTGGTCATCGAGCATGCCAGCCCGACGCTGGACGACGTCGCCAGGGCCGCGGGGGTCTCGCGGTCCACGGCCTCGCGCGCCATCAACGGCGGTGACCGGGTGTCGCCCGAGGCGCAGACCGCCGTCGACGACGCCGTCGCCCGGCTCGGGTACGCCCCGAACCGGGCGGCCCGCTCGCTGGTCACCCGTCGCACCGACTCGATCGCCCTCGTGGTGCCCGAGCCCGACGCCCGCATCCTCACCGACCCGTTCCTCGCGGGCGTGCTGCGCGGCGTCAGCGAGGGGCTGACCGGCACGGAGCTGCAGCTCGTGCTGCTGCTCGCCCGGCCGGGCGAGCCGCCGGGCCACATCGCGCGCTACCTGCGGTCGGGGCACGTGGACGGCGTCATCGTGGCGTCGCACCACCGGGAGGACCAGCTCGAGTCCGAGCTGATGCGCTCGCACCTGCCGTCGGTGTTCGTGGGGCGGCCGTTCGACACCGAGTCCCTGCACTTCGTCGACGTGGACAACGCCTCTGGCGGGCGCACCGCCACGCAGCGCCTCGTGGACCGAGGCTGCACCCGGGTCGCCACCATCACCGGCCCGCTCGACATGACCGCGGCCGTCGACCGTCACGACGCCTGGCAGCACACGCTCGAGGACGCCGGGCTGCCGGCCACCGCCGTCGAGAACGGCGACTTCACCGTGGCGGGCGGCGCGGCCGCGATGGAGCGGATCCTGGCGCGGCACCCCGACGTCGACGGCGTGTTCGCCGCGTCGGACCTCATGGCCACGGGCGCGCTCCAGGTGCTGCGCGAGTCCGGCCGGCGGGTGCCCGACGACGTCGCCCTGGTGGGGTTCGACGCCCTCGGCGCCGAGCGGACGACGCCGCGACTGACGACCGTGCTGCAGCCCGTCGTCGAGATGGTCACGGCCGCGACCGCGACCCTGCTCGACGTCCTCGGCGGGGCCGACGTGCCCGCCGAGCCCCAGATCTTCGTGCCGCGCCTCGTCGAGGGCGAGTCGGCGTAGCCGTCGCCACCGTGCGGGCACCCGGCGGCAGCGCGCCAAGACCAGACGCCAGGGGGTCAAGGATCTCGCGGCGCGGCGCTCGCGGCCTGCGGCGTTGACGGGGACCAGGAATCGGCCACCCAGACGCACCGGGTGAAAAGGGCGGCCGGTGCTGATTTCGACAGAAACGCGGCATTGCGACCGATACAGTCCGTGCGACCTGTTGTCCTGGCGCACGGACCTGCGCCCTTCCAGCTGGAGCGTTCGATGTCGACCTCAGCTCTCCGACTGTTCGTCCCCGCCGCCCGGCGGACAAGCGCGTCGCTCGTCGCGACCGGGCTCGTGCTTGGGCTCGGGCTCGGCACGACGTCCGCGGGTGCGGTGCCCGCTCAGGTCGCGCCGGCGGCGACGGCCGACACCGTGGCCGCGGTCTCGTCGGGCTTCGTCCAGGAAGGGACCCCCGCGTCGCAAGGCGGACGACTCGTGCCGTGGGACAACGGCTGGGGGCTCGCTCAACCTGACGGGTCGCGGCCCTGGGAGCTGCCGGAGGGGGTGCAGCACACCGGGATCGACGCGGACGGCAGCTCGCTGCTCGCGCTGCGCAGCGACGGGCAGGTCACCGCGGTTCCTCTCGACGAGCACTGGGGCCCGCTCCCGATCCCGGAGCTGCCCGCGGGGATGCACTACACCGGCGTCTCGCTCATCGCGGGGATGGGCCAGCCTTCCGCAGCGCTGCTCCGCTCGGACGGGTCGATCGTCGGGACGGGCGCGAGCGCATCCTCGACACCGACGTTCGTCGGCCCTCCGGCCGGGATGCGATACCTCTCGATCGACTCCGGCACGACCATCACGATGGCCGTGCGGTCCGACGGTGCGCTGGTCGCCGAGCGGCAGCGGACGTCGATCGCGGTCTCCTGCCCCGAGGCCCTCGTGCCGCCGACGGGGACCGCATACGTGGCGGTCAACGTCACGAACGTGAGCTGGATGGCCGTGCGGTCCGACGGTGCCGTGGTCTCGTGCCTGCAGGGCATCGACACGAAGGCCCGGGTGACGACGCCTGCGGCCGGCACCCGGTTCGTCGGGGTCGACACCGCGCGGCGGTACGGGTACGCGGCCCGAAGCGACGGCACGGTCGTGCCGCTCGGTGAGGCGCCGACGCCGCCGGTCGTGCCGAGCGGTCGTTCCGTCGTCGCCCTGTCCACGAGCGAGGTCAGCCTGCCCACCGGCGACGACGAGCCCGGCGGGGCGGCCCTGCTCGACGACGGCTCCCTGCTCACCTGGGGCGGCGGACGGGCCGTGCCCGCGGTGCCCGGCGCACGCGCGGCCTACCGGGCCATGGCGAGCGGCGAGACGGCGACCTGGCTGCTCATGGACGGGCCCCTGCTGCCGACCGAGATCACGGTGACGGGTGTTCCGGACACATGGCACATGGATAGCTCGGCGACAGTCCGCATCGACGTCACCTCGTCGAGCGGGGTCACGCCGCGCGGCACCGCGAGCGTCGGATACCGCGACGCCGACGGCGAGTTCCACGCCGATCACTACCTGCCCCTCGACCGCACGGGACACGCAGAGAGGGAGCTGCGGATGACCTGGCCCGGGACCCGGACCCTGGAGGTCCGCTTCGACGGGCCGCCGTTCCGTGGCGCCGAGGCGCAGCGTCCGTTCACGGTGCCCGAGCCGTCCCGGACGACGGTCGGCGTGGAAAGCCCGGAGTCGTGGCGGACGGGTACCGACTTCGTCCCGTTCGTCACCACGGTCGGCACGGTCGACGGGACCCCTGCCGTGTCCGGGACGATCCGGGTCGTCGACCGGGCCACCGGTGGGCGCCTGTCCACCACCGGGTACGGCTCCGATCGTTCCCTCGATGTGTCGGGCCTGGCACCCGGCCCGCACGAGCTCGAGGTCCGGTACGTCGCGGACTACGCGGCGGCCTCGTCGGACCCGGTGGTCCGTCCCGTCACCGTCCGCCCGCCGTCGGCGACGAGGGTCGCGGCGACCTTGGTCGACGAGACCGTCCACTACGAGAACCAGATCGACGTCGAGGCGCGCGTCGAGACGCTCGACGGATCGGCCGTCGAGTGCGGGTCGGTGGTCGCTGAGCTGACGGACGGCACGGACCTCGGCCCCGTGGCGCAGGGCTGCTCGACCACATCGTCGCTCGAGCTCAGCGGGTCGGCGCACACCTTCGGGCTCGCCCCGGGCGACCACGAGGTGGTGGTGCGCTGGGAGGGTACGCGGCCGTCCGACGCCACCTCGGCCGACGCGGGGCCGACGCTCGCGTCGGAGACCCTGCCGCTGCCGTTCACCATCCGCCGGGCGGAGACGACGACCACCATCACCGGCGTGACGGAAGACGCCGCGGCAGGCAAGGTCCGGGTCGATGTCGCCGTGCACGGACCGGGCGAGGAGCTCGGCCGGCCCGCCCAGGTCGTGCTGAGCGTCAACGGGACCGACGTCGCCACGCAGACCACCGAAGGACTGGGTGACACCTCGTTCCGGCTCGACGCCGCGGCCCTGCCCCTCGGCGTGCTCACGGTCGGCGCGCGGTACTCGGGGTCGGCCTGGCACTCCCCCAGCGAGGCGGACCCGGTCTCCTGGTCACACATCGCCAGGGCGTTCGTCGCCCCGGCGCCCTCGGTCGTCGGCACCGCCCGAGTGGGGTCCACGCTCACGACCGCGCTCGGTACCTGGTCGCCGACTCCGTCGAGCGTGGCGTACTCCTGGCAGGCGGGCGGAGTGACGATCACGGGCGCGACGACTTCGACGCTCAAGGTCCCGGCCTCGGCCGTGGGCAAGCGGATCACCGTGCGCGTCACCGGTACGCGCGGGGGCTACCCGACGACCTCGGTGACCAGCGCCCCCACGGCCGCCGTCGTGCCGGGCACGTTCGCGGCACCGCGACCGACCGTGAAGGGCACCGTCAAGGTCGGCAGGACGCTGACGGTGAGCCGCGGGACCTGGTCGCCGTCACCGTCGTCGGTGAAGTACGTGTGGAAGGCGAACGGGACGACGATCTCGACGCGGACGTCGAGCACGTTCGTGGTGCCCGCCTCCTCGCGCGGCAAGCGGCTGACGGTCACGGTGACCGGGTCGCGTGCCGGATACACCACGAGGTCGGTGACCAGCACCGCGACCGCGGCCGTCGTGCGGGGGACCATGATGGCGCCGCGGCCGACGATCACGGGGACGAAGCGGGTCGGGAGGACCCTGACCGTCAGTCGCGGGACGTGGTCCCCGGCGCCGTCGTCGGTGACCTACGTGTGGAAGGCGGACGGCGTGAGGATCGCGACGCGGGAGAGCAAGCGGTTCGTCGTCCCCGCACGGGCGCGGGGCAAGCACCTGACCGTCACAGTGGTCGGTTCCCGGACCGGGTACGTGACCAGGTCGGTCACGAGCTACCGGACGTCGACGATCCGCTGACGCGGCGGCGACGTCACCCGGCCGGCGACCGCCACGGATTCAAGTGCGGTCACCGGCCGGGCCGAGATCAGTCGCGATCGCGCCGCGGGGTGTCGTCGTCCACACCGATGGCCGTCTGCAGGGCCTCGCGGTAGTCGGCGGCGAGCTGCGACGGGTTCTTGCCCAGCTGCGAGTTGCGGTAGCCGTACAGGAAGTAGATCGCAAAGCCGAGCGCGAGCCACACCAGGAACCGCAGCCACGTCTCGACGTCCAGCTGCAGCATCAGCCACAGGCACAGCACGCCCGAGACGATCGGCAGCACCGGCGACCACGGCACCTTGAAGTGGTCGGCCTTGACCTCCCCGCCGCCGGCCTTGAGCTGGCGACGACGCAGGATCGGGATGCCGAAGCTCACCAGCACGAAGGCCGACAGGGTGCCGATGTTCACCATGTTGCCGAGCACGTCGACGGAGAAGAAGCAGGTGACGACGACCAGGAGCACGGCGGTGCCGACCTGGATCGTCACGGGGGTGCCGCGCTTCTCCGACGTCTTCGACATGCCGCGGGGCAGCAGGCCGTCACGGCTCATCGCGAAGACGATGCGGGTGAGGCCGAGCATGAGCACCATGACCACGGTGGTGAGGCCGACGAGGATGCCCACCGTGATGACCTGGGTGGCCCAGGTGGGGGCGTTCTCCTGCAGCTGGAACGCGGTGATGATCGTCGCGGACGCGCCGCCGTCGGGGGTGGCGTCGCGCAGCTGCTGCGGGGTGGCCATGCCGGAGAGCGCGATCGACACGGCGATGTAGAGGCCGGTGCAGATGGCGAGGCCGCCGAGGATGCCGCGGGGGACGTTCCGCCGCGGGTTCTTGGTCTCCTCCGCCGCGGTGGCGACGACGTCGAAACCGATGAACGCGAAGAACACGGTGCCGGCACCCGCGAGGATGCCCATCACGCCGCCCACGGAAAGCTCGGCGCCGGCCATCCAGGAGAAGAGGGTCTGCGTCATCGTGGTGTTGTGCGTCGTGGACTCGCCGAACGACTCCGGGCTCGGCACGAACGGGCTGAGGTTGGATGCGCTGAAGAACGCGAAGCCGACCACGATGATGAGCAGCACGATCGCGACCTTGATGGCCGTGAGGACGCCGGTGACACGCGTCGAGAGCTTGGTGCCGACGGCGAGCAGCGTCGCGAGCACGACGATGAGGATCGCGGTGCCCCAGTCGAAGGAGACGCCGCCGAGGCTCACGGTGTTGTGGATGCCGGAGGCGACGCCCTCGGAGTCGACGCCGCCGAGGCCGAAGACGTTGAGGAAGTTGTCGAAGTAGAGGCCCCACGCCTTCGCCACGACGGACGCGGCGAAGAACATCTCCAGGATGAGGTCCCAGCCGATGATCCACGCGAGCAGCTCGCCCATCGACGCGTACGAGAACGTGTACGCGGAGCCCGCCACCGGCATGTACGACGCGAACTCGGCGTAGCACAACGCCGCCAGGGCGCACACGACGCCGGCGATGACGAACGAGATCACGACCGACGGGCCGGTCTGCGTGGCCGACACCTGCGCGGCCTTCGAGAAGATTCCGGCGCCGATCACCACGGAGATGCCGAGGACCATGAGGTCCCAGGCGCCGAGGGTCCGCTTGAGCTGGCGCTGGGGCTCGTCGGACGCCGCGATCGTGGCTTCGATCGAGCGCCTCCGCATGAGCTGCATCGTTGAGGCTCCTTACTGGAGTGGTCTGTACCACCGGGTCTCGGCGGCCGGGAGACCTTACACCGCCCGGCTGCCTCCGTGAACGGGGTGTTCAGCGCTGCTCGCCTTGTCACCACCATCCCCCAGTCGGCCGCTCCCGGCGCGCAGAACGGCGTGCGTGGCGTGGTCGGCCCGGACGAGGCGCGGGGCGACGGGCGCCACCACGACGGTCACGGCCTGGCGGCGTCGAGGTCCGCGGAGCGTGCGGTGATCCAGGCGTCCACGCGCTCCCACTGCTCGAAGAGCCACAGCTCCCGACCCTCGACGTCGGCAGGGAGGTCGCCGACGCGCACCAGGGTGCCGCCGAGCACGATCGTCTTGTCCATCGGCAGCTCGCGCCAGATGTCCTTGACCGTGACGAGACGGTCCAGGCCCGTGTGCGCGACGACCAGCACGGCGGCGTCGGGCGCGACGGCGTCGAGCGCGGACAGGAAACCGCCCGCGTGCGGCACCATGACGTGCGGCATGCGCTCGGCCCGGTCGGCGAGGGCGTCCTTGCCGTGGGCACGGAGCGCGTCGATCCGCTGCGCGCGGCGCCGGGGCGTCACGTTGCCCCCCTCGGGGAACAGCACGAGGGCGTCGCCGGGCCCCAGGTCGGCCGAGATGCGCGTGATGGTCTCCGCGGCGCCGGGCTGCCCCGGTCTCCGGCGCGCGACGGGCGTGACGAAGGCCGCGGGCAGCCGGCCCAGGAGGACGTCGATCGCCGGGTCCCACTGGAGCGTGTCCTTGAGGACGATGGCGGGCGCGCGGTGGGCGCGACCGAGGAGGACGTCGACCAGGATGAACGAGTCCCCCGGACCGGCGTGCCGGCTGAGCACGAGGACGGGGACGTCGGGCAGCCTCGCCCCCTTCTCGACCTCGACGACGATGGTCAGCCGCAGCGTCCACCGCACCTGCCAGAAGAGGACGGCCAGCGCGGCCCGCGCCACGGCGACGTGCGCCCGCTGCACCCAGGAGCGGTGCATCGCCAGGCCGAACCCGGACGCCACCCACAGCCCGAACAGCACCACCAGCGCGGCGGCGTCCCACAGCACGTAGAACGACAGCATCCACAGCAGGCGCACCACCCGCAGCCGGCCCGGCAGCAGCCAGGTCAGCGCGGCGCCGACGACCAGGGCGAGCATGATCGACGTCGGCACCAGGAGCACCGCCAGCAGCACCACGAGCGGCGCCAGCACGACCCGCCGGACCCAGCGGGGCGGTGGCGCGATCACGGCTGCCCTGCCGCGTCCGGCGGCGTCGGCCCCGGTGCGGGTCCCGGCGGCGCTGCCGCAAGGTAGTCCCGCGCGGCGGCGTACGACTGGGCGATGCGTGACGCGGTGGAGTCCATGCGCCGGAACGCGCCGAGCTTCTCGTCCCCCGGCAGCGCGCCGCCGGTCGGCAGCACGTGCACGGTCGCGACCCGGCGGGCCTCCTCCAGCTCCCGGAAGTAGCGGTGCCGCCGCGCGATCTCGAAGCTCACGCGCGCGACGTCGGACGGCTTGGACGGGACGGTGAGCGGCTCCTCGACCCGCCCCACCTGCAGCACGTAGACCGTGGTCGCGCCGCGGCGCACGGCCTCGCCGAGCGGGATGGAGTTCACCATGCCGCCGTCCACGTAGTGCTCGCCGCCGATCTCGGTGGGCGGCAGCGCGCCCGGCACCGACGCCGAGGCGAGCACCGCCTCGACCAGCGGCCCGGAGTCGAACCAGTGCTCCGACGCACGCTCGATGCTCGCCGCGGCGACCACGAGGGGCACGGTCAGGTCCTCGAAGGTGGTGCGCTCCCCCAAGGTGCCCGCGATGAGCCGGCGCAGCGCGGCCGGGTCGTACAGGTGCGTGCGGGACTTGGCGAGGCGGCCGAGCTGTCGGTACCAGGCCTCGCCGTAGACCTCGTTCGCCGTCGGGGACGCCCACGCGGCACCGAGGCGGTCGACGACGGCGATGCTCGGGTCGGCGGCGACCGCGGCGCCGTTGATCGCGCCGATCGACGTGCCGACCACGAGGCCGGGCGTCACCCCCGCCTCGAACAGCGCCTGCAGCATGCCCACCTGGACCGCCCCGCGCACCCCGCCGCCGCCGAGCACGAACGCCACCGTCATGGCCGCGATCGTGCCACGACGTCGCACCGACGGCATCGGGACGGCGTCAGCGCCGCACCACGGGTCGCGCTACTGGACGAGGACCTGCGCCTCGCCGATGGCGAGGGTCGACTCGCGCGTCTGGGCGGGCACGTCGATCGTGCCGGTCACCCCGCCGCCGGCCCACTCCACGGTCCAGTACGCCGTCCCCGTCACCGTGATGTTGCCGGAGCGATGGCTCTGCGCCCCGTCGAACCCGCACGTCGGGGACGGGCGGGCGTCGTTGCTCACGGCGTCCGACCAGGGTGTGCCGGGCGCGCGGTCGCCCGCGCAGGTCGTGCGGGCGTACACGGTCCCCGTGTCGGCGTCGGTCAGGGTCCACTCGATCCGGCTCAGCGTGCCGTCGGCCGTGACGGTCAGCCCGCCGTCCGTCTCGCTGCGCGTGATCGGCCCCGTCGTGTTGTCCGCCGGGTTCGACACCCACAGCCACACCGGCATCCCGACGATCCCGATCGCGGCCCCGTCGACCTCCGTCGATGGGGGCGTCGAGCCGATCTCGCCCATCGTCAGCTGCATGCGCGCCACCGCGCGCTCCGCCAGCTCCAGCGGCGACGGGCCGACCTCCGTGGGCGGCGGGTCTTCCTGCCACAGGCGGAACGGCGCGCACAGGTACGTGTAGTTCTCGACGTCGTCGAGGCACTCGTCCTCGGGCGGCACGCAGGCGACGATGTAGCCCTCCGTCTTGCCGTCCCAGATCTTGTCGTCCTTCGGCGGCGGCGGGGAGATCAGCTTCATGTAGCACCCGCGCTCGCTGTTGTAGACGGCGCCGCTCTTCATGCACGGGATGACGTGCGAGCCGTACTTGCACTCGCGGACGGAGCCGTCGCCGCCTCCGCCGCCGCCTCCGTCACCGTCGTCGCCGTCCTCCCCCGGGCACTGCCCGTCGACCACGACGTTGCCGTCGTTGTCGGTGCCGCCATTACCGGTGCAGGGGGCGGCGACGGCGGGCGCAGAGGTCGCGACCGTCGGCGCGACGGCCGCGCCGGTGAACAGCATCAGCACGGCCAGGACCCGCGCCACCCGCCTCAGCACGACTGCTCCGTGTCCGCCTCGCGGCTGTCGATGCCCCATCGGTCCTCCCCGCGCGCGCTCATCGTGTAGACGACCGTGAACCGCTCCGGCACGCCCTCGGCCCGGGGGACCTTCGCGCCGTCCTCGTCGAGGGTCGTGACGCCGGAGGTGTCGTTGCAGACCTCGAGGGTCACCCGCTCGTCGCCCGGCGAGTCCCCGCCCGGGTCGAAGTCGCTGGCCTGCACGTCCGTGAAGGTCGCGGCGCCCTCGGTCTTCCAGCCGTCGGCGACGCGCTGCTCGTACGTCGTCCGCTGGGCCTGCCACTGCTCGTCGTCGGTCCAGAAGCCCTGCATCATCTGCCAGCTCGCGAAGCCGTCGTTGCCGACCTTCGCACCGAGGTCGTAGAAGTCCTGCAGCGTCTGCTCGGCGGCCTCGACAGCCTGCTGCTCGGCCGCGTCCACGGTGGGCGAGGGGCTCGGGCCGGCCGGCAGGACGGCGGCGGGTTCGTCGGCCTCCGGCGAGCAGGCCCCGAGGACACCGACAGCCACGACGAGCGCGCCGGCCACGAGGGCAGCGCGCGTCCGGGTCTGGTGCATGGGGATCCTCGGCTCGGGTGCCGCTCGATGCGCGCGGACACGTCGTGGGGGTGTGTCGCGCGCCAGGATAGCGCGCGAGCCCGCCGCGGGACGGAGGTGTCCGTCCCGCGGCGGGCTCGCAGCGGGGTCGCGGCGGGGCCGCTCAGGCGTGCACGTGCCCGTACCGGTGGCGGGTGCGGCTGACGGCCTGCTCGCGCACGACGGCGAGCAGCTCGCGCCGGCCGCTGGCGACCACCGGCGCGTCGAGCACGGTCACGGTGCCGAGGCGGGTCGCGGCCGCCTCGCGCAGGCCCGGCGCACGGCCGACCACGCGGACGCGGCCGGTGACGCGGCCGGCCGCGACGGCGGCGGCGAAGTCCGCGTGGGACGTCGGCGCCTCGTGCGGCACGCCCCAGCCGCTGTCGGTGTCCGGCACGACCACCGCGGGCACACCCGCCCGCTTCGCCGCGGCGAGCACCCGCCGCACCTCGATCGGCAGGGCGCCGTCGCCGACGCGCACGGTCAGACGGTCGATGGGCCGGTAGCGGAAGGTGTTCTCCTCCACCCGCAGGCCGGACTTGTCGTGCCCGACGCCGATCTCGGCCGCCCACGCGGCGTCGTCCGACGCCTGCGCCGCGGCGAGCCAGCCCTCGGGGTCGTGGGTGCGCGACGGCACGCCGTCGGCGTCCGCCCACGCGCCGAGCTCGGCGACGTAGTTGGGGCCGCCCGCCTTGGCGCCCGGGCCCACGGCCGAGGCCTTCCAGCCGCCGAACGACTGCCGCTGCACGATGGCGCCGGTGATGTGCCGGTTCACGTACACGTTGCCCGCCTCGACGCGGTCGAGCCAGGTGGCGATCTCGTCGTCGTCGAGGGAGTGGATGCCCGCGGTGAGACCGAAGTCCACCTGGTTCTGCAGGCGGATCGCCTCGTCCAGGTCCTGGGCGGTCATGATGCCGAGCACGGGGCCGAACACCTCGGTGAGGTGGAAGAACGACCCGGGCGCGACGCCGTCGCGCAGGCCCGGCGACCAGAGCCGGTCCTCCTCGATCCCCGCGGCGCGGGCGGCGTCGTCCAGGCGACGCGGGCGCACGAGCCACGACTCCCCCGGCTCGAGGGTCGTCAGCGCGCGCAGCAGCTTGCCCTGCGCGGGCTCGGTCAGCGGCCCCATCACGGTCGACAGCTCGGTGGGCGAGCCCACCGCGAGCGACTGCACGGCGTCGACGAGCTGGCGGCGGAACCGCTCGCCGGTCTCGGTGGACGGGTCGCCCACCGAGCCGACCAGGATGACCAGCGACGCGGCCGAGCACTTCTGCCCGGCGTGGCCGAAGGCGCTCTTGACCAGGTCGGAGACGGCGAGGTCGAGGTCCGCCGACGGCGTCACGACCAGCGCGTTCTTGCCCGACGTCTCCGCGAGCACCGGGCGCTCCGGCCGCCAGGAGGCGAACAGCTCTGCCGTCTCGATGGAGCCGGTGAGGATCACGCGGGCCACGTCCGGGTGGGTCACGAGGTGCTGGCCGAGGTCGCCGTCGGGCACCCGCAGGAACTGCACGACGTCCCGCGCGACCCGCGGGTCGAGCCCGATCTCCGGCGCCGCCTCGTCCAGCGCCACGTGCACGGCCTCGATCGCGAGCTCGTAGCAGCGCGGCGTCGTCGGCGCCGGCTTGGCGAGCACGGCCGACCCGGCCGCGAGCGCCGCGAGGGCCCCGCCCGTGGGGATGGCGACGGGGAAGTTCCACGGCGGGGTGACCAGCGTGACGCCGTCGGGCGTGAACGTGGCGCCGTCCACCTGCTCCAGGGCCTCGGCCATCGCGGCGTAGTAGTTCGCGAAGTCGATCGCCTCGCTGACCTCGGGGTCCGCCTCGGCGACCGTCTTGCCCGGCTCGTGCACCATGGCGGCGACGAGGTCCGTGCGGCGCGCCTCGAGCTCGCGGGCGGCGGCGCGCAGCACGCGCGCGCGGTCGGCGGGCGCGACGGCGGCCCAGGCGCGCTGGGCGGCGACGGCGCGGGAGACGGCGTCGTCGATCGCCTGGGTCGAGGTGACCTCGGGGGCCTGGACGGGGACGAACCCGGAGTCCGGCCCGACGACGCTGCGGGCCCACGCGCGGTGGCCGGCCACGGCCGGGTCGGTGTCGACGGCGTTCCGGAACGGCTCCGCGGAGGGGCAGCCGGCGGCGGTGGGCGCGGTGCCCCCGCCGGAGAACCGGTCGCGACGGCGCGGCGCGACGTCCACCGGCTGGTAGTGCACGCCGTGCCTCACGGACGCGCGGAAGGCGAGCTCCTGGCGTTCCATGGCCGTGGCCTCGACGCCGTCGTCGCCGCCGGCGGGAGCGAAGGCGGCGTGCAGGAAGTTCTGCTCGGCGGCGTTCTCCTCGAGGCGGCGCACCAGGTAGGAGATCGCGACGTCGAAGTCCTCGTCGCGCACCACCGGCGTGTACAGCACGACGTGGCCGCCGTCCTTGGCCACCTCGTCGCGCACGAGGCGCGCCTCGATGGGGGCCATGCCCTGCAGCATCTCGATGTCGAGCCCCTCGGTGACGCCGCGGCCGCGCGCGAGCAGCACCGCGAGCGCCACGTCGAAGAGGTTGTGCGACGCGACCCCGAGGCGGACGGCGGCGGTGCGGTCGGCGCGCAGGTGGTGGTCGAGGATGCGCACGTAGTTGGCGTCCACGTCCGGCTTGGTCGGGTAGGGCGCCTGCGCCCAGTCGTGCAGCTCGGCCTCGACGTGCTCCATCGCCAGGTTGGCGCCCTTGACGAGGCGCACCTTGATGCGCGCGCCGCCGTCGGCCACGCGCTTCTGCGCGAACTCGGTGAGCTCGTCGAGCGCGCCCATCGCGTCGGGCAGGTACGCCTGGAGGACGATGCCGGCCTCGAGGTCGCGAAACTCGTCGCGGTCGAGCACCTGCGTGAAGACGGCGGTGGTGAGCGCGAGGTCCTTGTACTCCTCCATGTCGAGGTTGAGGAAGACGCCGTGGTCGCGCGCGGCCCGGTACAGGGGCAGCAGGTGCTCGACGACGCGCTCGCGCGAGCCGTCCAGGTCCCAGGTGACGAGCTGGGCCGCGACGGACGACACCTTGACGGAGACGTAGTCGACGTCGGGCCGGCGCACGAGGTCGATGGTGCGCTGCAGGCGGGCGGCGGCCTCGTCGTCGCCGAGCACGGCCTCGCCCAGGAGGTTGACGTTGAGGGTGTAGCCCTCGGCGCGGGTGCGGGCGAGGTGCTGGGTGAGCCCCTTGCCGGCGTCGGCCACGAGGTGGCCGACGAGCTGGCGCAGGCGCACCCGGGCGGCGGGCACCACGACGGAGGGCAGCACGGGCGCGACGACGGCGCCGACCTTGAACAGCGTGCGGTCGACGGGGCCGAGGAAGGTGGCCGAGCCGGCGTCCCGGCCGAGGCGGGCGAGCGCGGTGGCGGCGACGCCGACGTCCTGGGGGCGCGCGACGTCGTCGACGAACCCGACGGCGAGCTCCAGCCCGGCCGGGTCGGAGACGAGCGAGCCGAGCCGCTCGGCGGTGGCGCGCGTCTTCCGGTCCGCGCGGGTGGTCGACCCGGTCTGGCCGGACGAGCCGGAGGCGACGGCGATCCAGTGGTGGGCGAGGGCGACGGCGTCCTCGACGAGGGCTTCGGCGCCCTGCTGGCCTGCGACGGTGTCGGCGCTGCGCACGGCGGAGGGGGTGGCGCCGCCGTGCGCCGGAACGGAGGTACTCATGCCACCAGGGTGCGCCCTCGGCCCAGGGCCCGTCTTGTACGATCGGGCCCGCGATGGGCGCAGATTCCGACAACACCGGCGACGCCTCGGGCGACACCTCGAGCGGCGCCCTCGGCGACCCCTCGCCGGCCCGCGACGACGCGTCCACGGACGTTCCCGGCACCGCCGCCCTGATGGCCGCCCTGTCCCCCGTGATGGTGGACCTGATGGACGAGCTGTCCGACGTCATGTTCTGCGCCAAGGACGCCGACGGGCGCTACCTCGCGGTGAACCAGGTGTTCGTGCGCCGCACCAACGAGCGCTCCCGCCGCCAGGTGCTGGGCCGCCGCGCCGTCGACCTGTTCGTACCCGAGCTGGCCGAGCGCTACGAGGCCCAGGACGCCGAGGTGGTGCGCACGGGCCGCCCGCTGCGCAACGAGCTGGAGCTCATCCGCCGCGTGGGCGGCACACCCGGCTGGTTCCTCACGGCGAAGCTCCCGGTGCGCGACCGCGCCGGGCGCGTGGTCGGCCTCGTCTCCGTGTCGCAGGACCTGCGCTCGGGCGACGCCGACGACGCGACGATGGACGCGATGGCCCGCCTGGTCGCCGCCGTCGAGCGGCACCTCGACAACTCGCCCGGCGACCCGCTGTCCGTGGCCGACCTGGCGCGCCTGTCGGGCAGCACGCCCGCCGTCCTGGACCGCCGGGTGCGCAAGGTCTTCGGGCTCTCCCCGCGCCAGCTCGTGCTGCGCACGCGCGTGGACCGCGCCGCGCACCTGCTCACGTCCACGACGACGCCGCTCGCCGAGGTCGCCGCCGCCGCGGGCTTCTACGACCAGCCCTCGTTCACGCGGACCTTCGCCCGGCTCACGGGCGAGACGCCGTCGTCGTTCCGCCGGCGCGCCCGCGCCGCCGGCTGACCGGCGCCTCAGCCGAAGACGGGCGCCAGCGCCTGGACGAGCTGCTGCACGCCCAGCACGACGAACATGCCGGCGATGACGACGAGCGCCACGTTGGTCAGCGGCCGGTTGCGCCACCGCTCCGGCACCCGCGAGGAGTTCATGAGGAACAGCAGCGTGATCGCGAGGAACGGCATGAACAGCGAGCCGAGCACGCCGTAGGCGACGACGAGGGCGATCGGCTGGTCGAGCAGGAGCAGCAGCATCGGCGGGAACGTCAGCCACAGGATGTAGAGCCGGTAGTACGAGCCGCCCGCCTTGCGCCGCGGGTCGTCCTCCGAGAGCCCGCGCGCGGTGGCGACGAAGTCGGCGAACATCAGCGACACGCCGTTCCACACGCCGAGCACCGAGGAGAACGACGACGCCCAGAACCCCACGAGGAACAGCGGCGCCATGAACGCGCCGTAGCGCTCGGCCAGCACGTCGGCGAGGTCGACGAGGCCGCCCTCGCCGTCGGCGATGGTGATGCCGGAGGAGTAGAGCAGCTCGGCGCCGACGATCAGCATGGAGATCACGAAGACGCCGGAGATCACGTAGGCCATGGCGTTGTCGATCCGCATGACCTTCATCCAGCGCGGGGTGTGCCAGCCCTTCTCCTTGAGCCAGTACCCGTACGCCGCGAGCGTGATCGTGCCGCCGACGCCGCCGGCGAGGCTGAGCGTGTAGATGATCGAGTCCTCGGGGATCCGCGGCACCAGGCCGCCCAGGATCTCGCCGATGTTCGGCAGGGTGAGGACCGCCGAGCCGACGATCGTCACGAACATCACGCCGACGAGCACCGCGATGACGTACTCGAACATCTTGTACTTGCCGAGCCAGACGACCGCTGCCCCGATGAGGCCGGACATGATCGCGAACCAGATCAGGTCGACCTGCGGGAACAGCGCGACGAGCGGCAGGGCCGAGCTCGACATCGCCGCGGCGCCGTAGCTGAAGCCCCACACCACGATGTAGATGCCGAAGTAGACGCTGGCCCACGCGCCCAGCGACTTCCAGCCGTCGAAGATCGTGCGGCCCGTGGCGAGCGACCAGCGCCCGGCGCCCTCGACGAGCACGATCTTGATGAGGACGCCGAGGACGGCGGCCCACATCAGGGTGTAGCCGAAGCGGCTGCCCGCGACGAGCGTCGCGACCAGGTCGCCGGCGCCGATGCCGGTGGCGGCGACGACGAGGCCCGGGCCGACGATGCGCCAGCGTGGGCGTTCGTCCCTGAGCTCGTGGTCGAGGGCGGGAGATGCGACGTCCTTGTCAGCCATGTCGCCGGAGGCTACCGCACGGGTGTTGCGGGCATCGGAAACATGTCGGGCAGGTCCGATCTCGCCGTCCCGGGCCGTGCACGATTCCCACAACCAGACGGCCCCAGCACGCCGATGCACACCGCGCCTGTGTATGAGTCGTACAAATCCGGGCCCTGCGGTCTTGGCGACGTCCGGCCATGACCGCGGCCGGGCCGAGCCCTTAGCGTCGTCGTCATGACCGCAGCCACCCTCTCCCTCTCCCCCGCCCGCCCGCGCCGCGTCCTCGCGGACCTGCTGCCCGGGGCCCTCGCCCGCGACGCCGTGCTCGTCGTCGCGGTGGCCGCCCTCACCGCCCTGGCCGCGCAGGTCGTGATCCCCGTGCCCGGGCTGCCGGTGCCCCTCACCGGCCAGACGTTCGCCGTCCTGCTCGGCGCCGCCGCCCTCGGGCCGTGGCGCGGCGCCGCCGCCCAGGCGGTGTACCTCACCGCGGGCGTCGCCGGCCTGCCCGTGTTCGCCGGCGCGACGGCGGGCTGGGAGTCGGTCGCCGGCGCGTCCGGCGGCTACCTCGTCGGCTTCCTCCTGGCGGGCGTGGTCGTCGGGGCGCTCGCGCGCCGCGGCGCCGACCGCCGCGTGCTGTCCACCGTCGGCACCTACGCCCTCGGCACCCTCGCCGTCTACGCGGTGGGCGTGCCGTGGCTCGCGGTGAGCACGGGGATGCCCGTGGGCGCCGCACTGCTCTCCGGCGCCGTCGTCTTCCTGCCCGGCGACGCGCTCAAGGCCGCGCTCGCCGCCGCCCTGCTGCCGACCGCCTGGCGGTTCGTGCGCTGACGCACCGCCGGTCGAGCGTGTCGAAAACGCCGTCCCTCGGTCTCGACACGCTCAACCGGCGGCATCGTCGGGTCAACGCCCGGACACGGCTCCGTAAGGCGGCGGGTTTCGCCCGCTGGAGGGTGCGCGGGAGCGGCTACGGTGGGCGCCGAGGCCCACCATCCCGGGCCGCGCCACCCCTGCCGGGGCCCCTGACCGGGGCCCTCGGCACCGTGTCCTGGAGGACCCGTGACGACGACGACGTCGATGACCTCGACACCCCTGCCCGACACCCCGGCCGCACCGGCCGCCGCCCCCGCGCCGAGGGCGAGCTCCCCGCTCGACACGGCGCACAGCCAGCTCGCCAGCGCCGTGGCCGTGCTCGGCTACGACGAGGGCCAGCGACAGATGCTGGCCACCCCCCGCCGCGAGATCCACGTGGCCGTGCCCCTGCGGCGCGACGACGGCGAGACCGTCCTCTTCCACGGCTTCCGCGTGCAGCACAACATCACCCGCGGCCCCGGCAAGGGCGGGCTGCGCTACGCGCCCGGCGTCGACATCGACGAGGTTCGCGCCCTCGCCATGTGGATGACCTGGAAGTGCGCCATCGTCGACCTGCCGTACGGCGGTGCCAAGGGCGGCGTCGCCATCGACCCGCGCGACTACTCGACGGCCGAGCTGGAGCGCGTCACCCGCCGGTACACCTCCGAGATCATGCCGATGATCGGCCCGGACACCGACATCATGGCGCCCGACATGGGCACCGACGAGCACACGATGGCATGGGTCATGGACACCTACTCCGTGAACCGCGGGTACACGATCCCCGCCGTCGTCACCGGCAAGCCCCTGGCGCTGGGCGGCTCCCGCGGCCGTGGCACCGCCACCAGCGCCGGCATCGTGCACGCCACGGCGGCCGCGCTCGGCGAGGCCGGCGTGCCGCTGACGGACGTCACCGTCGCCGTGCAGGGCTTCGGCAAGGTGGGCTCGCACGCCGCCGCGATCTTCGCCGCGCGCGGCGCGACCGTCGTCGCGGTGAGCGACCAGTACGGCGGGCTCCGCAACGACGCGGGCCTCGACGTCCCCCGCCTCCTCGCGCACGTCGCCGCCACCGGCTCCGTCGTCGGCTTCGACGGCGCCGACCCGCTGTCCAACACCGAGCTGCTCGGCCTCGACGTCGACGTCCTCGTGCCGGCCGCCGTCGAGGGCGTGCTCGACGGCGTCACCGCCGCGGGCGTCCGGGCACGCTGGGTGGTCGAGGGCGCCAACGGCCCGACCACCACCGACGGCGACCGCGTGCTCGCCGCGAACGGCGTCACCGTCGTGCCGGACGTGCTCGCCAACGCCGGTGGCGTCGTCGTCTCCTACTTCGAGTGGGTGCAGGCCAACCAGACCTACTGGTGGTCCGAGCAGGAGATCGCCGACCGCCTCGAGCACCGCATGACCTCCGCGTACGGGGACGTCTCCGCGCTCGCCAAGCGCGAGGGCCTGTCGCTGCGCGACGCCGCGCTGGTCATCGGCGTGCAGCGCACCGCGGAGGCGCACCGCATCCGGGGGCTGTACCCCTGAGCACCGACCGGACGGACCCCGCGGCGCCCGCGGCCGGCGACCTGGAACCCCTGGTCGCGCGGCTGCGGGCGGCCGGCTGCGTGTTCGCGGAGGACGAGGCGGCGCTGCTGCTCGAGGCGGCCGCGCGCCCGGAGCCGGCCGCTCGGCGCCGCAGCGGAGGTGCCGACGCCGTCGACGGCGACCGCCTCGAGGAGCTGGTCGCCCGGCGCGTGGCGGGCGAGCCGCTGGAGCACGTGCTGGGCCGGGTGGAGTTCGCCGGCCGCTCCTGGTCCGTGGGGCGCGGCGTGTTCGTGCCCCGGCGCCGCACCGAGCTGATGGTCGGCGCGGCGCTCGCGCTCCCCGCCCCGGCCACGGTGCTCGACCTGTGCTGCGGCTGCGGCGCGGTGGGCGGCGCCGTGCTGCTGGGGCTCCGGGCCGCGGGCGCCGCGCCGGTGCTGCACGCGAGCGACGTCGAGCCCGCCGCCGTCGTGCACGCCCGTCGCAACCTCGGGCCGCTCGGTGCCGCCGTGCACGAGGGGGACCTGCTGTCCGTCGTGCCGGCGATGCTGCGGGGACGCGTCGACCTGCTGCTGTGCAACGCGCCCTACGTGCCCACCGGCGCCATCGCGACCATGCCGCCCGAGGCCCGCGACCACGAGCCCGCCGTCGCGCTCGACGGCGGGGCCGACGGCCTCGACGTGCTGCGCCGCGTGGTGGCGGCCGCCCCGGGCTGGCTCGCCCCGGGCGGGTCGCTGCTCTTCGAGGTCGGCACCGGCCAGGTCGAGGGCGCGACCGCGCTCGTCGAGGCGCACGGGCTGCGGGCGACCGTCGTCACCGACGACGACCCGGACGCCGACGACGCCACCGGCGGCACCGTCGTCGTCGCCACCGTCACCTGACCCGCGGTCAGGCGCGGGGCTGCTTCTCCGCCCAGTCGGCGAGGGTGACGCGCGGGCCGGTGAAGAACGGCACCTCCTCGCGCACGTGGCGGCGGGCCTCGGTGGCGCGCAGGTCGCGCATGAGGTCGACGATGCGGTGCAGCTCGTCGGCCTCGAAGGCCAGCAGCCACTCGTAGTCGCTCAGCGCGAACGTGCTCATCGTGTTGGCGCGCACGTCCTTGTAGCCCGCCGCGGCCATGCCGTGGTCGCGCAGCATCGTGCGGCGCTCGGCGTCGGGCAGCAGGTACCAGTCGTAGGAACGCACGAACGGGTACACCGAGAGGTAGTCGCGGGGACGCTCGCCGGCGAGGAACGCGGGCACGTGGCCCTTGTTGAACTCGGCGGCGCGGTGCAGCGCCACGACCGACCATTCCGGCGCGAGCGCCGACCCCAGGCGGGAGGCGCGCAGCCGCTGGTAGGCGCCCTGCACCGACTCGACGGTCGGGCCGTGCACCCACACCATGAGGTCGGCGTCGGCGCGCAGGCCGGCGACGTCGTACACGCCGCGCACGACGACGTCGCCCTCGGCGCGGGCGGGGTCGCGGGCGTCGTCGGGCTGGCCGTCCCAGAGGGCGGCCTCCGCCTCCGCGGCGATCTCGGCGCGCTCGGCGTCGCCCACGGGCAGCGGCTCGGCGGTGGAGAAGACCGCGATCATCGCGTACCGGATCGACTCGTTGATCGCGGCGGCGTCGACGGTCTCGCCGGTGTCGCCGTGGATGTGGCTGTCGGTCATGACGTCCTCTCGGTCCGGGTCAGGAGTGCAGGTCGACGCTGCACAGGGCGGGGATGCCGCTGGGCTCCTCGTCCCGCCGCAGGCAGCAGCCGGGGGCGCACACGGAGCGGAACGCGGGCAGGTTGCCCACCGTCTCCTCCGCGACCTCCTCGCCGCGGGCGATCGCCGCGCGCTCGAGGAGCAGGTCCACCAGGCCGGAGACGAACACCGGGCGCGTGCCGACCGTGCCCGCGCGCACCGCGGTCATGCCGAGCTCGGCCGCGGTGGCCATCGCCTCGGTGTCGAGGTCGTAGGCGACCTCCATGTGGTCGGAGACGAAGCCGATCGGGGACAGGACGACGTCCTTGAGCCCCTCGCCGGCCCGCTCGGTGAGCAGGTCGTTGACGTCCGGCTCGAGCCACGGCTGCGACGGCGGGCCGGAGCGCGAGCAGTACGCGAGCTCCCACTCGACGGCGTGCCCGCGCACCTCGGAGACGACGGCCGCGATGACGGCGGCGACGTCCAGGTGCTGAGCCGAGTACGTGGCGTGCGAGACGCGGGACGCGGCCTCCATCGTGTCGGGGATGGAGTGCGTGACGAAGACGAGCTTGGCCGCGGCCGGGTCGCCGCCCTTCGCCTCGAGCGCCTCGTAGCCCTCGAGCACGGCCTCGGCGTTGGCCGCCACGAAGCCGGGGTGGTTGAAGTAGGAGCGGATCTTGTCGAACTGCACGCCGGTGGAGCCCTCGGAGCCGAGCTGCCCGCGCTTCTCCAGCGTCACCGCGAGGTCCTCGCGGTACTGGCGGCAGCCGGAGTACGAGGAGTACGCGGAGGTCACGAGCGCGACGGCACGCGTCGCGCCGAGACGCTCCAGCTCGTCGATGGCGTCGGTGGTGTAGGGCTCCCAGTTGCGGTTGCCCCACACGACGGGCAGGTCGATACCGCGGTCGGCGAGCTCGGCCTCGAGCGCCGCCTTCAGCGCGAGGTTCTGCTCGTTGATCGGGCTCTTGCCGCCGAAGCCGTAGTAGTGCTCGCCGACCTCCTCGAGCCGCGAGTCGGGGATCCCCTTGCCGGCGGTCACGTTGCGGAGGAACGGGACGACGTCCTCCGGCTTGTTCGGGCCACCGAAGGAGTACAGGAGCAGGGCGTCGTACGGGCCGGCATCGGCCGACTGGGGGGTCAGCGACATGACTGCCATCATGGCACCGGCTCAGGGCCCGGCCCGCCGAGAACGTGCTCCGGCCGACGTGACGTTGAAGGAACGCGTTGTCATCTCGTCGCCGACGTCCCGCACAACCGTCCCGTCAGCCCGACGCCGGACGGTCGGGGATGTCCGCCTGCGCGAGCCGCAGCCGGTCCAGCAGGTCGCGCAGGTGCTCGAGCTCCTCGCCCGGCAGGGCCGGGCTCACGTACTCCGCGATGGTGCGCACGTGCGCGAGCCCGGTCTCGCGCTGGCGCCGCGCGCCTTCCGCGGTGAGCCGCACCAGGGTGCCGCGGGCGTCGTCGGCGGGCACCGACCGCGCCACGAGGCCGCGCCCCTCGAGCCGCTCGACCATCCGCGACAACGACGACTGCGCGATCAGCATCCCCTCGTTGAGGTCGCGCAGCCGCAGCTCGCCCCGCGGGGCGCGCGACAGGGTGAACAGCACGTCGTACTCCCGCATCGACAGGTCGCGCCAGATGTCGTCGGCCTGGAAGCGGCGCATGAGCGTGACCTGCGCCCGGAACAGCGACTCCCAGGCCTCGGCGGCGAGGCGGACGTCGGCCGTGGGGCGGGTCTCGTGCTCGGGCGGGGTCACCGTGGCAGTGTGCCGCACTCCCCGCCGGTCAGGCCTGTCGAAGCGCCGGGTCCGGGCGGTCGGCACCGCCGGGCACCGCTCAGCGGCCGAGACGGCGCTCCCGCCGGGAGAAGTCGCGCAGGGCGCGCAGGAAGTCCACCCGGCGGAAGTCGGGCCAGTACGCCTCGCAGAAGTACAGCTCCGAGTGGGCGCTCTGCCACATGAGGAAGCCGCCGACGCGCAGCTCGCCCGACGTGCGGATGACGAGCTCCGGGTCCGGCTGGCCCTTCGTGTAGAGGTGGGCCGCGATGTCGTCGACGTCGATCCGCTCGGCCAGCTCCTCGAGCGACGCACCCGTCGCGGACTCCTGCTTGAGGTACGACCGGACGGCGTCGGCGATCTCGTGCCGGCCGCCGTAGCCGACGGCGACGTTCACCTGCAGCCCCTGGACGTTCTTCGTGGCCTCCGCCGCGCCGCGCACGGCGTCCGCGAGCTCGCCCGGCAGCAGGTCGAGGCGGCCCACGACGCGCAGCCGCCAGCGGCCCGACTCGGCGAGGTCCTGGACGGCGTCGCGGATGATGTCGAGCAGGTCGGCCAGCTCGGACGCGGGGCGCGCGAGGTTGTCGGTGGACAGCATCCAGAGGGTGACCACCTCGACGCCGAGCTCCTCCGCCCAGCCGAGGAACTCCGCGATCTTGTCCGCCCCCCGCCGGTGCCCGGTGGCAGCGGTCTCGCCGAACGACCGGGCCCACCGCCGGTTCCCGTCGAGGATGACGCCCACGTGCCGGGGCGTCTGCGCCGTCGGCAGCGAGGCGGCCAGGCGCCGCTCGTACAGGCCGTAGAGCAGGTGGGGCATGCGCACGCGGGACCTCGGGGGTTCGGGCCGGACCGCGGGCGCGCGACAGCGCGGGCACCCGGCGGGGGCAGGACGGACGGAGAGCGGGACAACGGTACCGCTCCCGTGGACCCGCAGGTCCAGGGCCTGGGCGACGCTCGGCGACGCCCCGCAACCCCTGCGCACGATCTTCACGGCGCGGGGTCCTCGTGTCCGCGCCGCGTCCCCTACGCTGGCGTAACCTACGGATGCGTAGGTTCGCCGTCCGACCGAGAAGGAGCACCCGTGGCAGCAGCCGCCCAGCCGAACGGCCACCGGGCCGACCGCCTCGACGCGTCCGACGTCGCGGAGGTGGCCCGCGAGGCGAAGGGCGTCGTGGGCGACGCCGTGCAGACCGTGTCGGCGGCGGCCGCCGGGAAGCCGGCGCTCCTCAAGCCGCACCTGCGCGGCTGGATCCACGCCGTGACGACCCCGCTGGCGCTGGCCGCCGCGATCGTGCTGGTCGTCCTCGCCGACACCGCCGCCGACAAGGTCGCGTGCGCGATCTTCGGCCTCACCGCCGTCATGCTGTTCGGCACCAGCGCCGTCTACCACCTCGGCACCGGCACCTGGTCGCCCCGCACCGCCGCCGTCCTGCGGCGCCTGGACCACGCCAACATCTTCCTCATCATCGCCGGCACGTACACGCCCCTGGCCGTGATGCTGCTGCCGCGCGGCACCGCCACCGTGCTCCTCGCCGTCGTCTGGAGCGGCGCGATCCTCGGCCTCGTCGGGCGCGTGCTGTGGATGAGCGCGCCGCGGTGGCTCTACGTCCCGGTGTACGTGGCGCTGGGCTGCGTCGCCGTCGGCTACATCCCGCAGTTCTCCGCGGCGGGCGGCGCCGCCGTCGCGTGGCTGGTCGCCTCGGGCGGCATCGCGTACATCCTCGGCGCCGTCGTCTACGGCACCAAGTTCCCGAACCCGTCGCCCCGCTGGTTCGGGTTCCACGAGATCTTCCACGCGCTCACCGTGGTCGGGTTCACCTGCCACACCGTGGCGATCTACCTGGCGGCCCTGTAGCCGCACGTCGCCGCACGTCGCCGCACGCGGCCGGGCCCGGCGGGCTCAGCCCGCGGGCACCACCAGGTAGCGCCGGTTCGCCAGCGACGGGTTCTGCCGACGCACCTGGGCCAGCGGCTCCGGGTCCAGGTCCACGGTGCGCACCTGCGGGGTCTCGTCGAGCTCGAGGCCGACGACGCCGTCCGGCCCGGCCAGGAGCGACCGGCCCACCAGCCCGGGGCCGGACATCCCGACACCGATCACCACCGCCGTGTTCTCGATCGCCCGCGCGCGCAGCAGCGTGCGCCAGTGGTCCGCCTTGAGCGGACCGTCCACCCACGCCGCCGGGACGACGATGACGTCCGCGCCGGCGTCCACGAGGCGGCGCGCCGACTCCGGGAAGCGCAGGTCGTAGCAGGTGACGACGCCGAACGTGAGGTCCCCCAGCCGCAGCACGAGCGGGGGCACGCCGGCCGGACCGGCCTCGAGGCGGTCGGACTCGCGGGTGCCGAACGCGTCGTACAGGTGCACCTTGCGGTACGCGCCGACGACGGAGCCCGTCGCGTCGACCGCGACGACGGTGTTGAAGGCGCGCGTCGGCGGCTCGGGCGCCGAGCCGACCGTCGGCGTCGTCCCCGTGATCGCGGGCAGCGACCCCGTGACCGCCGGGAACGACCCGGTCACGGCCGGGAAGGCCCCGCTGACGGCGGGGAACGCGCCCGTCACCGTCGGGTGCTGGCCCGTGCTCGCCGCCGGCGCGCCGTAGGCCGGCAGGGTGGTGCCGGCCACCACCGCGATGCGGTACCGCGCGGCGTGCTGGCGCAGGGCCGTGACGAACGGGCCGTCGAGCGGCTCCGCGTGCTCGACGCCGACGCCGTGCGGGTCGTAGCCGGAGGAGTACTCGGGCAGCACCAGCAGGTCGGCGCCGACGCGGCCGGCGGCGAGGAAGGCCTCGGCGACCGCCTCGCGGTTGGCGTCGTGGTCGGCCGTGATCGCGAGCTGTCCGACCGTGACACGCACGCTCGTGCTCATCGCCCGGGCTCGCCGTCCGTGCCGCCGCTCCTGCCGTCGTCGTCGGTACCGTCGTCGCCACCGTCGCCCGTGCCATCGTCGCGCGGCCCCCCGTCGGGCGCCCCGGGGCCCCGCCCCGGGCCCTGGAGACCGAAGTGCTTGGGCTCCTCGAGCGGGATGCCCTGCTCCTCGGCGTTGCGCTGCGCGCGGCGCAGGTGCCGCGTGAGCGACAGGAAGAGCAGCACGCAGGCCACGGCCACCGCGAACGTCGCGACGAACCCGGCGAGGCCCGGCGTCACCTGGAGCTCGTCCGGCCCCTGGGTCGGGCTGGGGCTCGGGCTCGGCGCGGCGGCGAGCAGGGTCGCCCAGGCGGCGCTCATCGGTCGCCCTCCCGCAGGCCGGCGAACAGGTCGTCCTCCGGCAGCGACGTCGGCACGCGGGAGTCCGCGAGCTCGAACTCCTCGGTGGGCCACACGTCGGCCTCGAGGTCGCGCGGCACGGCGAAGAAGAACCCGTCCGGGTCGATCTGCGACGCGTGCGCCACGAGGGCCGCGTCGCGCTGGGCGAAGAAGTCCGCGACGGCCACGTGCGTGGTCGCCTCCCGCTCGGGGATCTCGCGCGCCGCGCGCGACTCGATCCAGTCGCCGAACGGCGACTCCAGGCCGGCGCCCTGCATCGCCTCGTGCACGGCGCGCATGCGCGCCATCGAGAAGCCGTGGTTGTAGTAGAGCTTGAGCGGCTCCCAGGGCTCCGCGCCGCCCTCGACGACGTACCGGGAGGCGTCGCCCGCCGCGTGGTACGCCTCGAACCCCACCTCGTGGCACTTGATGTGGTCGGGGTGCGGGTACCCGCCGGACGGGTCGTAGGTCGTCATGACGTGCGGGCGGAACTCGCGCACGAGCTCCACGAGGGGCGCGGCCGCCTCGTCGAGCGGCGTCAGGCCGAACGAGCCCTCGGGCAGCGGCGGCAGCGGGTCGCCCTCCGGCAGCCCGGAGTCCACGAAGCCGAGCCACGTCTGCCGCACGCCGAGCGCCTCGGCCGCGGCCGCCATCTCCAGGCGGCGCACCGCCAGGCGGCCCTCGATGGTGTCGAACTCGTGCCCCTCGGGCACCTGGAAGCTCGGGTTGAGGACGTCGCCCCGCTCGCCGCCCGTGCAGGTCACCACGAGCACCTCGACGCCCTCGGCGGCGTACCGCGCGGTGGTCGCGGCTCCCTTGCTGGACTCGTCGTCCGGGTGCGCGTGCACCGCCATCAGACGCAGGGGCTCGGACCGCGGGGTGGGCGGCACGGAGGAGGCGGAGGACAAGGTCCCTCCCGGGGTGACGGGTCGGCAGCGAGGTTCAGGGACAATGGTGCACCATGAGCGAGCCCGTCAGCCCCACTCCGCCCGCCGACCGGTACGGCACGTCGCGTGCTGGACAGGACGGTCGCCAGGACGGCCGACGCCCGCTCGGCACGGGGGCCAAGGTGGCGATCGGCGTCGCCCTCGCGGCGGCCGTCGGCGTGGCCGCCTGGTTCTCGGTCGAGCAGACCCGCCGGGACCCGGTGACGGTGGAGATGGTCGGCTTCGACGTCCGCGACGCCGAGCAGGTGGACGTCACCTTCCAGGTCCACATGCCGCCCGGCACGACGGCGGTCTGCGAGGTCGAGGCGCTCGCGCAGAGCTACGCCCAGGTCGGCACCGTCGACGTGCCCGTCGGGCCTGCCGAGCAGCAGACCTCGACGTACTCGGTGACGGTCCGCACGTCCGAGGAGGCCACGACCGCCGTCGTCGAGTCCTGCGACGTCCCCGACGCGCCCTGACACCGCCTCGATCCCGTGTCTCGACCGGGATCACGCTGTTCGCCCAGGGCAGAGGCCTGGGTTCTGGCGCCTCCCCGGGCTATCCTGAGGGATTCACACGCAGTCCTGCCCCAGCCGACGCGCGTGCCGACGCCCGTCGGTCGCCCGCGCACGGCCGAAACAGGCCATCGAGCACCACGAAAGGAGAGCCCTCGTGACCGAGAGCACTGTCACCTGGCTCACCCAGGAGGCTCACGACCGGCTGCAGGCCGAGCTGGAGCACCTCTCCGGCCCCGCCCGCACCGAGATCGCCGAGCGCATCGCCGCCGCCCGCGACGAGGGCGACCTCAAGGAGAACGGTGGCTACCACGCCGCCCGCGAGGAGCAGGCGAAGAACGAGGCCCGCATCCGCGAGCTCACCGAGAAGCTGCGGCACGTGCAGATCGGCACGCCCGCGGACGACGGCGTCGTGGAGGCCGGCATGGTCGTCACCGCGGTCGTGGCCGGGGACGAGATGACGTTCCTGCTCGGCTCCCGCGAGATCGCCGGCACCACCGACCTCGACGTGTACTCGCCGACGTCGCCGCTCGGTGCCGCGATCGACGGGCACCGCATCGGCGAGAAGGTGGCCTACACCGCGCCGAACGGTCGCGAGATCCCCGTCGAGATCCTCAAGGCCACGCCCTTCGCGGGCTGACCTCCCCCGGGCCGCGCCCGGCACCGACGCATGCCATGGGCGTGCCCGTCCCGACGGGCACGCCCATCGTCGTCCCCGGGGTGACGCCATCCGCGACTTCACCCCGTCGGTCTCAGCATCCGAGACGGATGGCGATCCGTAGAACCGTCGATGATCCGTCGATGGTCAACGCGACCTTTCGTTGCACTGCCAACGATCGGGGACCCGCCGCCGGCGCCGGCCGGTCGAGGAATGGTCATGGCCGAGGTGAACTTTCCCCCGCGATGCGTCTATGGTCGATGGCGGTATGGACACGACGGACACCGCAACGACCAACCATTCGACCGACGACAGCTCGACCGACAGCCCGACCGACGCCACGGCGTCGTCCCGCGCCGCGGAGCCCCTTCCGGGCCTCACGGTGCGCCCGCCCACGACGGCGGACGGTGCCGCGATGTGGCGCCTGGCGCGCGACTCGGGCTCGCTCGACCTCAACTCCTCCTACGCCTACCTGCTGCTCGCGGACCACTTCGCCGCGACCTGCCGCCTGGCGTTCCTCCCCGACGGCCCCGGCGGCCCCGACGGCTCTGACACGGAGGGCGAGCCCGTGGGCTTCGTCTCCGCGTACCGGCTGCCGGCCGACCCGGCCACGCTCTTCGTGTGGCAGGTCGCCGTCGACCCGCGGGCCCGCGGCCGCCGCGTCGCGGGGCGGCTGCTGGACGCCGTCGTCGACGCGACGGCGGCGGGCGACGGCCCCGCCGTCACCCGGCTGCACACCACCGTGACCACGGACAACGTGTCGTCGCGGCGCGTGTTCGCGCGGTGGGCCGCCGAGCGCGGCGCGACCCTGCGCGAGACGACGGGCTACGAGGCCGCGCACTTCCCGGACGGCCACGAGGCCGAGCCGCTGCTGGTGATCGAGGGCATCCGCCCTCCCCGTTGACCGACTCCACCATTCAGGTCCCCAGACCTCGGGCTGCGCCGGTTCGGCGCGCAGGTGACGACGCAGCCCTCTCCACCACAACACCGCACCGGCGCGCACCACCTCAAGGAGTGTCCTTCGTGACAACCCCGACCGTCCCCACCACCGAGGCGTCCGCCGCCGACGACCCGATGGGCTTCACCGCCCTCGAGTCGGAGGTCCGCAGCTACTCGCGCTCCTGGCCCGTCGTGTTCGACCGGGCCTCGGGAGCGACGGTCCACGCCGAGGACGGCACCGAGTACCTCGACTTCTTCGCCGGCGCCGGCACGCTCAACTACGGGCACAACAACCCGCTGCTCAAGCAGGTGCTGCTGGACTACCTCACCGACGACCGCATGGTGCACACGCTCGACATGTTCACCTCGGCGCGCCGCGAGTTCCTCGAGACGTTCAACGAGGTGATCCTGGAGCCCCGCGGCCTGGACCACAAGGTCGTGTTCCCCGGCCCGGGCGGCGCCAACGCGGTGGAGGCGGCGCTCAAGCTGGCGCGCAAGGTGACGGGCCGCGAGTCGGTCATCAACTTCACCAACGCCTTCCACGGCATGACGCTGGGCGCGCTGTCCGTGACGGGCAACTCGATGAAGCGCGGGGGCGCCGGCATCCCCCTGGTGCACGCCACCCCGATGCCGTACGACGACTACTTCGACGGCGACGTGCCCGACTTCGTGTACCTGGAGCGGCTGCTCGAGGACAGCGGCTCGGGCCTCAACGCGCCCGCCGCCGTCATCGTCGAGACCGTGCAGGGCGAGGGCGGCATCAACGCCGCGCGTGCCGAGTGGCTGCGCGGCCTGGCCGACCTGTGCAAGCGCCACGACATCCTGCTGATCCTCGACGACATCCAGATGGGCTGCGGCCGCACCGGCAAGTTCTTCTCGTTCGAGGAGGCCGGCATCGTGCCCGACATCATCTGCCTGTCGAAGTCGATCTCCGGCTACGGCCTGCCGATGGCGCTCACCCTCGTGCGCCCCGAGCTGGACATCTGGGAGCCGGGCGAGCACAACGGCACGTTCCGCGGCTTCGCTCCCGCCTTCGCCACGGCCGCCGAGGCGATCCGCACCTACTGGACGGACGACACGCTCGAGACCGCCACGATCGACAAGGGCGCGCTCGTCGAGGCGCACTTCAACTCTCTCGTCGCCCGCTACGGCGACGACGTGCTGGTGGCCAAGGGCCGCGGCCTCGCCCGCGGCCTGCAGACGCCGGACGGCGAGACCGCGAGCCGCATCTGCGACGAGGCGTTCTCCCGCGGGCTGCTCATGGAGACCTCGGGCCCCGACGGCGAGGTCGTCAAGCTGCTGCCGCCGCTGACGATCACGTACGACGAGCTGCAGCGCGGTCTGCGCATCATCAGCGACTCCGTGGCCGCCGTCCTGCCCGCGCCGACGGCCTGACCCGCACCCGAACCCACCGCTCCCGAACCACCGGAGGTACCACCCATGCTCGTGCGCACGCTCGACGAGATCACCGACACCGACGCCGACGTCAAGAGCGAGAACTGGCGCTCGAAGCGGATCATCCTGGCGAAGGAAGGGGTCGGCTTCTCCGTGCACGAGACCACCCTGTACGCCGGCACCGAGAGCTTCTTCTGGTACGCCAACCACATCGAGGCCGTCTTCATCACGTCCGGCGAGGGCGAGATCGAGGACCTCGGCACCGGCGAGGTGCACCAGCTGCGGCCCGGCTCGCTGTACCTGCTCAACGACCACGACAAGCACAAGGTGCGCCCGCGCACCGACATCACGTGCGTGTGCGTGTTCAACCCGCCGGTCACCGGCCGCGAGGTGCACGACGAGAACGGCGTCTACCCGCTCGTCACCGAGCCGGAGGCCGCCACGGTCTGACCCGCCCCGCCGCCGAGGTAGGACCGAATCTGCCGAGGTAGTACGTGCCCTCGCGAGGGCTCGTTACTACCTCGGCAGTTTTCGTACTACCTCGGCGCGAGGGCCGCGAGGCGGGAGCGCAGCAGGCGGCGATCGCCCTCGCGGTCGACCAGGTCGAGGGCGCGGCGCAGCTCGACGACGGCGTCGGCGGGCCGGTCGGCGCGTGTCAGCAGGTCCGCCCGCAGGGCCGGCAGCAGGTGGTAGCCCGCCAGGGCCGGGTTCTGCGCGACGGCGTCGACGGCGGCCAGGGCGGCGTCGGCGCCGCGCACCTCGGCCACGGCCACCGCACGGTTGAGCGCGACGACGGGCGACGGCGCCAGGTCGAGCAGCACGTCGTAGAGCGCGAGCACCTCGACCCAGTCCGTGTCCCCCGCGGTCGCCGCCCGGCAGTGCAACGCCGCGATCGCCGCCTGCACCTGGTACGGCCCCGGCCGGCGCGCCGCGAGCGCCGTGTCGAGCACGGCCAGCCCCTCGTCGATCTCGTCGCGGCGCCACCTCGAGCGGTCCTGCTCCTCCAGGGTCAGCGCGACGCCGTCGCCCCCGCTCCGCGCGTCGCGCCGCGCGTGCTGCAGCAGCAGGAGGGCGAGGAGGCCGCGTGCCTCCGGCTCCTGGGGCAGCAGCCGGGCGGCGAGCCGGGCCAGCCGCACCGCGTCCCCGGCCAGCGCGCGGCGGTCGGCGCACCCATCCACCTCGTCGGCGGGCTCGGCCCAGGCGTCGTAGCCCTCGGTGAAGAGCACGTAGAGCACCGCGAGCACCGCGTCGGTGCGCTCGGCCAGCAGCCCCGGCGGCGGCACCCGGAACGCGATGCCGGTGGCCCGGATGCGCCGCTTGGCCCGGACGAGCCGCTGGGACATCGTCGCCTCGGGGACGAGGAACGCACGGGCCACCTGCGCCGTCGTCATCCCCGTGAGGGAGCGCAGCGTGAGCGCCACGCGGCCGTCGAGCGGCAGGGCCGGGTGGCAGCACGTGAACAGCAGCCGGACCAGGTCGCCGTCCGGGTCGTCGGGCGACCACCCCTCGTCGTCGAGGCCGCGCTCCACCTCGTCGTGCACGCCGTCGGCGGCCCGTCCGGGCCCGGCGACGCGCTCGCCCCGCCGCACCGCGGCCTCGCTCTTCTCCGCCTCGACCTGCCGGCGGCGCAGCACGTCCAGGGCGTGCCGCCGCGCCGTCGTCGTGAGCCACGCGCCCGGCCGGTCGGGGACGCCGTCGCGCGACCAGGTGCGCAGCGCCGTGGCGAACGCCTCCTGCGCGGACTCCTCCGCGAGGTCGAGGTCGCCGGTGGCGCGCGCCACCGCGCCGAGGACGCGTCCCCACTCGCTGCGGAACGCGTCCTCGACGGCGTTCGTGGTCGTCACGCCGGCTCGACGCCGTCGGTCGGCCAGAACGGGTGCACCTCGACCGTGCCGCCGCCCCAGGCGCCCGGATGCTCGGCGGCGATCGCGAGCGCAGCCTCGAGGTCGGGGGCCTCGACGACGTCGAACCCGCCGATGACGTCCTTGGTCTCGGTGAACGGCCCGTCGGTCACCAGGGGGCGACCGTCGCGCACGCGCACCCGGCGCACGTCGGCCGCGGGGCGCAGCCGCTCCCCGAGCACCCGGGACCCGTCGGCGTCGTGCCGGCGCACCCAGTCGACGATGTCGGGCGTCGGGCCGCGGTCGGGGACGTCCGGCTCGACCACCAGCAGCAGGTACCGCATCAGGCGCCTCCCTCGCGCGTCTCGTCGGCAACGCCGTCTCCCTCGAGCCCGAGCGGCCAGAACGGCCGCAGCTCGATGGCGCCCTCGTGCGCCATGGGGTGTTCGGACGCGATGGTGATCGCCGTGTCGAGGTCGGGCGCGTCGATGACGTCGAACCCGCCGATCGCCTCCTTGGTCTCCGAGAACGGGCCGTCGGTCACCAGTGCGCGCCCGCCCCGGACCCGCACCCCGACCGCGTCGGCGGGCGGGCGGAGCCGGTCGCCCAGCACGGCGGTGCCGCTGCCGTAGTACTTCTCCACCCAGCCCTCGATGGGCGGCGCGCCCGCGACGTCCTCCGGCCGCAGCTGCGGGTCCTCGGGGGTGGACAGCACCAGCATCAGATACCGCATCAGATCTCCTCGTGGAAGCCGTTGAAGAACACCATCGGTCCGAAGAACGCCACGTCGACCGGGCGGTAGGCGCCGATGCCCAGTCCTTCGCGTCGCACCTCGGCCAGGAACCGCCTCGCCGCCAGGTCATCCTTCAGGATCGTGTCCAGGAAGCGCATCGTCCACCTCTCTTCCCGCGGCCGGCGGCCGCGTCATGAGCACGACGAACGGGGGCGACCCGGACCGACACCTATTTGATCCCCGTGCTCGCGATGCCCTGCACGAACGTCTTCTGGAAGACCAGGAACACGACCAGCAGGGGCACGACGGCGACGGTCGCCACGGCCATCACCGCGCCCCACGGCGAGCTGAAGGCGGGGTTGCTGGTCAGGGTGGACAGCCCGACCGGCACGGTGAGGCTCTCGTTGCCCTGCAGCACCACCAGGGGCCACAGGAAGTCGTTCCAGCGGTTCATGAACCCGAGGATCACGAGGACGCCGACCAGGGGGCCGCACGACGGCAGCACCACCCGGAAGAAGGTGCGCAGCTCCCCCGCGCCGTCGAGCCGCGCGGCCTCGATGAGCGCGTCCGGCACGCCCAGCATGAACTGGCGGGCGATGAAGATCCCGACGACGTCGAACAGCGTGGGCAGGATGACCGCCCACGGCGAGTCGACCAGGCCCAGCCGCGCCACGACGAGGAACGCGGGCACCAGCGTGACCTGGATCGGGATCATGATCGTCACGAGGAACACCGCGTACAGCAGCCCGCGCCCGCGGAACCGGTACTTCGCGAGCGCGTACCCCGCGCCGAGCGAGACGCACACGGACAGCGCCGTGCCGACCGTGGCGACGAGGAACGAGTTGCCGAGCCAGTGCCACACGGGCTGCGTCGCGAAGACCTCGGTGAAGTTGCCGGTGGTCGGCGCGTCGGGCCAGAGGTAGAACTCGCTGCTCTGCGACTGCCCGCCCGGGGTGAGGGCCGAGACGACCATCCAGTACAGCGGGAAGACGACGAGGATCGCGACGGCGGTGAGGCCGGCGGTGAGCAACCAGCGGCGGCGGTGGGTCCGGCGCTCGCGCGGGGAGCGGCGGGACCCTGCCGGCCCGGTGCCGGGAGCGGTGCGCGCGGGGACGGCGGTGGTGGTCACAGGAGCTCCTCGGCTTTCTTCGTCGCGCGCTGCCGCAACAGCGTGAAGACCAGCAGGATCAGCACGAGCAGCAGGCCCAGCGCGGCGGCGTAGCCCATCCGGGCGTCGGCGAACGCGGACCGGAACACGTACTGGATGAGGACGGTCGTGGAGAAGCCGGGCCCGCCGCCGGTCATCACGTAGATGACGTCGAAGGCCTGCAGCGAGAACACCACGTTGAGGATGAGCAGGATCGACGTGGTCGGCGCGAGCATCGGCACGGTGAGGCGCCGGAACCGCTGCCAGCGGCTCGCACCGTCGATGGCGGCGGCCTCGCGCAGCTCGGACGGGATCGACTGCAGCGCGCCCAGGTAGATCACCATGCAGAAGCCGATGCGGGTCCACACGACGACGAGCACCAGCGTGAGCATCGCCGTGCGCGGCGACGTCAGCCACGGCAGCCCGTCGAGCCCGACCGCCCGGAGCGCGTTGTTCGCGACCCCGTAGTCCGGGTTGAAGATCCACGACATGATCACGCCGACCACGACGCCGGCCGCGACCATCGGCACGAAGAACAGCGCCCGCAGCAGGCCCCGTCCCGGCAGCGGGCGGTTGAGCGCGACGGCGAGCGCCAGCCCGACCGCCATCGCCGTCGGCACCGTGCCGACGGTGAAGACCACCGTGTTGAGCAGGGCCGTGCGCAGCAGCGGGTCGGACAGCATGGTCCGGTAGTTGTCCGCGCCCACCCACTGCCCGTCGCCGAGCGTGGCGGTGTCCTGGAACGACAGGGCGACCGCGATGACGATCGGCACCAGGGAGAACGCGAGGAAGAGCAGCCCCGCGGGGCCGACGAACAGGTAGGGCGCCCAGCGGCCGCGACGGCGGCCCGCGGGCCCGTCCGTCCGCGACGCCGCGCGCGCGACGTCGGCCGTCGGGGAGGCCGCCGGGGGCGCCTCCGGGGCCGTGAGGGTCTCACCGCGTGGTGACACTGCGCATCGCCTCCGTCATCTGGGCGCCGCACTCGGCGGGCGTGAGCTCACCGAGGAAGCACAGGTCGAGGTAGTCCGCGAAGACCGAGTTGAGGGAGCTGAAGTACGGCCCGGACTGGGCGCGCACCATGGACAGCGGGATGGTCGCGGCCTGGTCGATGAACTGCTGCATCGTGGCCTCGTGCCGGTCGTAGCCGATGTCCGCCGCGTCCAGCGAGGAGCGGGCGGGCAGCCAGTTGCCGCGCCGGCAGAACTCGGCGACGTGGGTACGGCTCGTGAGGAACGCGACGAGCTCGGCCGCCAGCTCGGGGTGCTTGCTGGACCGGGTCACGGCCAGCGCGTTACCGCCGAGGTCGGACGCCTCGCCGCCGTTGCGGATCATGTAGGTGGTGCCCCACTCGTCGGGGCGGGCCTCGTCGAGTGCGGCGATCGCCTCGGGGTTGTCGAGCAGCAGCCCGGTCTGGCCGGTGGCGAAGAGGTCGCGCCCGACGGCGCCGCCGCCCGACTTGCTCATGTTCGCCGGCGAGACCAGCCCGTCGGCGTACCAGCGGCGGCCGAAGTCCAGGGCGCCGACGGCGGCGTCGGTGTCCATGCTCGGCGTCTCGCCGTCCTCGCCGAGGAAAGCTCCCCCGTTCTGGTAGACGACGGGCATCCAGCGGTACGCCGTCTCGGGCCCGCTCCAGCCGTAGCCGAAGCCGTACCGCCCCGTGATCTTGCGTGCCTCGGTGGCGATCTCCAGGAACTCGTCCCACTGCCACGCCTCGTCGAGGGTCTGCGGCACGTCCACGCCGATCTGCTCGATCACGCGCTTGTCGTAGTAGGTGATGAAGTTGTCCGTGTGCTGGAAGACGCCGAACAGGCCGTCGGCCTTGGCGCCGATCGCCCAGAACGGCTCCGACCAGTCGTCCTGGTACTCCGGCGGCACGGCGCCCGTGAGGTCGACCAGGCTGCCGTTGGCGGCGTAGCGGCCGATCTGCTGCGGCGTGATGCGGATGATGTCGGGCGCGAGGTCGGCCGCGAGCCGCGTGATGAACCACTGGTGGAACTGCCCGGTCGTGACCTCGACCGCGACGCTGGTGCCCGGGTGGGCGGCCACGAACTCGTCGGCGAGCGCCTGGTACGACTCCAGGTCCAGGGGGATGTTCCACGAGGACAGGCGCAGGTGCTTCGTGCCGGTCGGGGCGCCGGAGCAGGCCGCGAGCGCCCCGGCCACGCTGATCCCGGCCACCGCCAGGAAGCTCCGCCGGGACAGCCGGCGCGAGACCGGGTGCCTGCCGGGCACCGAGGGGGTCGGCATGTCGTCTCCTCTTCGTCGAGGGATCGTCGAGTCGGGGCGGCACGGCGCGCGGCCCCGCGGGGTGCCCCGGCGACGTCGCCGGGGCACCCGGTGTCGCTCAGCGCGCCAGGACGGGGTCCCGATCCACCGCGGACGACGCCGACGACGACGCGTCGCCGGCCGGGCGCAGCGCGGCGGGCAGCAGCGCGGCGTGGGCCTCGAGCAGCTCGTCCGTCATCGCCCGGGCCTGCTCGAGCGTGCAGTGCGCGGACGTCAGCGGGTCGAGGGCGACGGCGTGGTGCACGTGCTCGACGTCGCCGGTGAGGGCCGCGCGGACGGCGAGGGTCTGCACGTTGACGTTGGTGCGGTTGATCGCCGCGAGCTGGGGCGGCAGCTCCCCGAAGGACGTCGGCTGCACCCCGTTGGCGTCGACGAGGCACGCCACCTCGACACACGCGTCGTCGGGCAGGTTGGTGATGACCCGGCCCGCGTTCGGCACGTTCCCGTAGACGACGGCGGGCACGCCCGTGACGACGGCGTTGACGATCGACGCCCCGTACTCGACGGACGGGCTGAGGTCGGCCTTGAGCCGCTCGAGCTGCTCGTCCACGTCGCCCTGCTCGTCGTGGGCGGAGCAGATCTCGTAGTAGTCCCAGCGTTCCGGGAGGTACTCGAGCACGGTCTCGGGATCCTTGCGGAACCACGGGACGTACTCCGACGCGTGGTGGCTGGACTCGGTCTCGAAGTACCCGAAGTGGTTCATCAGCGTGGTGCGCACCTGCTCGTTGCCGCCCTCGTACGTGCTGGCGGCGAGCGCGGCCTCCGAGTGGTCGCCGTCGTCGGCGAGCAGGTCGGCCGCCGCCCGGCCGCGGACGTGGCGCTCGGCCATGACCTGGCGCAGGCGCGGGTACAGGTCCTCGGCGCCCCGGCGGAACTCGAGGACCCAGGCCTGGTGGTTGATGCCGGCGCACCGGTAGGAGACCTCGTCGTAGGGGACGCCGAGCGTGCGGGCGAGCATGCGGGTGGTGCCCTGCACGCTGTGGCACAGGCCGACGGTGCGCAGGCCGAGGGCGTTGAGATAGGCGGTGGCCATCGCCATCGGGTTGGCGTAGTTGATGAACTGCGCGTCCGGGCAGACCTCCAGCGCGTCGGCCGCGATCTCCTGGTACGCGCGCACCGAGCGCAGGAAGCGGAACACGCCGCCGGGCCCGACGGTGTCGCCCACGGTCTGGTCGACGCCGTAGCGCCGCGGGATCTCGACGTCGTGCCGGTAGGACTCCACGCCGCCCACCTGGAACGTGATGATGACGAAGTCGGCCCCGTCGAGGGCCGCGCGCCGGTCCGTGGTCTGCTCGACGACGGTGGGCAGGCCGTGGTGGTCCACGAGCTCACGGGCCGCGCCCGCCACCCGGTCCAGCCGGTCGGCGTCGAGGTCCATGAGGCAGAGCGTCGCGTCGCGCAGGGCGGGGAAGCTGAGCAGGTCACCGATGAGCCGGAACGGGAACACGAAGCCGCCGGCACCGATGATGGTGATCTTCGGGGAATGAGCCATGCAGCGACGCTAGGCCCGAGGATGGCGGTCGATCCTCCGGATCGGTCGCCCCGCTTTCCGGGATCCTTCGATCGCCCTAGGCTCCCCGCATGACGCTGACGGTCGACGACGTCCGCCTGGAGGAGGCCGCCCTGTGGGTGCGCCACGGTGCGCCCCCGGTGATGGAGCACCCGCACCGCCACGACGACCTCGAGCTCAACCTCGTGCACGCCGGACGCCTCGAGTACCTCTTCGGCGGGTCGACGCTGCGGGTCGAGGCGGGCCAGGTCGCGCTCTTCTGGGGCGGCACCCCGCACCAGCTCGTCGACCCCGACGCGGTGGAGTCGGCCGTGTCGTGGGTGCACGTGCCGCTCACCGAGGTGCTCGGCTGGGCGCTGCGGGCCGATCAGATCGCGGTGCTGCTGCGTGCCCGGCCCGTGGTGGTGCCCGCCGCCGCGCTCGCCCGCGACGTCGACGCGCTCTTCGCCACGTGGCACCGCGACGTCCTCGCGGGCGGGGACCACGCCGTCGTCATGCTCGAGGTGCAGGCCTTCGTGCGCCGGACGCTCGCGGCCGCGGAGGCCGCGGGCGCGCCCGGCCCCGCGGGCGACGCGACGGGCGCACCGGAGCCGTCGGGCGCGGCCGCGCGCGCCACCGCGATGGCGCAGTTCGTGGCGGAGCACTACCGCTCCCCCATCGCGCCGTCGGACGTCGCGCGCGCCGTCCACCTCTCCCCCAGCCACGCGATGACCCTGTTCAAGCGGGTGGTGGGCACCACCCTCGGCACCTACATCGCCCGGTGCCGGGTGGCGGAGGCGCAGCGTCTGCTCATCACGACGGACGCCACCACGGTGGAGGTGGGGCACGCGGCGGGGTTCACGTCGCAGAGCAGCTTCTACGACACCTTTCGCCAGATCTGCGGGTACGCGCCCGGCGACTACCGGCGCGCGCTGCGGTGACCCGGGCGGGCCCGGGTCACCGCCGGTCGGGTCACGCGACCGCGAACCCCGCGGCGCGCAGACGCTCGACGACCGCCTCGCAGTGCTCCTGCCCCTTGGTCTCGAGCTGCAGGTTCACCAGCACCTGCGCCACGGTGAGCGACGTGTCGGTGCGGGTGTGCTCCACCTGCACGATGCTCGCGCCGGCGCGCGCGACGACGTCGAGCAGCTCGGCGAGGGAGCCGGGCTTGTCGTCGATGCACACGCGCAGCTGGAGGTACCGGCCCGCGGCGACGAGGCCGTGCTGCACCACGCGCAGCAGCAGCAGCGGGTCGATGTTGCCGCCGGTGAGGACGGGGACGATGGTGCCCGGCAGCGACCCGGGCTCGGCGGCCAGCACCGCCGCGACCCCGGCGGCGCCCGACGGCTCCACGATCAGCTTGCCCCGCTCGGCGACGAGCAGCAGGGCGCGCGACATCTCCTCCTCGGAGACCGTGCGCACCTCGACGCCGAGGCGCGCCAGCACCTCGAACGGCACGTCGCCGGGGGTGCCGATGGCGATGCCGTCCGCCATCGTCGCGCCCAGCGCCCGCGGCACGGGGCGGCCCGCGGCCAGCGACCCCGGGTACGCGGCGGCGGTCTCGGCCTGCACGCCCACGACCTTCACGTGCGGGGCGGCCTCGGCGAGGACGGTCGCGATGCCCGCGACCAGGCCGCCGCCGCCGAGCGGCACGACGACCGTGCCGACGTCGGGCACCTGCTCGAGGATCTCGAGGGCCACCGTGCCCTGACCGGTGACGACGTCGAGGTGGTCGAACGGGTGGATGAGCGTGCGCCCGGAGCGGGCGGCCTCCGCGCGGGCGGCGACGAGCGCGTCGTCCACGCTCTCGCCGACCTGCCGCACCTCGGCGCCGTAGCCGCGGGTGGCCCGCAGCTTCGGCACCGACGCGTCCACCGGCATGTAGACGATGGCGTGGATGCCGAGCATCTGGGCCGCGAGCGCCACGCCCTGCGCGTGGTTGCCCGCGCTGGCGGCGACGACGCCGCGCGCCTTCTCCTCGTCGGACATCCGGCTCAGGCGCGTGTACGCGCCGCGGATCTTGAACGACCCGGCGCGCTGCAGGTTCTCGCACTTGAGCACGACCGGCGCGCCGGCGGCCTCGGACATCGCGCGGAACGCCTGCACCGGGGTGCGGGTGATGACGCCGTCGAGCAGCCGCGCGGCGGCGCGGACGTCGTCGAGGGTGACGTGGTCGATCGGGGGGTGTGCTGCTGCCACTTACCTGTTCTCTCCTGCCGGGCCCGGGTCGGGCGAGGCAGGGGCGACGGTCGTGCTGCCGGTCGTGCTGGCGTCCGTGGTGCCGCCCGTCGTCGTCTCCTGCGACGACGCCCGACCCGACCAGAGCAGGGTACCGGGCAGCTGCGAGCGTTTGCGCAGCAGCGGCACATGGTCCTCGGTGCCGAGCTCGGGGAACTTGTCGTGCCCGTGCAGGTACAGCAGGATCGTGTTCAGCACGGCGGCCAGCGGCACCGCGAACAGCGCGCCGACGATGCCGGCCGCGAGGCTACCGGCCGCGACCACGAGCACCACCGCCACCGGGTGCAGGGACACCGCGTGGCCCATGAGGAACGGCTGCAGGATGTGGCTCTCGGCCTGCTGCACCAGCAGCACGATGCCGAGCATGATGAGGGCCGCGACCCAGCCGTTCGCCACCAGCACGACGGCGGTGGCGATGGCGCCGGTGACGATCGCGCCGATGATCGGCACGAACGAGCCGACGAAGACGAGGATGCCGATCGGCAGCGCGAGCGCGGGGACGAAGAACGCCGACCCGATCCCGATGCCGACGGCGTCGACGAACGCGACGAGGATCTGGGTGCGCACGTAGGCCGACAGCGTGACGAGCCCACGACGGCCCGCCTGGTGCACGTTCTCCCGGGCCCGCACGGGCAGCAGGTTGACGAGCCACGTCCAGATGGTGCGGCCGTCGAGCAGGAAGAAGATCGTGCAGAACAGGGCGATGAGCGCACCGACGAGAACGTGCCCCACGGTGGTCGCGGCGCCCAGCGCCCCCGAGACGAGGCCAGAGCTCTCCACGAGCGAGCTCTGCAGCTGCTGGCCGTACTGGGACAGCTGGTCGGAGTCGAGCTTCAGCGGGCCCTCGGCGAGCCAGGTCGTGAACTGGCGGAAGCCCTCGACGGCCTGGTCGGCGAGGTCCTGGAAGCCGCTGACGATGGACGTGCCGGCGAGCGTGACGAGACCGCCCACCAGCACGATCAGCCCGACGATCGACACGGCCGTCGCCAGGCCCTTGCTGAGGTGCCACCGCTGCAAGGTCCGGCGCACGGGCGCCAGCAGGATCGTCAGCAGCAGCGCGATGGCGACCGGCACGACGATCGTCTTGAGCGCCGCGAGCAGCCACAGGAAGGCGGCGACGGCGGCGGCGATCAGCAGGACGCGCCACGACCAGGAGGCCGCGGCGCGGACGCTCAGCGGGACGGTGTCCGCGCCGGAGGGAGAGGTGCGTTCCGAGCTCACGCGGAAACCCTAGGTGTCCTGCGGTCACAACGCGCGAGGACGCCCCCGCGCGCCGGGCCGGCGTGCCCAGGCACCGACCGGGATCTTCACGGCGCGTCCACAGATCGGTCGCCCCGGCGCACGGTGAGCCGCGCGACGGGGCGTCGGGCCGGGCGCCCGCGCTCAGCCCGTCGGACGCCGGCGCTGCGGGTACGCGGTCTCGCCGCGCTCCAGCATGGCGACGTACTTCGCCACGTTCCGCTCGCGCGCCTCGGCCGTCTTGAGGGCGCCCAGGCGGTGCAGGATCGCGTACCGGTTCTGGGACGTGAGGACCTCGAACATCGCCGTCGCCGCCGGGCTGGCCGCGAGCGCCGCCGCCAGGTCGGGAGGCACCTCGGCCCGCGCGGACCCGTGGTAGGCCGCCTCCCAGCGCCCGTCCGCCCGCGCGGCGTCGATCTCCGCCTGCCCGCGGGGCCGCATCCGGCCCTCGTCGGTCAGCCGGGCCACGATCTCCTGGTTGCGCACCGACCACCGGCTGCGCGGCCGGCGCGGGCAGAACCGCTGCAGCATCGTGTCGGCGCCCAGGCTCCGCATCTGCGCGTCGATCCACCCGCTGCACAACGCCTCCTCGAGCGCCGACGCGTGCGTGAGCGTCGTCGGCGCCGGGCGGCCCTTCTTCGCCAGCACCAGCCACGCGCCGTCGGGGGTGTCGTCCTCGTGCTCGTCCAGCCATGCCCGCCACCCCGCCGGGTCGGGCAGCACGAGCTGGTCGGGCAGGTCAGGGCGGTCGTCGGCCATGACGGGACCGTAGCGCCACTCGTGCCGTCCCAGCGAGGGAACACCTGCTCCCGCGCCGTCGTTGCGCATGTCGGGACGGACACGTCCCGACCAAGGAGGTAACCCGATGAACTCGATCTTCGACCAGCTGCTCGGCCGCTCCGGCAGGACCACCATGGTGGCGCCGGAGGACGCGCTGCCCGGGCGCGAGTCGCCCGTCCTGCCCGCCGCCCGCCCGCACACGGTGCTCGGCACGTCCCTCACGGGTCCGTGGCCCGAGGGCACGCGGGTGCTGTACCTGGCGATGGGCTGTTTCTGGGGCGCCGAGGAGATCTTCTGGCAGGTCCCGGGCGTGGTGAGCACGGCCGTCGGCTACATGGGCGGCACGACGCCGAACCCCACCTACGAGGAGGTGTGCACGGCCCGCACCGGGCACACCGAGACGACCCTGGTGGCGTACGACCCGGAGCGGGTCTCCGAGGCCGAGCTGCTCAAGATCTTCTGGGAGCGGCACGACCCGACGCAGGGCTTCCGGCAGGGCAACGACGTCGGCACCCAGTACCGGTCGGCGGTCTACTGGACCACGCCGGAGCAGGAGCAGGCGGTGCGCGAGACGGCCGAGCGGTATTCCGCGGTGCTCGCCGCGAAGGGCTACGACCCGATCACCACGGAGCTGCGACCGGCCGTCGAGGCCGGCCCGTTCTACTACGCCGAGGACTACCACCAGGAGTACCTCGACAAGAACCCGCACGGGTACCGCTGCCACGCGACGACGGGCGTCCCGTACCCCGACGCCGCCTGACAGGCGCGGGGTGAGCCCGCACCGCACCGCCCGTCCCCGCACGGCCCGTCCCCGCACCGGGGGCGGGCCGTCCGCGCGTCAGGCGAACACGTCGAGCAGCCGCCGGCAGCGCACCGGGTCCTCGGTGAGGCCGTGCGTCAGCCCCCACAGCAGGTAGGACGTCGCGCGCAGCACCACCCAGGCGCGCGCCCGCTCGCGCGGGACACCGGCGGCACGGACGAAGGCGTCGAAGGCGACGACGACGGCGGCCTCGGTGGGCAGCTCGTCGAGGCGGGTCCACAGCACGCGGGCGAGGTCGGCCTCCGGGTCGCCGCGCCACAGCACGGGGTCGACGACGAGCCACGGTGCGCGCGTGCCGGCCAGCACCTGCGCGTGGTGCAGGTCGCCGTCGACGGCGAGGGACGACGTCGGCGACGCCGCGCGCTCCGCGGCCAGCGCGGTCGCGGCGTCGAGCTGCCGTGCCGGCAGCGGCTCGCCCAGCGCCGACCACTCGCGCGGGAAGGACTCCGCCATGCCGGCGGCGATCGCGGCGGTCGATGGCGCGTCGTCGGGGGCGGGCACCGCGAGCGTCCGCGTCAGCCCGGCGAGCACCTCGGTCGCGGCGTCCAGGGGCTCGTCCGCCAGGGACCGGCGGCCGTCCAGCCGCTCCAGGAGCGTGGCGCCCTCGTCCTCGTCGGCGTCGACGAGCAGCACCGTGCCGCGGCCGGCCCACCACCGCAGCGCGCGCACCTCCGCCGCGACGTCGTCCCCGGGCGGCGTCAGCCGCAGGGCCAGCCGCTCGTCGCCCCGGCGCACGGGCACGACCAGCGCGTTCGAGCCGTGCGCGGCCTCGCCGTCGACGGAGAGACCCCAGGCCGCGCACCGCGCCGCCGCCCGGGAGGGCAGGTCCTCCAGCCAGCCGCGGCCGGCGTCGTCGTGCCACCAGCGCGGCATGGCGCGGAACGACGGCGGCACGGTGATCACGGGGTCACCCTAGGGCGCCCGCTGGACGGCCGACGGGGCCGCGGGTGTGGAATGGGGGCATGAGCGAGCAGCGCACGACGCCCGACATCCCCACCCGAACCGCCGCCGACGGCACCGCGATCCCCGCCGTCGGCTTCGGCACGTACAAGCTCAAGGGCGCGGGCGGCGCCGACGCGATCGCCCGCGCCATCGACGCCGGCTACCGCCTGATCGACTCGGCGTTCAGCTACGAGAACGAGGGCACCGTCGGCCGCGCCGTCCGCGCGGCGTCCGTGCCGCGCGAGGAGCTGCTGATCACGTCGAAGCTGCCGGGCCGCCGCCAGGCCTACGACGACGCCGTCGCCACGGTCGAGGAGTCGGTGTACCGCAGCGGCCTCGACCACCTCGACCTGTACCTCATCCACTGGCCCAACCCGCGGATCGGGAAGTACGTCGAGGCGTACCAGGCGCTGGTCGACTGCCGCGAGCGCGGCCTGATCCGCCACGTCGGCGTGTCCAACTTCCTGCCCGAGCACCTCGACGCCGTCATCGAGGCCACCGGCGTGACGCCGGTCGTGAACCAGGTCGAGCTGCACCCGTACTTCCCGCAGGCCGCCCAGCGCGCGGCCGACGCCGAGCGCGGCATCGTCACCGAGGCGTGGAGTCCGCTGGGCCGGGCGAGCGACATGCTGGAGGACCCGGTGATCGCGGAGGTCGCCGTGGCCCACGGCGTCTCGCCCGTGCGCGCCATCCTGCGCTGGCACGTGCAGCTCGGCGTCGTGCCGATCCCGAAGGCGTCCAGCCCTCAGCGGCAGACCGACAACCTCGACCTGTTCTCCTTCGAGCTCACCGACGACGAGATGGCCCGCATCACCGGCCTCGGCCGCCCCGACGGCCGCACCGCCGACCAGGACCCAGCGGTCTACGAGGAGCTCTGACGCCGCTTCGGTCGCGCCCTCACGGGTGGTGCAGGGCGTGGGCCTCAGCGTCGACATCGTGCCCCGTGGCCTCGCGGAACAGCGCGGGGTAGTCGGCCGCGATCCCCTGCAGCAGCGTCTCGACGGCGGACTCGATCTCGGCCGGCGTCGTCGTCGCGTGCCCGAACAGCGCCCTGTAGTGCACGAACGACCCGAGCAGGTCGACGGCGAGGTCCAGGTCGAGGTCGGCCCGTAGGTCGCCGCGCTCACGCGCGCCGGACAGCGTGCGCCGCACGGCGTCGCGCGGCGGGTCGAAGAGCTGCGCCATGAACTCGGTGCGCAGCGCGGGGTCGTCGGCCGTGTCCGCGAGGAGGGGCGCGAGGACGCCGGGCGGCAGCTGCTCGAAGGCCTCGACGAAGAGGCCGAGGCACTCGGCGAGGTCGCACATGGTGCACGACGTGTCCGGCGGGTCCACGCGCCCGATCCGCCGCTCCAGCGCGGCGAGCGCGAGGCGCTGCCGCGTGGGCCAGCGCCGGTAGAGCGCCGGCTTCGACGTGCCAGCGCTCCGCGCGACCTCGCCGAGCGACAGGCGGGCGTACCCGACGTCGTCGAGCGCGGCGAGGGTCTCGGTGAGCACGGCGTCGTCGATCCCGGCGTCCCGCGGCCGGCCGACCCGGGCGGACGACGTCTCGAAGAAGTCCGTTGACATCCCCCCACCCTACAGTTTAGTTTCGTTACGCCACGTAATGGATCAAGGACGAGGGGACCGACGATGATTCGCACCCGCAGCCTGACCCGCACTTTCCGCACCGACCACGAGACGGTCGAGGCCGTGCGCGAGATCGACCTCGACGTCGCGGAGGGCGAGACCGTCGCCCTGCTCGGACCCAACGGCGCGGGCAAGAGCACGACCCTGCGCATGCTCACCACTCTGCTCCCGATCACCAGCGGCACCGCGACCGTGGCCGGGCACGACGTCTCCCGCGAGCCGGTCGCGGTGCGCCGCCGCATCGGGTCCATCGGCCAGGGCAACGGTTCGTTCGACGGCCTGCGCGTCATCGAGGAGCTCACCGCGCAGGCCCGGCTCTACGGCCTGTCGCGGCGCGCGGCCCGGCGCCGGGGTGAGGAGCTGATCGACGACTTGGAGCTGACCGGGCTGGCCGACCGCGACGTCGCCACGCTCTCCGGCGGACAGCGCCGGCGGCTGGACCTCGCGCTCGGCCTGGTGCACCGCCCGCCCGTGGTATTCCTCGACGAGCCGTCCACCGGGCTCGACCCGCACAGCCGCGCCCACCTGTGGGACCACGTCGCCCGGATGCGCACCGAGCACGGCACCACCGTGGTGCTCACCACCCACTACCTCGACGAGGCCGACACTGCGGCGGACCGCGTCGTCGTCGTCGACCACGGCGAGATCATCGCCGACGGGACGCCGGACCAGCTCAAGGGCAAGGTGTCCGGCGACCTCGTGACGGTGGAGCTCGCCGACGCCGCCGACGTGCCCGCCGCCGCCGGTGTCGCGGCGCGGCTGCCCGGCGCCCAGGACGTCGAGCGCGACGGCGACGGCGTGCGCTTCCGGATCGCGGCCGGCGACACCGTGACCCCCGACGTCGTGCGGGCCCTGGACGCCGCCGGCGTGCGGATGCTCGGCACCCGCGTGCAGCGGCCCACCCTCGACGACGTCTTCCTCACCCTCACCGGGCGCCGGCTGCGCGAGGAGGCCGTGGCCTGAGAGCCCCGCTCCCGACCCCTCACGACCGCACGACGGAGGACCCATGACCGCCCTGAGCGACACCGCCACCCTCTTCGACCGTGACGTCCGCGCGAAGCTGCGCACCCCCTGGCCGTACGTGGAGTCCCTCGCCGACCCGCTGCTGCTCCTGCTGCTCTTCGCCCCGCTGGCGGGTGCGGTAGGCGCTGCGCCCGACGGCGCATCAGGAAGCACGATGCAGTGGTTCGTGCCCGGCATGCTCGTGATCATGACCTTCAGCACCTCGGCGTTCATCGGCTCCGGGATCCAGGAGGAACGGGCCGCGGGCTCCCTGGAGCGCCTGCTCGTGACGCCCACGCACCGCACCGCCATCCTCACCGGACGAGTGCTGCGCGTGATGGCGACCGTGCTGGTGCAGGCGCTCGTCATCGTCGCCGTGACGGCGCCCATGGGCCTCCGGGTGCCGGTGGCCGGCGCGCTGCTGGCCGCCGTCGAGCTCGCCGCCCTCGCTGCCGGGTTGGCGCTGCTGTCGCTGGCCGCCGGCGTCGGCCTGCGCAACGCCTACGCGTTCTGGGGCGTCGTCACGCTGGTCTACACGCCGCTGATCGTCACGTCGGGTGCGCTGCTGCCGATGCACCTCGCCCCGGACTGGCTGTACGCCCTGTCGCGTGTCAACCCCATGGCGCACACCGTGGACGCCCAGCGTGCTCTGTTCGCCGGCGACCTCACCGACCCGAGCATCGCGATCGGGCTGGCGGTCTCGCTGGTCATGGCCCTGATCGGCATCGTCCTCGGCGTGCGGGCGATGGGGCGGCTCCGGGCCTAGTGGTCGCCGGCGCGGCGAACGGGCCGCCCGTCCCGCGGTCCGAACACGCGCAGCGCGTCGGCGTCGCTCGCCGCCGACCGCAGGTACTCGTCCGCCCACGCCCGCGCGTCGGGGTAGGCAGAGCCGGCCGCCACCGCCTCCACCGCGGCATCGACGTCGAGGTCGGTGTGCCGCAGCTCCACCTGGCCGTCGCGCAGCAGCGCCCACGACCCGCCGGGGCGGCCGTACGGCATCCCGACGCTGCCCGGGTTCACCACCAGGCGGCGGTCCACCAGCCGCACGAACGGCATGTGCGTGTGCCCGCACAGCACCGTGGTCACGTCGTCGTCGAGGCCGCCCAGCACCTCGGCCCACCGCTCGAGCGAGGAGTCGACGAGCACGACCTCTTCGTCGTCGCGCGGTGTCCCGTGGCACGCCACCACCCGCCCGAACCCGCGCACCCGCAGCTCGACGGGGTGCGGCAGGCCGGCCAGGAGCTCCACGTCCGCGGGCCGGAGCCGCGCCGCCGCCCAGGGGGCGATCGGGTCGGGCACCGCGCCGGAGCCGTCGCGGGCGTGCGCGACGAGCTCGCGGTCGGCGTTGCCGCGCACCAGCACCGCCCGGTCGCCCAGCGCGCGCAGCCGGTCGAGCACCTCCACCGGCTGCGGCCCCGCGGCGTGGTCGCCCGTCACGACGACGGCGTCGGCCGCGCGCACGTCCGGCTCGTCCAGCACCGCCTCCAGCACCGGCAGCACGCCGTGCACGTCCGAGAGCACCGCCACGGTGCCCAGCTCGCCCCTCCGCACGTCCATGCCGTCACGCTCCCAGCCCGACGGCGTGGACGCACGCGGTTCCGCCCGCAGCAGCAGGCGGCGGCACGTCGGCGCCGCGACAGCGTCGGGGGCGGGTGCGACGATCGACGGGTGCTGCTCGCCGAGCTGGTCACCACCCACGCCGCCGTCGCCGGGACGCGCTCGCGGCTGCGCAAGCGCGAGCTGCTCGCGGACGCGCTGCGCGCCGCGGAGCCCGGCGACGAGGTGGAGGTCGTCGCGGCGTTCCTCTCGGGCAGGCCGCGGCAGCGCCGCACCGGCCTGGGCTGGCGCACGCTGGGCAGCCTGCCGGAGCCCGCCGCCGAGCCCACCCTGAGCCCCGCCGCCGTCGACGCGGCCCTCGGCCGGCTCGAGCGGCTCGCGGGCGCCGGCTCCCAGGCCGCCCGCCGGTCCGCCGTCGACGAGCTGTTCGGGCGCGCCACCGCCGACGAGCAGGACTTCGTGCGGCGCCTCGTGCTGGGCGAGCTGCGGCAGGGCGCGCTCGACTCCCTGCTGCTGGACGCCGTCGCCGCCGCGGCCGACGTCCCGCTGCCGGTGGTGCGCCGCGCGGCGATGTTCAGCGCCCTCACCGGCCCCATCGCGCGGGCGGCGCTGGACGGCGGCGCCCCCGCCCTGGAGGCGTTCCGCCTCGAGCCCGGCCGCCCCGTGCGCCCCATGCTGGCGTCGTCCGCGCCCGACGTCGCCGCCGCCCTGGAGCGCTTCGAGGGGGCCGCCGTCGCCGCCGACACCAAGCTCGACGGCATCCGCGTGCAGGTGCACCGCCGCGGGGACGACGTCGTGGTGTTCACGCGCTCGCTCGACGACGTCACGGAACGGCTGCCCGAGGTGGTCGCCGTCGCGCGCTCGCTCGACGTGCGCACCGTGGTGCTCGACGGCGAGGCGATCGCCCTCGACGACGCCGGCCGGCCCCGCCCGTTCCAGGAGACCGCCGCCCGCACCGGCAGCCACGACGCCGAGGCGGGCAGCGCCGCCGTGCCCCTCAGCGTGCGGTTCTTCGACGTGCTGCACCACGACGGCACCGACCTGATCGACGCGCCCGCGGCCGAGCGGCTCGAGGTGCTGGACCGGGTGCTCCCACCCGAGGTCGTGGTGCCGCGGCTGGTCTCCGCCGACGTCGGGGAGGTCAAGCGGTTCTTCGCCGACACCGTCGCCGCCGGGCAGGAGGGCCTGGTGCTCAAGGACCTCGACGCGCCCTACGCCGCCGGCCGCCGCGGCGCCGGCTGGGTCAAGGTCAAGCCCCGGCACACGCTCGACCTCGTGGTGCTCGCCGTCGAGTGGGGCTCCGGGCGCCGCCAGGGCTGGCTGTCCAACATCCACCTCGGCGCGCGCGACCCCGGCACCGGCGGCTTCGTCATGCTCGGCAAGACGTTCAAGGGCATGACCGACCAGGTGCTGGCGTGGCAGACGGACCGGTTCACCGAGCTGGCGACGACGCCCGCCGACGGGTCGTCGTACGTCGTGCAGGTCCGCCCCGAGCAGGTCGTCGAGATCGCCTTCGACGGCGTGCAGCGCTCCACCCGCTACCCCGGCGGCATGGCGCTGCGGTTCGCGCGGGTGGTGCGCTACCGGGACGACAAGACCGCCGCCGAGGCGGACACGGTGGACACCGTGCGCGCCCTGGCGGCGGCCTCCGGGAGCACCGCCGGCTGAGCCGGCGGGGTCGTCAGCTCGTGCGGCGCTGGCGCGTCCAGATCAGCACGCCGACGCCGGCACCCACGAGCGCGACGGCGGCCATGACGATGCCGAGCAGCTGCGCGCCCGTGACCGGCAGCGACTCCGGGGCGGCCGCGGCCTCGAGGTCCGCGCTCACGCGGCCGGAGCTGCCGCCCACGGTCTGCGTGCGGGCCTCGACGGGCTCGGTCTCGTCGTCCACGTAGTCGGCACCGCCCATGCCCACCGTCCCGCCGTCGGACGGGCCCTCCTCGGCGACGACGGCGGGCGCGGTCTCCGACGCCGTCGGGGACGGCTCCACCGGCGGCGCCGGCGTGGTGACCTCCGGGGTGGGCGACTCCTCGGCGGGGGCCGTCGTCTCCTGCGCGGGGGTGGGGGTCGGCGTCGCGGGAGGCGTGGTCGTCGTCGAAGGCGACGGGCTCGGGGAGGGCTTCGGGGCGTCGACGTACTCGACGGCGTAGTGGCTGATCGCCCGACACTTGCCGCCGGTCGGGTAGGCGATCGTCACCTCGGCGACGGGCTTGTCGAGCTCCACGATCTTGGGGCCCTCGCCCCGCCTCGCGGACCCGGCCTTCACGCAGTACGCGGAGATCAGCGAGCCCTCGGGCGCCACCAGCGTGATCGTCTGCTTCTCGCCGTCGACGTCCGTCTTCGGCTCGTCCATGTCCGGGCAGACGTTGCCGTCCCAGGATCGCGTGTCGTCCGGCCACGAGAAGCGCTCGCCGTCGGCCCAGCCCGAGCCCCCGTCCCAGGACGCACCCGTGCGCGAGTCCCCGGTCCCGCCCCAGCCGTCCCGGTCCCCGTGGCCCGCGGGCAGCGCGGCGGCGGGGCCGGCTGCGAGGCCGACGACGAGGAGGAGCGAGGCTCCGAGAACGGCGGGTGTGCGCACGAACGCTCCAAGGGGCAGGCGGGATCGACCGCTTCAGCAGGTGGTACGGCCTCCGGCCGCGCCGGAATGCTAGCGATTCCGACCTTTGGGCGGAAGGGTGAAATTTCCGGACGACTCGACCGGACCCGTCCGACCGCACCAGGGAGCGACGCAGGGAGCGATGCCCACAACGAATCAGCACGAACCTCGGAGGATCCCCACCTCTGTGCCGCGTGCCCCAGGCCGCTAGCGTCGACGGTCGGTGCTGCGGTGCGAGCCGCACGTCGCCCGCGTCCACCACCCCGCCGAGAAGGAGTCCCCCGTGACCACCGTCGCCACGCCCACCGTCCTGCTCGCCGACAGGGTGCTGCCGCGCAGCCTCGCCACCGACGTCGGGCTCGTGATCGGCGGCGCCGCGCTCACGGCGCTCCTCGCCCAGGTCACCGTGCCGCTGCCGCTGGTCCCGATCACCGGGCAGACGATGGCGGTGCTCCTCGTCGGTGCGACGCTCGGCGCCTCCCGGGGGGCCGCGTCGATGAGCCTGTACGCGCTGCTCGGCATGGCCGGACTGCCCGTCTTCTCCGACGGCAGCGGCGGGATGTCGGTGGTGCTGGGCGCCAGCGGCGGCTACATCGTCGGCTTCGTCGCGGCCGCCGCCCTCGTCGGCCGGCTCGCCGAGCGGAGCTGGGAGCGCACGTTCCCGAAGGCGCTCGTCACGTTCGTCGCCGGGACCGGCGTGACGTTCGTCGTCGGTCTGCCGTGGCTCGCCGTCGTCGCTGGGCTCGACCTCCAGGGCACGCTGGCCAACGGGCTCTACCCGTTCGTGCTGCCGGGCCTCCTCAAGGCCGCCGTCGTCGCCGGCCTGCTGCCCGTGGCATGGAAGGGCGCGGAGCGGCTCGCCGCCCGGCGCAGGGGCTGAGCGGGGCGCCCACCGGGCGCGGCGGTCGGCTCCCTCAGCGGCCGCCGCGCTTGCGGCCCTTGCGCGGCGACGACGCCCGCGAGCCCCCGCCGCGCCGCGCCGCGCCGCGCTGACCGCCGCCGCGCCCCTGGGCGGAGGAACCGCCCCCGCCCCGCTGGCCCTGCCCCTTCGCCGGCTTCGTGACCTCCACGGGCTTCGCGTCCGTCCGCCCGGCCGCGGCGCGGCCCCGGGAGCTGTTCGCCGTGCGGCCGCGCACGATGCCGATCATCTCCTCGACCAGGTCGCGGACGTCGTCGGTCAGGCCGTCCACGAGCCACGCGAGGCCGACCGGCGCCCCGGGCCCGCCGTCGAGCACCCGGTACGTGACGTCCTTGCGGTGGTGCAGGCGCGCCAGGGACATGGGCACCACCGTGACGCCGACCCCGGTCGCGACCAGCCCGATCGCGTCGGCCGCCGTCGCCGGCCGCTCCGGCTCGACGACGCCGCCCGCGCCGTCGTCGTACGCCTCCGGCGTCCGCCCGGGCGCGGGCTCGTCCGGGTACAGGACGTCGTCCGCGGGCAACCAGACGACGTCGTCCGCGACGTCGTCGGCCGTGACGACCTCGTCCTCCGTCGTCGCCGCGAGGAGGTGGTCGCGCGAGACGGCGACCACCGGCAGCTCCGTGTACAGGGGGATGGCGTGCAGCACCTCGCCGTCGACCGGGAGCCGCAGGATCGCCGCGTCCACCTGCCGCTCGGCCAGCGCCGCGGCCGCGTCGGCGGCGTCGACCTGGACCAGGACGAGCCGGACGCCCGGGAGCCGGTCCCGCCACGTGCGCGCCCACCGGCCCGGCGTCGCGCCCGGCACGTACCCCAGACGGAAGGCGGGACGCCCGTCGTCGGGCCCGTCGTCAATGGCGTCGTCGATGGCGTCGTCGATGGCGTCGTCGAAGGCGTCGTCGATGGCGTCGTCAGGGGCCTCGCCCGGCTGGTCGGTCACGGCACCAGGCTACGTGGGCGTGCCGCGCCGCCCGCCGCGACTACCCTGGTGCCCATGGCCGGAACACCCTTCTCCCAGCAGGTCCTCAAGCCGACGAACGCGGCGAAGAAGCTCGGGGTGTACCTGCCCGCGACCCCGCCCGAGTTCCAGGAGCACGGCATCACGCGCGCCGAGCTCGAGGAGCTCGAGAAGAACCCGCCCCAGTGGCTCGACGAGCTGCGCCGCCAGGGGCCGCACCCGCGGCCCGTCGTCGCGGGCCGCCTCGGCATCTCCATCGCCGGCCTCGCGCGCGGCGGCATCACCGAGCCGCTGACCACCGAGCAGATCGACGAGCTGCGCGACGAGCCGCCCGCGTGGCTCCTCGCCGAGCGCGAGACCGCCGCGAAGGTGCGCGAGGAGGAGGACCGGGTCAAGGCCAGGGAAGCCGAGCAGGCCGAGCGCCAGGCCCGCCGCACGCGCTGACCCCTGTTCTCGATCAGCTCGGCAGGAGATCGATCTCTTCGGCAGCTCGTCGTGCCGAAGAGATTGATCTCCTGCCGAACTGATCAGGTCATCGCGTCGACCGGACCTGGTCGGTGTGGCCCAGCGAGAGGTCCGGCGCGACGGCGTCCCGGATCGCCTTCTTGAGCGGCGGGATCTCCGGGAAGCCGCCCTCGGCGGCGCGGTCCCACAGCAGCACCGGCGCGCGGCCGTCGCCCGGGTCGAGCTCCACGCGGAAGACGCCGCCGGTGCCCGGCACCAGCGCGACCTCGCCGAGCCGCGTGCGGAACGTCTGCAGCAGCTCCTGCGCCACCCACGCCGCGCGCATCAGCCACCGGCACTGCGTGCAGTAGGTGATCGACACGCGCGCGGTCGACGTCTGCTCCGGCACGGTGGCTTCGCTCATGGCGCCAGGGTAGGGCGCCGGTCCGGGCACCGTCGGGCGGTTCCGGCCGGGTCGGGGAGACTGGTCGGGTGCACCACGCCTCCGAGCCCGACTCCCCCGCCCCCTCCGAACCCCTCGACCCCGCCGCGCGGCTGGCCGCCGTCCTCGGCGCGCTCGTCCCGTGGCCCGAGGACGGCTCGCGGCCGGACGGCCCCGTCGCCGTCGACGCGACCGACCGGCTGCTGCTCGACGAAGCGGCTCCGCAGCTCGCCACGGCAGGGCCGGGCGACGTCGTCGTCATCGGCGACCGGTTCGGCGCGCTCACCCTCGGCGCCGTGACGCTCGGCGCCCCGGACGTGCGGTCGTGCGCCGACACCGTGACCGCCGAGGCGGCGCTCGACCGGAACATGGCCGACGCCGACCTCCTCGACGTCGTGCGCGGGGACCGGCCCACCGTGGAGATCGCCGTCCGCGACCGCGTCGACGAGCACCTGCTGGGCGGCGCGCGCCTGGTGCTCCTGCAGCTGCCGAGCTCGCTGGCCGAGCTCACGGAGATCGCGGAGGCGATCGCCCGGCACGCCGCGGACGACGTCGTCGTGCTGGCCGGCGGGCGGGTCAAGCACATGACGCGCGCGATGAACGACGTGCTGGCGGCGTCGTTCACCGAGGTGCGCGCCACGCTGGCGCGACAGAAGTCGCGGGTGCTCGTCGCGACCGGCGTCCGGCCGGAGGCACGCGACGCCGCCCCCGCCTTCCCCGCGCGCGCCGTGCTGCGCGACCGGGAGCTGCTCGCGGCCGCGACCCCGGCCGGCGGGCCGCCCCCGGACGGCGTCACCGTCGTCGCGCACGGCGGGGTGTTCGCGGGCACGACCCTCGACCTCGGCACCCGCTTCCTGCTCACGACGGCGGACAAGTGGCCGGGATCCGACCGCGTGCACGACGCCGTCGACCTGGGCAGCGGCAGCGGCCTGCTCGCCACGGTGCTCGCGCTCCGGTACCCGGAGGCCCGCGTGGTCGGGACGGACCGCTCCGCCGCGGCCGTCGCGTCGACCCGGGCGACGGCGGAGGCGAACGGCGTCGGCGGGCGCGTCGTCGCGCTGCGCGGGGACGCGGGCGAGGACCTCGAGCCCGCGAGCGTCGACCTGATCCTGCTCAACCCGCCGTTCCACGACCGCACGGCTGTGCGCACCGACGCCGCCCACCGCATGTTCCGCGCGGCCGGCCGCGCGCTGCGCCAGGGCGGCGAGCTGTGGTGCGTCTTCAACACCGCGCTGCACTACCGGGACGCGCTGACCCGCGCCGCCGGGCCCACCGTGCACGTCGCGCAGAACCCGAAGTTCACGGTCACGCGGTCGCGCCGCCGCTGACCCGAACGGCGAGGTAGTCCGGGTCGCGCCGAGGTAGTTCGTGACACGGTGTCACGAACTACCTCGGCG
>NZ_JBHTVT010000002.1:119106-204085 GCF_042792795.1 Isoptericola sp. NPDC056605 | reverse complement strand
GCGCCCCCCCGCCCCCCCCCCCGGGCGGGTTCGGCGGGGCCCCCCGGTGCTGGTCCGGCCCCGGTCTACACAAACTACCTCGGCGCGGAGGGGACTACCTCGCCGCGGATCGAGCTACCTCGCCGTGAGCGGTCAGCGCACGCCGACGACGTCCACGACGAAGACGAGCGTCGCGCCGCCGGGGATGCCGGCCTGCGGCACGCCGCGCTGGCCGTAGCCGTGCTCGGACGGGATGGACAGCAGCACGCGGTCGCCCACGTTGCGGCCGACCAGGCCCTTGTCCCAGCCGCCGATGACCGCGCCGACGCCGATCGGGAAGTCGATGGTCTGGCCGCGGTCGTAGGAGTTGTCGAACACGCCGCCGGCCCAGGTCTGGCCCAGGTAGTTGACGACGATGGTGCGGCCGGCGTCGACCACCGGGCCGGTGCCCTCCTCGAGTACCTGCACCTGCAGGCCGGCGGGGGCGTCGCCCTCGGGGAACGTGATCTCGGGCTTGTCGCCGAAGCCGCCGGTGGCGGTGGGGAGCGTGGTCACAGGGGTACCTCGTCTTCGTCGTCGTGCAGAGTCGGGGTGCAGAGGCCGCCGGGCACCGGCCCGGCGGAGCTGCGCCGTCCAGCCTACGCGGCGGACGGGACCGGGCACCCGGCGACGTCGCGCAGCGCCGCGAGCGCGGCCTGCACCGGCGGGGTGTCGGCGACGGCGTCCTGCACCAGGGCGTAGATGGACCGCACCGGCACCGGCCGTACCACGGGCACCGCCACCGTCCCGGCCGCGGGGCGCGCGGAGCCGAGCGCAGGCAGCACGGTGATCCCGATGCCGGCGGCGACGAACGCGAGGGCGGTCGGGTAGTCGTGCGCCTCGACCGCGAACGCCGGGCTGAACCCGGCGGCACGGCACGCCTCGAGCAGGTTGCGGCGGCACCAGCCGCGCGCGAAGTCGTTGTCGATCCACCGGTCGCCGACCAGCTCGGCGAGCTCGATCTCGTCGCGCCCGGCCAACGGGTGGTCCTGGCGGACGACGGCGACGTACGGGTCGTCGAGCAGGTGGTGCGCCGTCGTCCCGGCGGCGGGCCGGAAGTCCGTCTGCGCGACGGCGAGCTGGAGGTCGGCGCGCTTCGACGGGTCGGTGGGGATCTCCTCCGTCAGCTCGAGGTCGAGCCGCACCCCGGGGAACCCGGTGCTGAGCGCGCTGACGACGGCCGGCAGCCATGCCGCCCCGACGGAGGCGAAGTAGGCGAGGGACAGGCTGCCCGAGCGCCCGGAGCGCAGGTCGGCCACGAACGTCTCCACCTCACCCAGCCGGGCGAGCAGCCCGTCCGCCTGGGCGGCGAGCGCCTGGCCCGCCGCGGTGGGGCGCACGCCGCGCCCGTGCCGGGCGAGCAGCTGCAGCCCGGTCTCACGCTGGAGCGCGGCGACGTGCTGGCTGACCGCGGACGGCGTGTACCCGAGGTTGGCGGCCGCCGCGGCGACCGAGCCGCTGGCGACGACGGAGCGGAAGACGCGGAGCCGGTGGACGTCGAGCATGCTCGCGACGATACAGCGACACTGAAGCATTCGGTAGATATCTGAACTGGTGCTCACGGAAAGTTCCAGGGCATCATCGACCGCATGGCCCAGACCGCCGCCGGCACCGCGCCCGCCACCACCGCCCCCGCCCGGTCTCTCGGGGTCGGCCCGCTCACCGTGGCCGCGATGGCCGTGACCGTGGTCCTGTGGGCGTCGGCGTTCGTGGGCGTGCGCGCCGTCGGCCACGACCTCGACGCCGGGGCGCTCACTCTCGGCCGGGTCGCCGTCGGGTCCGCCGCCCTCACCGTCATCCTGGCCGTGGCCCGCGCCCGGCGCCGCACCCCCGTGCGCCTCCCGCGCGGCCGCGTGCTGGTGCTCGTGCTCGCCTGGGGGGTGGCCTGGTTCGGCGCGTACAACCTGACCCTCAACGCGGCCGAGCAGCACCTCGACGCGGGCACCACCGCGCTGCTGGTCAACATCGCGCCGATGCTCGTCGCCGTCCTCGCCGGCTTCCTGCTGCGGGAGGGCTTCCCGCGTCGCCTCCTCGTGGGCATCGCCGTCGCGTTCGGCGGCGTGGTCGTCATCGCCGTCGCCACGACGTCCGGCCGGTTCGACGCCGCGGGCGTGGCCCTGGGCCTCGCCTCGGCCGTCCTGTACGCCGGCGCGGCGACCCTGCAGAAGCGCCTGCTCCCCCAGCTCGACGCGCTCACCATGACCTGGCTGGGCTGCCTGGCGGGCACCGTCGCGGCGCTGCCGTTCCTGCCCGCGCTCGTGTCGCAGGCCGCCGTCGCGCCGGCGTCGTCCCTGCTCGGGGTCGTCTACCTGGGCGTCTTCCCGACCGCGATCGCCTTCACCACCTGGGGATACGCCCTGGCCCGCGTCAGCGCCGGTCGTGCCGCGGCGTCCACGTACGCCGTCCCGCCGCTCGTCGTGCTGATGTCCTGGGCGCTGCTCGACGAGGTGCCCGCTCCCGTCGTGCTGCTCGGCGGGGTGCTGGCCCTGGCGGGCGTCGCCGTGGCGACCCTCCCCCGCCGACCTGTCAGGGCGACGCGCACCGATACGTGAACCGGGCCCCGACAACCCTCCGGCCCGTGGAGCCGTCAGAGCCACGTGCAGGTGTCCGTGCACCTCGGCCCGACAGGTCGCGGGTCAGAGGGCGGAGGCCTTCGCCTCCAGCACGCCGCGCTCGCGGGCGTTGCCGCACAAGCGCGCGGCGAGCTCCAGCTCGCCCCGCGCCTCGTCGTTCCGCCCGAGGCGGGCGAGCAGCTCGCCGCGCACGGACGGCAGCAGGTACGACCCGGACAGCACCTCACGGGCGACGAGGTCGTCCACGACGGCGAGCCCGGCAGCCGGGCCCGACGCCATCGCCACCGCGACCGCGCCGTTGAGCTCGACGACGGGCGACGGCGCCACACGGTTCAACGCCTCGTAGAGCACCACGATCCGGTCCCAGTCCGTCTCGGGCACCGACCGGGCCGTGTCGTGCTGCTCCGCGATGGCGGCCTGCAGCCCGTACGGCCCCAGCCCGCGCCCGACGGCGACGGCCCGGGCCAGGGCGTCGCGCCCGCGCCGGATCGCGGACCGGTCCCAGCGGCGCCGGTCCTGGTCCTCCAGCAGCACGGGCTCGCCGTCCGGCCCGGTGCGCGCGGGGAACCGCGCCGCGGTGAGCTCGAGCAGGGCGAGCAGCCCGAACGTCTCCGGCTCGGGGGCGAGCCGCGTCAGCACGCGCGCGAGGCGCACCGCCTCGTACGCCAGGTCCGGCCGCATCCAGTCGTCGCCGCCCGACGCCGTCGACCCCTCCGAGAAGATGAGGTAGACGACGTTCAGCACGGAACCGAGCCGCTCCGCGCGGTCCTCGGCGGCCGGCACCTCGAACGGCACCCGCGCGGCCGTCAGCGTCTTCTTCGCCCGGGTGATGCGCGCCTGCACGGTGGGCACGGGGACGAGGAAGGCGCGCGCGATCTCCTCGCTGCTCAGGCCGGCCACCACGCGCAGGGTGAGCGCGACCCGCGCCTCCTTGGACAGCACCGGGTGGCAGGCCACGAACAGCAGCGCGAGACGGTCGTCCTCGATCTTGTCCGGGTCCCACAGCAGGTCGTCGGCGGGCTCGGGGACGGAGCCCGGCCCGCCCGTGACGGCGCCGCCCTCGCCGAGGTCGCGGGCCAGCGCCGCGTACCGTTCGTCCCGCCCGGAGCGGCGCCGGAACGCGTCGATCGCGCGACGCCGCCCGGTCGCGAGCAGCCACGCCACCGGGTCGCGCGGGACGCCGTCGCGCGGCCAGGCGACCAGCGCCTCCGCCAGCGCCTCCGACGCGACGTCCTCCGCGAGCGCGAAGTCGTTCGTGTACCGCGCGAGCGCGCCGACGATGCGGCTGGACTCGATGCGCCAGACCGCCTCGACGACGCGCCGGGAGGCCGCGCCGTCGTCGGCGCGGCCTCCGTCGGGAGCGCTCGGGGTCACTGCGCCTGCTCGGCCCGCTGGGCCTGCTCCTCGCGCCACCCCTGCTCCTTCTGGATCCACTCGTCGTCCTGCGGGAAGTCCTCGGGGCCGTTGACCCGGCGCACCTCGAGCTTGGTCCCGGGCCCGCCCAGCGGCGCCCGCTTGGCCCACTCGATCGCCTCCTCCTTGGTGGCGACGTCGACGATCCAGAAGCCGTTGAACAGCTCCTTGGTCTCGCCGTAGGGGCCGTCCGTGACGACGGGCGTGTCGGTGGAGAAGTCGACGACGGCGCCCTCGGACGCGTCGGACAGCCCCTCGCCCGCGGCGAGCACGCCGGCGTTCATCATCGACTCGTTGTAGCGGCCCATCGCCGCGATGACCTCGGTGAAGTCCATCTGCTCGAACTGAGCCTGGCCCTCGTCGGTCCCCCGCATGATCAGCATGTACTTGGCCATCGTCCTGCTCCCTGTCGTGATCGCGGTCACCCTCGTGGCGACCTTCTCATCCCCAGGTCGAACGGGGAACCGCGAGATCGACATCGCCCCAGAAGTTTCTTCGAGGAGCCTCTTGCGATCGCTGGCTAACGGTATTAGCTTTGTGGCTATGGACATGACCACAACACCGGACGTCCGGTACCTCACCCGCCCCGAGGGGCGGATCGCCTACACCGACGCGGGCAGCGGCCCGCTCGTCGTCGCCGTCCCCGGGATGGGCGACCTCCGCTCCACCTACGACGACCTCGTCCCCGCTCTCGTCGCCGCCGGCCACCGGGTGGTCGTCGCGGACCTGCGCGGCCACGGCGACTCCGACACCACCTTCACCACGCACGGCGACATCGCCACCGGGACCGACCTCGTCGCGCTCGTCGAGCACCTGGACGCCGGGCCGGCGGTGCTGGTCGGCAGCTCCATGGGCGGGTCCGCCGCCGTGTGGGCCGCCGCCGAGCGGCCCGAGCTCGTGCGGGCCCTGGTGCTGGTGGCCCCGCACCTGCGGGAGGTCGCCTCCCCGGGGGCGCTGCGCACCTACCGCCTGCTCTACCGCGTGCTGTTCCGTCGCCCGTGGGGCGCCGCGGCGTGGGCGTGGCTCTACACCTCGATGTTCGCCAAGGGCCGCCGCTCGCCCGGGCACGCGCAGCACGTCGCGGAGATCCGGCGCAGCATGGCCGACCCGGCGCACCTCCGGTCGTTCCGCGACCTGGCCGTCGCGCTCGACCACTCCGTCATCGAGCCGCTGGTCCCCTCGGTCGAGGCGCCGTCGCTCGTCGTCGTCGGCGAGCTCGACCCCGACTACAAGGACGCCGGAGCCGAGCTCGCCCGCATGCGCGACGCGCTCGGCGGCCAGGAGCTCCTGGTGCCCGGCGTGGGCCACTACCCGCAGCACCAGGCACCCGAGGTCGTCACCCCGGCCGTCCTGGAGTTCGTCGCCGGCCTGCCCGTCACCCGGCACGACGACGAGCGCGACGGCGCCGACGAGCGGGGTGCCCGTGCCTAGGGCGGGCCTGTCCCGCGACGCCGTCGTGCGCATCGCGCTCGAGCAGGTGGACGCCGGCGGGCCCACCGGGCTCGCCGACCTCACCCTCGCGAAGGTCGCCGCCTCCGCCGGGGTCGCCACCCCGAGCCTCTACAAGCACGTGGGGTCGCTCGCGGCGCTGCGCCGGGAGGTCGCGCTGGTCGCCCTCGAGGAGCTGACGACGACGAGCGCGGCAGCGACGGTCGGCCGGGCCGGCCCCGACGCCCTGCGCGCCCTCGCCCGCGCGTGGCGGGACTACGCCCTCGCGCACCCCGGCCGGTACGCCGCCGTCCAGCTCGCGCCGGATCCCGACGCCCCCGAGGACGCCGGGCACCGGACCGCGGCGGCGCGCGTCGTCGCGCTGGTCGGAGCGGTGCTGCACGGCTTCGGCCTCCCCGACGACCGCACGATCGACGCCGTCCGCGTGGTGCGCGCCGGGGTGCACGGCTTCGTGGTCCTCGAGCTCGGCGGCGGGTTCCGCCTGCCCGAGGACCTCGACCGCAGCTTCGACGCCCTGGTCGACATGCTCGTCGCCGGGGTCGCCGCCCTCGCCGACGCACCGTCGTCATCCGCACCGAAGGAGCAGTCATGACCCGCACGACGTCCTCCCCCGCCGCCCGCACGACGGCGTCCGACCCGGCTCTCGCCCCGGCGCGCACCGCTCGGGTCGTGGCCTGGACGGCGACCGGCGCCGTCGCGGCGGGCGTGCTCCTGCTGCTCTTCCCCGTGCTCCGACCGTGGCCCGACGAGTCCGTGCCGAGCCTCGCGCTCGCCCAGGCGTTCGCCTCCGACCGGTGGGTGCTGGCGCACCTGTGCGGGATCGCAGGGCTCGGCCTGCTCGCGCCGACGTTCCTCGGCCTGCGGGCGCTGCTGCGCGCGGGGTCGGCCCCGGGGTCCGCCCCGGGTGCCCGCGCCGCCACCGCCGCCGTCGCGACCGCCTGGGCCGGGGCCGCGCTCAGCTCCCTCTACTTCGGTGCCGAGATCTTCGGCATCCGCACGATCGCGCAGGCCGCGCTGCGCACGGACGACCCGGCGCTGCTCGCCGACGTCGAGGTGCTGCGGCTCCAGCCCGCGGCGATGACGCTCTTCGGCGTCGGCCTGGCCCTCGTCGCGGCGGCCGGCGTGCTCGCGGCCGTCGCGCTGTGGCGCGGCGGTGGTCGGCCGCGCTGGGCCGGCGTCCCGCTGGCCGCCGGGCTGCTGCTCTACCTGCCGCAGTTCTTCGGCACCCCGGCGGTGCGCGTCGGGCACGGCGTCCTCGTCGCCGCCGGGCTGCTGCTGGTCGCGTGGGCGGTGCGGCGCGGCACGGCGCCGGGCACGACGACGGCCGGCCACCCCGCAGGGTGACCGGCCGTCGGACCTCGACCGTCAGAGGCCTACCGGAGGCGAGCCGGAGCGTCAGTCGCCGCTCTGGAAGATCGCCAGCAGGCGCAGGAACTCCAGGTACAGCCACACCAGGGTGACGATCAGCCCGAAGGCCGCGGTCCAGGCGAACTGCGCCGGGACACCCTGCTCGACACCGCGCTTGATCGAGTCGAAGTCGACGATCAGCGACGCGGCGGCCAGGCCGACCGCGACGAGGCCGACGATGATGCCGAGCGCGCCGCCCCGCATGCCCCAGCCGTCGAGGACCCCGGTCCAGGTCAGGACGACGTTGACGAGCGAGAAGACGAGGTAGCCCACCATGGCGATGAGCAGCCAGCGGGTGAACTTCGGGGTGACCCGCACCTTGCCGGACTTGAACAGGAACAGTGCGGCAGCGAACGTGGCCAGGGTCGCCACGACGGCCTGCAGCACGATGCCGGAGAGCGGGGCGCCGGAGCTGCCGACCGCGATCGACGCGAAGGCGATCGAGATGCCGCCCAGGAAGACGCCCTCGGCGACCGTGTAGGCCACGATCAGCGCGGGGCTGGGCTTCTTCTTGAAGGCGTTCACCAGGCCCAGCACGAGGCCGGCGATCATGCCGATCGGCCACAGGTTCGGGGCGAAGTTCCACGTCGCGGCCGCCACCACGATCAGCAGCGCGAGGAGGCCGCCGGTCTTGATGATGACGTCGTCGTAGGTGAGGCGCTTGGTGTCGGCCGTGGTGGCGGACGGCGCCTGGTACATGGCGTCGAGGCTCGCGGCGTCGGCGGTCTGCGCACCGGCGGTGCCCGCACCGTAGGCGACCTGCCCGTACTGCGGCTGGGCCGTGGCGGTGCCGCCCCGGCGAGCCCCGGTACGGCGCGGCTCGCCGAAGACGTTGCTGCTCGAGAAGACGGGGTTGGTCATGTACTCCTCCTGGTCGCGGCTGCCGGGTGCCCGACGACGGGTCGTCGCGCGCGCAGTGCCGGGTCGCTGGCCGTGCAATCCATCGTAGTGAACGCGCGGCGTTCCTCAGACGTTCCCAGGTCGGCGAGCTTTCCGAGGACGCCGCGCGCGCTCCGACGTCTCCTCGCCGAGGAACGCGTCGTCGGGCCGCGCGGCGACCAGCACGGCGCGCACCCGCTCCTCGACCGCGAGGTCGGCCTCGGTCACTCGGGCGGCAGCTCGGACGGCAGCTCGGACGGCAGCTCGGACGGCAGCTCGGACGGCAGCTCGGACGGGATGGCCGCATCATGCCCTGTCCGCCCGGATCACCCGCTCCCTGCCCGTGACGCGGCGATGACCAGCACGTAGGCTCGGGAAGGACCCGTGATCCCGCGACGACGGCACCCGAGATGACCTCCAGGGGCGACATGATCGAAGCACACGGCCTGACCAAGAGATACGGACCCAAGCTCGCGGTGGACGACGTGACGTTCACCGTGCGGCCCGGCACGGTCACGGGCTTCCTCGGCCCGAACGGGGCCGGCAAGTCCACCACGATGCGGATGATCATGGGCCTGGACCGCCCGACGGCCGGACGGGTCACGGTGAACGGCAGCCCGTACGCGCAGCACGCCCGGCCGCTGGCCGAGGTGGGCGCGCTGCTGGAGGCCAAGGCGGTGCACCCCGGCCGCACGGCGCGCCAGCACCTGCAGGCGCTGGCCGCCACGCACGCGATCGCGCCGGCGCGGGTGGACGAGGTGGTCGAGCTCACCGGCCTGACGGCGGTCGCGCGCAAGCGCGTGGGCGGCTTCTCCCTCGGCATGGGGCAGCGGCTCGGCATCGCGGTCGCGCTGCTGGGCGACCCGCGCACCCTCATCCTCGACGAGCCCGTCAACGGCCTCGACCCCGAGGGCGTGCTGTGGGTGCGCAACCTCGCGCGCTTCCTGGCGGGCGAGGGCCGCACGGTCTTCCTGTCCAGCCACCTCATGAGCGAGGTGGCGCTCACCGCCGACCACGTCATCGTGATCGGGCGGGGGCGGATCCTCGCGGACATGCCGGTGCAGCAGCTGGTCGACGGTGCCTCCCGCCGGCTCGTGCGGGTGCGCTCGCCGCAGGCCGCCGACCTCGCCGACGTCCTGCGGCGCGAGGGCGGCGACGTCGCCCCGGCCGAGGACGGCGTCCTCGAGGTCACCGGCGTCGAGGCGGCCCGGGTGGGCGAGCTCGCCGCCGCGGGCGGCGTCGTCCTGCACGAGCTGACCCCCGTGTCCTCCACCCTCGAGGAGGCCTACCTGGAGCTCACCGCCGACTCGGTCGAGTACCAGGCCGAGGCCCTGGACGGCGCCGCCCCGGCGCCGGGCGCCGAGACCGGCGCGACGACGGACGGAGCGCCCCGATGACCGCCACCGCACCCACCCGCGAGGCCGCGCCGGCCGTCGTCGTGCAGCGGGTGACGTTCGGCCGCGTGCTGCGCGGCGAGTGGATCAAGTTCCGCACCCTGCGCTCCACGGTGTGGACCGTGGTGATCACGGCCGTCGTCATGGTGGGGCTGGCGCTCATGATGGCCGCGATCGTGCGCACGATGGTCGACACCCCCGAGATGGCCGAGGGCATGTCGCAGGACCCGGGGCTCCAGGCGATCGGCCTCACCGGCACGACGATCGTGTCGTTCGGCTACTCGTTCGGCGCGCTCGCCGTGGGCGTGCTGGCGTCGCTGATCGTCACCAGCGAGTACTCCACCGGCACGGTGCGCTCGACGTTCGCCGCCGTGCCCCGCCGCCTGCCCGTGCTGTGGGGCAAGCTGGTCGTCATCGTGCTCGCCACCGCCGTCGTGGTGGCCCTCGCCCTGGTGATCGCGTACGTCGCCACGGCGCCCCTGCTCGAGGACGCCGGGATGAGCGTGGACCTGTCCGACTCCGAGCAGGTGCGGGCGTTGGCCGGCTGCGTGCTCTACCTCGCCACCGTGGCCGCGTTCTCGCTCGCCGTGGGCACGCTGATGCGCCACAGCGCGGGCGCGATCTTCACGATCGTCGCGATCTTCTTCGTGGTGCCGCTCATCTTCAGCATCGTCGTGCAGGCGTCCGACGCCGCGTGGACGGACTGGGTGAACAAGCTGCTGCCCAGCGTGGCCGGCGAGCGGATCATCTCCCGCGGCGCCGAGACGGACGCCCTGCTCGACCCGTGGGCCGGCTACGCCGTCCTCGTCGGGTACACCGTGGTGCTGCTCGTCGCCGCGGCGATCACGCTCAAGCGCCGCGACGCCTGACCCGCGCTCGTCGTGAGCGTGATCGTGGCCCTGGGTCACGACCGGAACAGGGCCACGATCACGCTCACCCCCACGGAGCGCGGTCAGGCGGGGTCGGTACCCGCCTGACGGCGGGCGACGGCAGCGGCCTCCTCGGCCGCCTCCGCCTTCTCCGCGGCGCGCGCCGCGGCCCGCTCGGCCTTCTCCGCCCGGCGCACGACGCGCGAGTCGCGCTTCGTGTGCCGGCGCTCCTTGCGGCGCTCGATGAGCTCGTAGAGCACGGGCACCACGAACAGCGTGAGCAGCGTCGAGGAGATGAGCCCGCCGATGACCACCAGCGCCAGCGGCTGGCTGATGAACGACCCGCCGCCGGTGAGGCCGATCGCCATCGGCGTCAGCGCGAAGATCGTCGCCAGCGCCGTCATGACGATGGGGCGCAGACGCTTGCGGGCGCCCTCGCGCACGGCCTCCTCCAGCGACCGGGGGTGCCCGTGCGCCGGGTCCCGGTACTGGTTGATGAGGTCGATGAGCACGATCGCGTTCGACACCACGATGCCGACGAGCATCAGCACGCCGATGAGCGCCGGGACGCCCAGCGGGGTGTCGGTGGCGAGCAGCGCCAGCAGCGCGCCGGTGGCGGAGAACGGCACCGACACCAGCAGGATCAGCGGCTGCACCAGCGACCCGAAGGTCGCGACCATCACCAGGTAGACGATGGCGATCGCGGCGACCAGCGCCAGCCCGAGGTCGGCGAACGCGTCCGCCTGGTCGGAGGCGACGCCGCCGATCTCGACGGTCGCCCCCGCGGGGAGGTCGAGGTCGTCGGTCGCGGCCGTGATGTCCGCGGTGAGCGTGCCGACGTCCTGCGTCTCGGGCGTCACCGACACGGTCGCGGACCGCGCGCCGTCGGTGCGGGAGATCGACGTGGGCACGTCCACCTTCTCGACGGTCGCGACGTCGGTGAGCGGCACCATGCCTGCGGCGGTGGGGACCTCGAGGTCCTCGATCTCGCCCTGCGTGGCCGGGGCGTCGCCGGTCTTCACGACCACGTCGGTGGGCCCGTCGCCCAGGTCGACCTCGCCCACGGTCTGCTCGGGCCCCATGGCCGCCGAGACGATCCCGGAGACCTGGGTCTCGGTCAGCCCCGCCTCGGCCGCCTTCTCGCGGTCGACGGACACCTGCACGACCTGCTGCGCGGCGGCGAGGTCGTTGGTCACCTCGGCCACGCCGTCCAGGCCCGACACCGCGTCGGTGACCTGCTGCGCCGCGGCGTCCAGGTCGTCGCTGTCGTTCGCCTGCACGACGAGGTCCACGGTGCTGGAGCCGAAGCCGGAGTCCCCGCCGGAGACGCTGACCCCGGTGGTGACGCCGGTCTCGGCCAGCGGCTCGACGGCGTCGCGGATCTCGGTCTGCGCCTCGACGCCGTCGGCGTCGGGGTCGAGCGTGATCGCGAACGTGGCCTGCGGCGCGGAGCCACCGCCCATGAACGCGGCCATCGCGGCGTCGCCCGACCCGACGGTGGTCTGCACGCTCTCGACCGCGTCGACGTCGGCCAGGGCGTCCTCGACCTCGGTGGCCGCGGCGTCCTGCGCCTCGAGCGACGCGCCGGTCTCGAACGACTGCGTCACCGTGACGGTGTCCTGGCCGGAGTCGCCGATGAAGTTGGTCTCCAGGCGCGGCACCAGCGCGAGCGTGCCGCCGAGGACGGCGACCGCGACCACGAGCGTGACCCACGGGTGGCGCAGCGCGGCGCCGAGGCTCGGCACGTACGCGCGCTGCCACAGGCCGCGGCGCTCCTTGGCCTCGGCGGCCTCGCGGACACGCTCCGCCTCGGCGGGGTCCGTGGCGACGGCGGGCGCCTTGACGAACCAGTACGCCAGCACGGGCACGATCGTCAGGGCCACGACCAGCGACGCGAGCATCGCGATCGCGACGGTCATCGCGAACGGCCGGAACAGCTCGCCCACCATGCCGCCGACCAGCGCGATCGGCAGGAAGACGGCGACCGTGCTGATGGTCGACGCGGTGATGGCGCCGCCCACCTCGCGCACGGCGGTGAGGATCGCCGCCTTCTTGTCCTCGCCGTACGACAGGTGTCTCTTGATGTTCTCGATGACCACGATGGCGTCGTCGACGACGCGGCCGATCGAGATGGTCAGGGCGCCCAGCGTGAGGATGTTCAGGGTGTACCCGGTGGCGTTCATGACCACGAAGGTCACGGCCAGCGACAGCGGGATCGACACCGCGGACACGAGCGTGGAGCGCAGGGAGACCAGGAACACGAGGATGACGATCACGGCGAACAGCAGGCCGAGGCCGCCCTCGGTGGCGAGGCCCTCGATCGACTCCTCGATGAACGGCGCCTGGTCGAACACGACGGCGGTGGTGACCCCGGCGGCCTCGAGCTCGGGCCGCAGGTCGTCCATCGCGTCCTGGACGGCGTGGGAGACGTCGACGGTGTTGCCGTCGGGCGTCTTGGTGATGGCGACGCCCAGCGAGGACTCGCCGTCGAGCCGGGAGTGCGACGTCGCCTCGACCGGCACGACCTGCACGGTGGCCACGTCGGCGAGCGTCACGGGCTCGGGGGCGGCCGGGGTCTGCGGGGTGGTGGCGCCCTCGGCGCCCTGCGCGGGGTCCTGCGCGGGGTCCTGCGCAGAGCCGTCGGCCGCGGGCGGGGCGCCCGTGCCGTCGCCGACCTCGCCCGTGGTGCCGCCGGTCGCGTCGCCCGCGCCCGTCGTCGCGCCCGCCGCCGGGTCCGGCACGAGCGGGAGCGCCTTGAGCTCCTTGACGCTGTCGATGCTGGAGCCGGCCTGGACGGAGTAGGTGACGTCGTCGTCGGTGATGGTGCCGGCGGGCAGCACGACGCCGTTGTCCTTGAGCACGTCGGCGACGTCCTGCGTCGTCAGGCCGGCCGCCGCGAGCTTCTTCGTCTTGACGTCGACCAGCACCTGGTCGGTCTCGCCGCCGGTGACGGCGACCGAGCGGACGCCGTCCAGGTCCTCCAGCGCGGGCACGACGACGGAGTCGACGGTGTCCGCGAGCGCCGCGGCGTCCACGTCCTCGCCCGAGTCCTGGCTGCCGGCCGCCGCCAGCTGGATGACCGGCAGGTCGTCGAGCGAGCCGGTGACGACCTGCGGCTCGACGTCCTCGGGGAGCTGGGACTGGACGCGGGTGACGGCGGTCTGGAGCCGCTGGGTCGCCGCGTCCATGTCGGTGCCGTACTCGAACTGCACGGTGGTGACCGAGCTGCCGGTGGACGCCGTCGAGCCGATGGACTCGATGCCCTCGACGGACTGCGCGGCGGCCTCGAGCGGCTCGGTGACGCGCTGCTCGACCACCTCCGGCGACGCGCCCGGGTAGGTCGCGACGACCGCGCCCGCCGGGAGCTCCAGGGACGGGATGAGCTCCTGCTTGAGGGAGCCCAGGCTCATCGCCCCGAAGACGAAGATCGCGATCGTCGCCAGGGCGACGACGGCGCGGTTCGCCAGGGACAGGCGGGCAAGTCGGAACACGCTCACTCCAGACGGGCGGTCGGCAGGGGGGCACGACTCCGCTGTCGTGACGCTTGGGCTGAACGGACGATACGCCGCCCGAGTTCCCCGGGACATCGTCCGAAGGGCTGACGGCCGTGGCCGAAGGTCGGACAGGTGCGTCGCGCGGACGGCGGCGGGCGCCGGGCGGTCCCCCGCCCGACGCCCGTCGGTGCCCGCGTCGCGCCGGTGCGCGACGGGGTGTCACAGCTCGGACATGGCCTCCTCCGGCGTGCCCTCGACGGCGCGGGCGGCGCGGTTCCACCGCGCCCACAGCACCTTCTCGCCCAGCTGGCCGGCCATCTTGTGCGCGGTGAGCAGGAAGACGATCACGCCCACGGCCAGCACGCCGACGCCGACCCAGTACGGGGCGGAGGCGCCGACCGGGTGCAGCAGGCCGGCGATCACCGGGGCGGGGGCGGCGAAGCCCCAGCGCACGAGGTTGAAGGCGCCGGTCGTGACGCGGCGGTCGGGGTCGCCGAGGGCGAGCGACAGGTCGGTGAGGATGGCGTTGGCGATACCCATGAACACGCCGGCGACGACGAGCACGACGATGGAGGCCGCCGTCGGGAGCCCGAGGGCGAGCAGCAGGGTCATCACGAGCACGCCGGCGACGGCGATGCCCAGGGTCTGCACGGCGCCGATCGTGTGCGCGAGCTTGTGGCCGACGACGAGGATGCCGAACGCGAGCCCGAGGCCCCAGGCGGTGAAGACCAGGCCGAGGGGGATGACGTCGAGCCCGAGGAAGATCGGCGTGTAGCCGAGGATGACGAAGAACACGAAGTTGTAGGTGGCGGTGACCACCGCGAGCGCGAGGAACGCGGGCTTGCGGAAGAGCCCGAAGACCTGGCCCACGTGCAGCGGCGCCGGCTTCTCGGCCGGGTCCTTGAGCTTCGTGATCGACATCGCGAGGGCCACGATCATGAACAGGCCGCAGGCGAGGAACGGCACGCGCCAGCTGATGCTGCCGAGCAGGCCCCCGATGAGGGGGCCGACGGCGAAGCCGAGGCCGACGCAGGTCTCGAAGATGCCGACCACCCACTCGCGGTCGTTGGCGAGCGAGACGAGCAGCACCATCGCGGTGGCGAAGAACATGGCGTTGCCGAGGCCCCACAGACCGCGCAGCGCGGCGAGCTGGCCGATCGACGTGCTCAGCGCGGCGAGGATCGCCGCGATCGCGACGATGGTGACGCCGGCGCCCAGGATCTTCTTGTAGCCGAACTTCCCCGTGGCGAGCACGGCCGGGATCATGCCGACGGCCATGACCGCGATGTACGCGGTGAACAGGAGCTCGATCTGCCACGTGGTGGCACCGATCGCCTCCCCGATCACCGGGAGGATCGGGTCGACGACGGCGATGCCGGCGATCGCGAAGAACGCGGTCAGCGCGGTCGCGTAGATCGCGGTCTTGTTCGGTTCGTTGCGTGTGCCTGCCACGGACTCCTCACTCCTGCCCCACGGTCGGTCGCGGGCGTCGTCTGCTGGTTGCTGCGCCGTCGTCGTCGCCGGCCACGGGCCGTTCGGGCGCCGAGATACCTGCATGGTGCAGGTAATTACCTGTAGGATACACCTATGACCGCTTCCCGGGGAAACAATGTCGAGAAGAAGCGCCCCGACCAGGGCGACGACGCCGCGACGGCGGAGGTCGTCGCCCGCGTCGAGCTCGGCCTCGCCCAGCTGCTGCGCCGCGCCGAGCGCACCACCGCGGCGACCACCGTCCGGACCGGCGGCCACGACCTCGACCGCTCCGGCTACCTCCTGCTGCACGCCCTGCGCGACGGCGGCCCCCAGCGCGTCCAGGCGCTCGCGGACCGCCTCGGGATCGACGCCTCCACCGTGACGCGCCAGGTCGTCGCCCTCGAACGGGCGGGCCACGTGCAGCGCTCCCGCGACCCCCACGACGGGCGCGCCGTCCTCGTCTCCGCGACCGCCGGCGGCCGGGACGCCCTGCGCGCGCAGCGGCGCAGGCGCGGCGCCACCTACTCCACCGTGCTCGCCGACTGGAGCCCCGCCGACCGCACCCTGCTCGCCGAGCTGGTCGAGCGCCTCAACGCCGACCTCGACGCCTACAAGCGGGACACGCCCCCGGCCTGACCGTCGCGACACTCGGTTGCCTCGCGCAATATTTGTCACGAGCGCGGAACCGGTCGCTCCTGGCTACCGTCGGGAGGGTTGCCTGCGTCACAGACGTGTGACCACCCCGGCGGCAGACCCACCCCGCGTCGAAGGAGAGCGTCGTGAGCAGGCACGCCAACGAGGTCGACGAGTCCACCGCCGCCGTGCTGCGACGCGACCGCCTGCGACGCGCCGTCGCGTCCGCGGTGGCCACAGCCCTCGTGCTCGCCGTCTCCCTCGTGCTGGTGCCCGGACTCGCCAGCGAGGGCGCGCCCAAGTTCAACGTCCAGTGCGACGAGCTCATCGACGGCATCTCGGAAGCGGCAGATCCCGTCGACCTGCCCGGCGGCGGCCTGCCCAGCGGCCACGCCGAGACGATCGCCGACTACGAGTACGAGAACCCGGCCGAGCACCTCAGCGGCGAGAAGGAGCCGACGAAGGCCGAGCTGAAGAAGCTCAAGGGGAGCTACAAGACGTTCCCGGTCGGCTCCCGCGACCGCATGATCCGGCGATGGAACGTCTACAAGGGCACGTGGGGGTGGGACCAGTGGCGCAACTCCTACATCCCGAACCAGGCCAACGACGCCCGCGGCGACGCGTTCCACGGGAACGTGGGTCGGCGGCTCAAGCTCGGCGGCCCGAGCTGGATGTGCGAGGACACCAAGCTGGCGAAGGAGCAGAAGCTCGGTTCCAACCGCCGCTACGACTCGGTCAACCGGACCCTCAAGATCGCGTACGAGGTCAAGTCCGGGAACTCCTCGCTGCGCGCCAGCCAGCTCAAGGCCGACGCCGCGCTGCGCGCGAAGGGCTGGCGCGTCGTCTACATCTTCAGCAAGGAGCCGACACCGAAGCAGCTCGAGCAGATGCGCACGCACAAGGTCGAGCACACGACCTTGCGCTCCACCGCGGTCCAGAAGAACCCGTCACCGTCGTCGAGCACCGCGATGAACCCGACGTGCGGGCCAGCCCCGAAGTCCGCGGGCCCGTCCACGCTCTCGGCGACGTGCCCGCGCCGCTCGACGGCGGGGCCGGCGAAGGATCTCGCCCAGCGGTCGGGACGCACCCCGGCGCTCGCCCGCGAGGGCCAGCGGATGCAGGCCTCGTTCGGCGCCGACGGCCGCCGGCAGGGGTTCATGCCGCGCAGCCCCGGCGGGATCGACTGGCGCTCCCTCGAGCTGCGCTACGTCACCGATGACCCGAAGGCGGGCGACTACGGGTACGCCTTCTCGGCGGACGAGCTCCCCGACGACGGCGTGGCGGAACCCGGGTACGGGGGCGAAGCCGCGCTGGACCTGTCCTCCGACGCCCTCATGACGTGGCTCGCGCTCGACCCCGAGCAGTTCTGGGTAAACCTCAACCCGGACACGCCGGACACCATCGTCGACGAGGAGTTCGGCTCCACCGACGCCGGTCGCGTGCTGCTCGAGGCGGACCTGGAGATGAAGCAGAGCCTCAACGACCTCATGCGCCCCGAGACGGAGCAGGGCAAGAAGCACTGGGAGTCGCTGGAGCGCACCGACGACGGCCTGATCTGCTCCGACTGGACCCGGCTGTGGATCGAGCCGCAGCCGGCCAAGGTGCGCGTCGAGGACGACCAGCTCTACATCCTGGACGCCCCGCTGCAGGTCCAGATCGAGCCGTTCGACGTGGACTGGGAGGTACCCGGCAACGAGGTCTGCCAGGACGCGCCCCCGAAGATGGTCGAGCGGAACACGCAGCGCATCGTCGACGACTTCGAGCAACCGCTCGAGGACTACGTCAACTCCGCCCCCGAGTACGCGGACCTGCGCCGCGTCTACACGGCCCGGGTCGCCGCCGAGTGGATCAAGGACCGCGACGCGGAGCGCCCGGGCGCCTTCCACGACGTCATCGGCTCGGGCGACGTCAGCGCCTGGCCGGCGCGCACCGAGTACGACCCGAAGGACGTGTACGACGAGTACCGCGAGCTGCTGAAGACCGTGCAGTACCGCTACGAGTACGAGCACGGCGAGCAGGAGTTCTACATCGAGATCTTCGGCGGCATCGTGCTCCCCGACGCGCCGCGGGACCAGACGCCGAAGGCGGAGTTCGAGCGTGACCACCCGAAGCTGCCACGTACCGTCCGCAGCGCTCGGTTCGAGGCGACGAGCCTTCCCGTGGGCGTCCAGGCGCCGCAGGGAGACGAGGTCAGCACGCTCGACGACGCGACCACGACGGCATGGCTCGGCGGCGGGACGCTCGCCGAACCCGAGGAGCCCGACCCCACCGACCCGCCGGACGAGCCGGACCCGACCGACCCGCCCGGCGATGGCGGTAGCGACGGTGGCAACGACGGCGGCAACGACGGCGGCGGTGGCGGTGGTGGCGACAGTGGCGACGGCAGCGACGACGCGGTGCCCCCGGATGCCTCCGACGGGCCCACCGGTCGAGGTGACGAATCGCCCGGGGCACCGCACGCCGACGCACCGCCGTCGTCCCAGGCCCCGCTGCCCGGCGCGCTGGCATCCACCGGCTTCGGTGACGTCGGGCTGATGGTGGCGGCGATCGTCCTCGTCCTCGTGGGCCTCGTCCTGGTCGGCGTGCGACGGCGCTGGTTCCCGCGACTCTGACCGCCCGCCCCGCCAGAGGGTTCCCACCGGATCTGCCCTGAGCGGATGCGCTCCCGGCAGAGAACCCTCCCGCTGCGGCCACCGTCGTCGGACGGTGGGGACATGAGCACACCGACCCAGAGCACCCCGACCCTGAGCACACCGACCCTGAGCACACCGGCACCGCCCACCGCGCCCGCCTTCGACGACCAGCTCACCGCGCGGCTGCTGCACCAGCGCATCGTGGTGATCGGCACCGAGATCGACGACGCCGTCGCCAACCGCGTCGTCGCGCAGCTCCTGCTGCTGTCGGCGGAGGACCCGCGGTCCGACGTCGCGTTGTACGTCAACTCCCCCGGCGGCTCCGTCACCGCGGGGCTCGGCATCTACGACACCATGCGGCTGCTGCCGAACGACGTCGTGACGGTCGGGTTCGGCTTCGCCGCCAGCATGGGCCAGTTCCTCCTCACCACCGGCACCAAGGGCAAGCGCTACGTGCTGCCGCACACGCGGGTGATGATGCACCAGCCGTCGGCCGGCATCGGGGGCACCGCCGTCGACATCGCGATCCAGGCGGAGAACCTGGAGCACACCAAGCGCGTGATGCACGAGCTCATCGCGCAGCACACCGGCCGCACGGTGGAGCAGATCGCCACCGACAGCGACCGTGACCGCTGGTTCACGGCCACCGAGGCGGTCGAGTACGGCATGGTCGACCGGATCGTCGAGAGCGTCGAGGACGTGCGGCCGTCGGCCGGCGGCCGGAAGGCGGGGCTGTGATGGACGAGCGGATGAGCTACACGATCCCGAACGTCGTCGAGCGCACCCCGCTGGGAGAGCGCTACTCCGACGTCTTCTCCCGCCTGCTGCGCGACCGGATCATCTTCCTCGGCACCGAGATCGACGACGGCGTGGCGAACGTCGTCATGGCGCAGCTGCTGCACCTGGAGTCCGAGGCGCCCGAGCAGGAGATCGGGTTGTACATCAACTCCCCCGGCGGCTCCGCGACCGCGATGACCGCGATCTACGACACCATGCAGTACGTGCGCAGCGACGTCGCCACCACCTGCATGGGGCAGGCGGCGTCCGCCGCCGCGGTGCTGCTGGCCGCCGGCACGCCCGGCAAGCGCACGGTGCTGGAGCACTCCCGCGTGCTGCTGCACCAGCCGTCCACCCAGGGGCAGGGCACCGTGTCCGACCTTGCCATCCAGGCGCGCGAGGTGCTGCGCCTGCGCGCCGAGACCGAGCAGCTCCTGGCCCGGCACACCGGGCAGACCGCCGACCGGCTGCGCGCCGACACCGACCGCGACCTCATCCTGTCGGCCCAGGACGCCGTCGACTACGGGGTGGCGGACGCGGTCGTCACCTCGCGCAAGCTGTCGGACCGCGCCGCGGCCTAGCCGTCCCGCGCCACCGGGCGGCCGCCGACGTGCCAGTCGTGGACCTCGACGTCCGCGTAGTCGTCCGCGACCAGCACCCGGCGGGCGTCGTCGGGCCCGGCGGCCTCGACCAGCACGGCGGCGCCGAGGACCGCGGCGCCGTCGTCCGACAGGAGCGGTCCCGCCGCGACCAGGCCGACCCCCGCTCCCGGCGCGACCAGGGGCTCGCCGGTCCCCCGCCACCCGAGCCCGAGGACCAGGTACCGGGGATCGCCCTCCGGCCCGCCGGGGTAGTCCCACATCGTGCGCCCGAGCGTGTTGCGCCACCGGCGCAGCAGCACGTCGCGGTACGCGCCGGCCTGGTAGTTGGGCTCGTCGAACGCGAACGCCCGGGCGGCCTCGGGCCCGGGCAGGTCGAGGACGTGCACGCTCCCGGTGAGCGTCTCGCCGCCGTCCGTCGTCGTCGGACCGCGCGCGATCATCCCGTCCGCGAACCGGTCCATGTAGGCCAGGTGCTCGTCGTTGAGCGCCTCGCGCAGGGCGATCGACCCGGCACGGTCACGGTGGTAGACGAAGAACTCCATGCTCGGCGCTGGCGCTACGCGGCGAGGGCGACGACGTCCGACGTCGTCGTGCGCACGGCCGTCGCCGAGCGCACGTGCCGGGACGACGACGGCGACCGGTCGCGCAGGGACGTGAGCACGCGGACGCGCTCCTGGTGCTCGGCGCTCGCGGCGAGCGCGTCGTGCGCCGCGGCGACGAGGTCGACGAGCCGGATGCCGAGCGCCGCGCACACCGCGGCGAGCACCTCGGACGACGCCTCCTTGCGCCCGCGCTCCACCTCGGACAGGTACGCGGTGGACATGCGCGCCGTGCCGGAGACCTCCTGCAGCGTGCGGCCCTGCGCCAGGCGCGCCCGGCGCAGGATCGCCCCGACCAGGTGCCGCAGCAGCGGCTCGCGCACGTGCTCCGTCGTCGTGCCGAACCCCGTGTCCGCCGTCATGCCGACGACGCTACCCGCGACCGGCGGCCGACGGCTCCGCCAGCGGCTCCGCGGCCGGCCGTTCTGCTGACGGCAGAAGGCGGCGCGCGGCCCGGCCGCTGCCGTACAGGACCCCGCCCACGACGAGGACGGCGCCCACCCCCTCGAGCGGGGTCACCCGCTCGCCGAGGAGCACCCAGGCCGCCGACATGCCGACCACGGGCACGAGCATGGAGAACGGGGCGACCACGCCCGCGGGGTGGCGGGCCATGAGCCAGGTCCACACGCCGGAACCGAGCACCGTCGCGACGAGCACCGTGTACAGCAGGCCGACGACGGCGCCCACGGCCCCCGGGTCGTCCCACGACGTGAGGGAGTGCGCGATCTCTCCCGGCCCCTCGACCAGCAGCGACAGCGCGAGCATCGGCAGCGGAGGCACCACGGACATCCACAGGGTGAGGCGCAGCGGGCTCTGCGGCTTCGCCTGCCGGTTGCAGATGTTGCCGATGGCCCAGCCGAACGCGCCGGCCAGGGTGAGCAGGAAGGGGACGACGGTGGCGGTCGCGGCCTGCTGCCACGCCACCAGGGTGAGCCCGCCGACGGCCACGAGGATGCCGAGCACCTGCCGGCCGCTCACGCGCTCGCGCAGGAACGTGGCGCCGAGCAGCACGGTGAACGGGCCGGACATCTGCAGCACGAGCGACGCGAGCCCGGCGGGCATCCCGGCCGCCATGCCCCAGTACAGGAAGAGGAACTGCAGCGCGCCGAACCCGAGCCCGTAGCCGACCACCCAGCGCACCGGGACGTCCGGCCACGGCACCAGGAACACGGTCGGCAGCGCGATGAGCGCGAACCGCAGCGCGACGAGGAACATCGGCGGGAAGTGCTGCAACGACGCGTCGATGGCGATGAAGTTCAACCCCCACAGGAGGGCGACGAGGACGGCGAGCAGCCGGTGGCGGGCGGGCATGCGCCCAGCCTCACCCGGCGGCACGGTGAAGGACAAGCGAAAGTTGCTTCATCGTGTCTGTAGGCTGACTTCATGGATGTCCGGCACCTCGAGCTGCTCCGCGAGCTCGCCGACCGGGGCAGCGTCACGGCCGTCGCCCGCGCCACCCACCGCACGCCGTCGGCCGTCTCCCAACAGCTCCGCACCGCCCAGCGCGAGCTGCGCGCCCCGCTCGTCGAGCCGTCCGGCCGCGGGCTGCGCCTCACGGACGCCGGGCGGCTGCTGGCCGCGGGCGGGGCCAGCGTCGCCGCCGCGCTCGCGCAGGTGCAGGCCCGCTGGGACGAGTTCCAGGGCGAGCCGTCCGGCACGGTCACCGTGGCGGCCCTGGCCAGCGCCGCCACGTTCCTGCTCCCCCGCGCCATGGCCGACCTCGAGGGCACCGCCATCACCCTGCGGTGCGTCGACGTCGACATCGCCGAGGCCGAATACGGTCCGCTCACCGCGGACCACGACGTCGTCGTCGCGCACTCGCTCACCAGCGTGCGGCCCGCCGGAGCCGAGGGGCTCACCGTCGTGCCGCTGGCCCGCGAGCCGCTCGACATCGCGATGGCCGCGGGGCACCCGCTGGCCCGCCTGCCGCGCGTACGGCCGGCGGACCTGGTCGACCAGGACTGGATCGGCGTGCCCCTGGGCTACCCGTTCGACACCGTGCGCCTCGCCGTCGAGCAGGCGACCGGGGCCGAGCTGCGCGTCGTCCAGCGGCTGCGCGACAACCGCCTCATCGAGGCGCTCGTCGCCGCCGGCGACCAGGTCGCCGTCCTGCCCCGCTTCACCACGCCCACCGGCGACCGGCTCGTGCTGCGCGAGCTCGCCGACATCGCGTCCGCGCGGCACGTCTCCGCCGTCCTCCGCACCGACCGCGCCGAACGGCTCGCGGTGCGCCGCGTCGTCGACGCGTTCCGGCGTGCCGGCGCCGACGTCGAAGCGGAGACGGCCGGTGGTGCGGGATGACCGCGAGATGACGTGACGTCAAAGCCCCACGGAATCGGCTCCATGCTCGGCCTGCTTCGCGGTGAAACCGTCGAACTCGAGCTGCTCGATGAGACCCGAACGCGAGAACGACTGCGTGTCCATGTAGTTCTTGGCAGCGATCTCCGCCTGCACGTTCCAGTCGACGTCGACGTGTGCCACGGCGTACTTCGCGTCAGCGTTCGAGTAGCCCTCGAACTTCAGCTGGTCCGTGAGGCCCTGCTTCGAGAAGCCACCCACCTCGAGATAGCTCTGGGCGCTCGCCACGGCGTTTTCCTGCGCGACCGTCGCGTCGTCCTTCTCGTCAACGGCTTCGGGCGACTCCGCCGCCGGTTCCGAGGCCACGGACTCCGCGGGTTCCGGCGAGTCACCGTCGTCCGCAGAGCCGCACCCGACAAGAAATCCTGCCGCCGCGATCGCGACAGCCACCCTGAGCGACTGCGTGCGTCGAGAAATCATCACTGCCCCCTCCGAGCGAGTCGATATCTCGGATCGTGACACTTGCCCCGCGCACACGCCCGCCGACGTCCGGTGCACGGAACGCCGGCGCGACGCGCCACGGACAGGGCGACGAGGGCCAGAGAGGGTGCCCCCGCCCGGATTCGAACCGGGACTGGGCCGGGTTTAAGCCGGCTGCCTCTGCCAGTTGGGCTACGGGGGCGGGACGACGGAGCGGGCGCCGGCGACCTCTCGAGGGAGATCGCCGACGCCCGCTCACGGTACCGGGGAAGGTCAGCCCTTCTCGGCGCGCGCGGCCGACGACTCGGCCTTCTGCTCCACCTTCTCGCCCGGCTGCTTCGGCGGCACGGACGCCTTGCGGAACTCGTCGCGCGGGTCGTGCAGGGAGCCGAGCGACACGATCTCGCGGCCCATGAGGAACTGGCCGATCCAGCCGATGAGGATGCGCACCTTGCGGTTGCCGGTCGGCATCGCCATGACGTGGTAGCCGCGGTGCGCGAGCCACGCGAGCGGGCCGCGCAGCTTGAGGAAGCCGAACAGCTCCGCGACGCCCTTGTACAGGCCGAGGGACGCGACGACGCCGACGCTCTTGTGGGCGTAGTCCTCGGGCTGCTGGCCCTTGAGGACGGCGACCAGGTTGTCGGCGAGCTTGGTGGCCTCGCGGATCGCGTGCTGCGCGTTCGGCGGGCAGAACTGGCCCGGGTTGAGCACGTCCGGCACGGCGGCGCAGTCGCCCGCGGCCCAGGCGTCGGGGACGATCTCGCCGTCCTCCGTCGCGACCTGGAGCGTGGGCTTGACGATGACGCGGCCCATCCGGTCGAACGGGAGGTCCGACTCCTCCTTGATGACCGGGTTCGCCTTGACGCCCGCGGTCCACACGATCGTCTCGGTGTCGAACTCGACGCCCGTCGAGGTGACGACGTGCCCGTCGACGCAGGACGACAGGAACGTGTTGAGGTGGAACTCGATGCCGCGCTTCTTCATCTCGTCGAGCGCCCACAGGCCCATGGGCTCGGAGACCTCGGGCAGGATGCGGCCCGAGCCCTCGATCATGACGAAGCGCAGGTCCTCGGCGTCGATCGTCGGGTAGTTGCGCGTGGCGTAGCGCGCCATGTCCTCGATCTCGGCCAGGGCCTCGATACCGGCGAACCCGCCGCCGACGAAGGTGAACGTCAGCATGCGCTTGCGCGCGTCTGCGTCCCAGGTGGACGAGGCGACGTCCATGCGGTTGAGCACGTGGTTGCGGACCGCGATGGCCTCCTCCACGTTCTTGAAGCCGATCGCGTTCTCCGCGAGGCCCGGGATGGGCAGCGTGCGGGACACCGAGCCGAGGCCGATGACGAGCTGGTCGTACGAGACCTCGTAGTCCGGCCCCTCCTCGGGGTGGATCGTGACCTTGTGGCCGGCGTGGTCGATGTGGTTGACCAGGCCCTGCAGCACGTCGATGCCCTTGAGCGCCTTGCGGTGCGGGGCGACGACGTCGCGGGCGTCGATCGAGCCCGCGCCCGCCTCCGGCAGGAACGGCGCGTAGGTCATGTACGGCCGCGGGTCGACGACCACGATCGCCGCGTCCTGCTTGCCGAGCTTGCGGCGCAGGCGACGCGCCGCGTAGAGGCCGACGGAACCACCGCCGAGGACGACGATGCGGGGCACCTTGCGGGGCCGCGGGGCCGCGGCGGGCGCGTCCTGGACAGAGGTGTCCGACGACAGAACGTTCTGAGGCATGAACACCATTCTACGACCGTGCCGGGGGCATGCAGTCGGGCCGTCCAGCCCGTGACCCTCCCCCGCTCCGTGGCGCGCCAGCGCCTGTGCCGACGCGCCACGGAGCCGCAGGTCAGCGGCCTGGCGCCACGGCGGCCGTCGTCCTGGCCACGGCGCCGCCCGACCGACCGGCGGTGCTCTCCGCGGAGGGCTCCGGCGCCGGGTCCTCCTCCGTCGCGTCGCCCGTCCGCTCGCCGATCGCGGTCGGTGCCTTGAGGAAGGGCCAGGGCATGTCCTCAGGCTGCACGCCGACCTGCGGCTGCCACGATCCGCCGTCCTCCGACCACTCCATGCCCTCTTCCGGCACGGCGCGCATCGGGTAGACGTTCCACCGCTTGCGGCCGTCGTCCGCCGTCGCCGGCCGGAAGTACCAGATGCCGTCGAGGTCGGGCACCGACCATGCCTGCTCGTCTCCCTCCGTCGTCACGGTGCGCACTGGCCGGCCGCGGTCGTCGAAGAGCTGGACGTTCTTTATGGGGTCGCCGTTCGCGTCGAAGGCGAAGAGGTTGGCCACGGGCTCGCCGTCCACCCAGACGCCGTCGCCCTCGGCACCGTCGCCGTAGCCGACGTTCAGCGCGTCGGAGTGCCCGGCGCTGTAGCCGGCGTCGTACGAGCTGCCGCCCGAGGCCGAGCCCCGCACGGACTCGTCGTGCGTCGCGACCGCCACGGCGGGCACCAGCAGCACCGCGGCGAGCGACGCCGCGACCGTGAGCCGCGGCTGCCACCGGCGCGGGAGCCATCGACCGCGCGCCCACTGCACGCTCACCAGGGCGGACCCGCCCATGACCAACAGGTCTCCCGCTCCCTCCGGGACGAGCGACGGCTGACCGTCCGTCGACCGCGTGAACAAGGCGACGAGCAGCGCGCCGACGATCCAGCCGCGCGCCACCCACCACGCCGGCCGCACGTCCCGGCCCAGCCCGCGCAGCCGCGCCCATGCGGGAGTGCTGGTCACCGGCTGCCAGGCCCGGCGCCACCGTTCGCCCAGCAGGACGCGCCGGGCCGCGAGCGTGGGCCGCGCACCCGCACGCCTCCGTGCGCCCGGCAGCTCTGCGGGCAGGCCGGCGGCTGCCCGCAGCTCGGCGGCGTAGTCCGCGGCCGGGCCGAAGTGCGCGACGAGGTCGAGCGCGACGTCGTCGTCGTCGGACCGGGCCCGCCCCGCCCTCAGCGGCGCCGTCGCCTCCGTGAACGCCTCGGCGAGGTCGGCCTCCATCCCGTCGGTCAGCTCGTCCACGACCTCCGGCCCGAGGTCTGCCAGGTTGAGGCGGACCGCCTGGGCGTAGCCCCGGGCGTGCGTGGCGAGGACGTCGGCGAGCGACGTCGCGGTCGTGGCGGTGCCGGCGTCCTCGCCGGGCGCGATGCTGGTCATCAGGCTGCCTCGTCCCTCTTCCCGAGGAGGCCGCCGACGGTGCCGGCGAACTCCTGCCACTCCTTGCGCTGGATCGCGAGCGTCTGCCGCCCGTGCGCGGTGATGCCGTAGTACTTGCGGTGCGGGCCCGCCCCCGACGGCACCACGTAGCTGGTGAGAGACCCTGCGGCGTAGAGCCGCCGGAGCGTCCCGTAGACGGAGGCGTCGCCCACGTCGTCGAGCCCTCGGGCGCGCAGGCGCCGTACCACGTCGTACCCGTACCCGTCCTCGTCCTCGACGACGGCGAGGACCGCCGCGTCGAGCACCCCCTTGAGCAGCTGCGTCGTGTCCATCGACCTCTCCTCCCGACTGCTTCGCGACAGACACTAGTGCGCGATGCGCAGTAGTACAGGCGACGCGCCGACGAGCCGTCGGCGCGTCTCGGCCGGCGTGCGCTCAGGCGAGGGAGAGCGCGATGCCGTCCAGGATGTCGCTCTCGCTGGTGACGACGTCCGCGAGCTCGCCGCCCGCGGCGGCGACGTCGTCGCGCACCCGCCGCACGACCTCCGCCCAGACCAGCGCGCCCGCGCCGATGACGTCCGCGCGACCGGGGTGCATGAACCCGAGGGCGAGGCGCTGCTCGCGGCTGCGGTGCAGCAGGTCGTCGCACGCGGCGAGCACCCGGTCGACGCCCAGGACGGCGCCGTGCACCGCCTCGCGGCGGTACTCGGCCAGCCCCAGGGCGTGCGCGGTCACGGACGTCACCGAGCCGGCGAGGCCGACGAGCGTCGTGGTCCGGCCGAACGGGACGGTCCGGGCGGCGGTGTCGAGCGCGGCGCGCACGTCGGCGCGGGCGGCCTCCACCTCGGCCGGCGCCGGCGGGTCGGAGTGCAGGTGGCGCTCCGTCATCCGCACCGAGCCGACGTCGAGCGAGAGGGCGGCCTCCGGCGTCGTCGTGCCGAGCACCAGCTCGGTCGAGCCGCCGCCGAGGTCCACCACCAGGTACGGCCCGGGGTGCTGCGAGGCCACGCCCGCGGTGGCGCCGCGGAAGGAGAGCTCCGCCTCCTCACGCCCGGAGACCACCTCGGGGTCGACGCCCACGGCCGCGCGGACGCCGTCGAAGAACTCCCGCCGGTTGCGCGCGTCGCGCGTGGCCGACGTCGCCACGAAGCGGACCCGCGTGGCCCCTGCCTCGGCGATCACCGCGGCGTACTCGCGCGATGCCTCCAGCGTCCGCGCCAGCGCCTCCGGGGCGAGCTCGCCCGTGCGGTCCACGCCCTGGCCGAGGCGCACGATGCGCAGCCGCCGGTCGACCTCCGTGAGGGTGCCGCCGTGCGCGACGTCGGCGACCAGGAGGCGGATGGAGTTGGTGCCGCAGTCGATCGCGGCGACCCGGGTCGACGTGGACGGTGCGGAGGGCGCGGGGCGTTCGGTCACGGGCGACACGATCTCATCCGACACCGACGCCACGCCTCTCGGGACCGGGACGTGTGACGGACGTCGTTCAGCAGCTGCAGCGGTCGGGCCGCCACTGGTCGCGCACCAGCGCGAGCGCCTCGTCGCCGAGCGGGTTCACGCCCGGACCGGCGGCCAGCGCGTGCCCCATGAGCACGTGGATGCACTTGACGCGCGTGGGCATGCCACCGGCGGAGATGCCCTCGATCTCGTCGACCTGCCCGAGCTCGGCGCGCCGCGCCAGATAGTGCTCGTGCGCCCGGCGGTAGGCGTCCGCGAGCTCCTCGTCCTCGGCGAGGCGCGCCGTCATCTCCTTCATCACGCCGTCCGCCTCCAGCCGCGAGGCGGCCGCGACCGCCCCCGGGTGCGTGAGGTAGTACGTGGTCGGGAACGGCGTGCCGTCGGGCAGCCGCGGCGCGGTGCGCACGACGAGCGGGCGACCGCACACGCAGCGCGCGGCGATGCCGACGACGCCGCGCGGCTCGCGCCCGAGCTGCTCGGCGAGCACCTCGAGGTCGCGCTCGGTGACCACGGTCGGGTCGGCGTCGCCGACGGGGGCGGAGTGGTCGGTCATAGGGGCGGTCCTCGGGGCGTTCGCGGGCGGGGCAGCCCCCATTCTCCCCCGGGCCCGGCCCCGGTCGCGCCGCTGCCGGGGTGCGCCCGCTCACCACTCCGCGAACGAGCCGTCGGCGTGCCGCCACACGGGGTTGCGCCACCGGTGCCCGACGGCGGCCCGCTGGCGCACGTAGTCCTCGTCCACCTCGATGCCGAGGCCGGGGCCGCGCGGGATCTCGACGGACCCGTCGGAGTAGGCGAAGACGGTCGGGTCGACGACGTAGTCGAGCAGGTCGTTGGAGGTGTTGTAGTGGATGCCCAGGCTCTGCTCCTGGATCACCGCGTTGTACGCGACGGCGTCGAGCTGGAGGCAGGCGGCGAGCGCGATCGGCCCGAGCGGGCAGTGCGGGGCGACGGCGATGTCGTAGGCCTCCGCCATCGCCGCGATCTTGCGCACCTCGGTGATGCCGCCGGCGTGCGAGAGGTCGGGCTGGATCACGTCGACGACGCCGGACGTGATGACGTCCTTGAAGTCCCACCGCGAGTACAGCCGCTCCCCCAGCGCGATCGGCGTGCTCGACGCGCGGAGCACGTCCGCGATGCCGTCGACGTGCTCGGACAGCACCGGCTCCTCGACGAACATCAGGTGGTACGGCTCCAGCGCCTCGAGGAGGACGCGCGCCATCGGGCGGTGCACGCGCCCGTGGAAGTCGACGCCGATGCCGACGTCGGGCCCCACGGCCTCGCGGACGGCGGCGACGTTGGCGACGACCTTCTCCACCTTGTCCCGGGTGTCGAGGTACTGGAGCTCCTCCGGGCCGTTCATCTTCACGGCGGAGAAGCCGCGACCGACGGCCTCCCGCGCGGCCGCGGCGGTCTCGGCCGGCCGGTCGCCGCCGATCCACGAGTACACCTTGATGCGGTCGCGCACCCGCCCGCCCAGCAGCTCGTGCACGGGGACGCCGAGCGCCTTGCCCTTGATGTCCCACAGCGCCTGGTCGATGCCTGCCAGCGCGCTCATGTGGACGCCGCCGCCCCGGTAGAACCCGGAGCGGTACAGCACGGTCCAGTGGTCCTCGATCTGCCGGGGGTCCTTGCCCACCAGGTAGTCGGACAGCTCCTCGACGGCGGCCGCGACGCTCGCGGCACGGCCCTCCAGGACGGGTTCTCCCCAGCCGACGATCCCCTGGTCGGTCTCGATCTTCAGGAAGAGCCAGCGGGGCGGGACGACGAACGTCGTCAACGACGTGATCTTCACGGCTTGCCTTTCAGCGTGTGACGCGTGGTCAGTGGTCGGTGTGGTCGGCCCAGACGCGGACGAGCTCGGCGGCGCGCGCGGCGACGGTCTCGGCGGCGTCGCCCGGCCGGTACAGCGAGGTGCCCAGGCCCGCGCCCGCCGCGCCGGCGCGCGCCCACTCGCTCAGGTTCGTGGCGTCGACCCCGCCCACCGGGACGAGCGCCGTGCCGGCCGGCAGCACGCTCGCCCAGGCGCGCAGGCCCGACACCCCGACCGCGGAGGCCGGGAAGAGCTTGACGGCCGTGGCCCCGGCGTCGAGCGCGGCGAACGCCTCGGTGGGCGTCGCCGCCCCCGGGTAGCTCTCCAGCCCGAGGCGCACCGTCTCCGCGACGACGTCGGGCCGCGTGTTCGGCGACACGACGAGCGAGGCTCCGGCGTCGGCGGCGCGGCGCACGTCCTCGGGCGTGAGCACGGTGCCCGCGCCGACGCGGGCGTCCGGGCCGGCCGCGTCGCGGATGCGGCGGACCGACCCGAGCGGGTCGGGAGAGTTGAGGGGCACCTCGACGGCGTCGAACCCCGCCTCGAGGACGGCGGCCGCGACGTCGACGGACTCCGGCGGCGTGACGCCTCGCAGGATGGCGACGAGGCCGGTGGGTCGGTGCGTCATGAGGTTCCTTCCTCGGTGCTGGACAGGGTCGTGGTGCGCTCGGAAGTCCGGGCCCCGGGGAGCGGCGCGCCCGTCACGAGCCCGGCGTCGCGGGCGACGCGCCACAGGCCGCGCACCGCGACGTCCTCCCCGGCCGTCCGCACCGCGGCGCCGTGGCGCTCGAGCGCCCGGCGGTAGCGCCGCGCGGTCGCGGGTGACGCGCACACCGTGACGAGCGCGGCCGGGTCCGCGCGCAGCGCGTGCCGCACCTCCGAGCCGACGAGGAGGCCCGACACGTAGTCCGCCACCTGGGCGGGCCGGAGCGCGCCGGCCATGACCAGGGTGCGGGCCGTGAACAGCAGGGCCGCCAGCCCGCGCTCGTCCCCCCGCCGCGCGTCGGTGTCGAGGCCCCGGTCGAAGGCCTCCTGGTCGACGGCATCCCGCCCGGCCGCCGGGTCGCCGTGGGGGCCGTCCTCGGCGAGGCGGGCCAGGATGCTGTCGCGCAGCAGGAGGCCGTACAGCTCGCCGGTCATGACGGTGGCGAAGCCCGTGACGCGGTCGCCGTCGAGGCGCACCCACTTGGAGTGCGTGCCGGGCAGCACCGCCGTGGCGAGCGGCGCCCCGCCCTCCTCGCGGGTCTCCTCCAGCGCGCCGAGCAGCTGCACCTCCTCCCCGCGCAGCACGTCGGGGTCCGGTCCGACGACCCGCAGGCCGGGCACCAGGTGCACGACGGAACCGGCGGCCGGCACCGGCGTGAGGTGGTCGGCGAGCCGCGAGAGCCGGGCGGGCACGTCGAGGTACCCCGCGTCGGCCCAGCCGTGGTTGGAGCCCACCATGCCCGCGCCCAGCACGGGCAGGTCCGGGTGGCGCTCGAGCCAGGGCCCGCACAGGCGCGCGAACGTCCGCTCGAACGCGGCGGCGCGCTCGGGCGCGGAGCCGGTGCCCGCGGAGCAGCGGAGGGTGCCGTCGTCCGTGCGGACCTCGTCGAGGACACCGCCCGCGGCGTCCAGGAGCCAACCGCGGAAGCTGGAGGTGCCCCAGTCGAGGGCGACGAGCGCTGCGTCGCGCCGGGGTGCGTCATCGGCCATGATCGGGAACGGTAGGCAGCCGATCCCGACTATGAGAACCGCGTCCCTATTATCGGGATACGCTCCTCGCCGTGAGCCCCTCCGCCTCCCCGGACGCCCCCGCGCCCCCTCCCGGGGCCCGGGCCGGCACCCGCGCCCCGGCGGCGACCCCGCCCCCCGGCACGCAGACGCTGGCCCGCGGCATCGCCGTCGTCGACGCCGTCGCGCGCGGGCACGGACGCCTGCGCGACATCGCCGCCGAGACCGGTGTCGGCCGCAGCACCACCCACCGCCTCCTGCAGCTGCTGCTCGCGACCGGCTACGTGCGCCAGCTCGACGACGGGCGGTACGCGCTCGGCCCGGCGCTCATCGAGCTCGGCTACCAGGCGCTGCAGGAGAACCCGGTCGCCGACGTCGCGGCCGGGCCGCTCCGGGCGCTCGCCGCCCGGGTCTCGGACACCGTGCACCTCGCCATCGAGGACCGCGGCCAGGTGCTCTACCTCGACAAGATCCCCGGCACCCGCGGCGCGGAGATGCGTTCGCGGGTCGGGCACCGGATGCCGCTCACGCGTACCGGGGTGGGCAAGGCCCTGCTGCTCGACCAGCCCGAGCGGTGGCGCGAGCAGTTCGTCGCCGAGCGGCGCGTCGGCGGGGACGCCTCGGACGGCCCCGCGGCGGACGTGCTCACGCCCGACGAGTTCGTCGCCGTCATGGAGGCGTCCGCCCGCCGGGGCGTCGCGTTCGACCTGGAGGAGAACGAACCCGGCATCCTCTGCGTCGCCGCGCCCGTGCGCGACGCCTCCGGCGCCGTCGCCGCCGCCGTGAGCGTCTCCGCCACCCGCCCGTACATGCCGCCGGCCCGGGTCGAGTCGCTCGTGCCCGTCGTGCTCGACGCCGCCGCCGCCGTCGCGGCCGGGCTCGGCTACCGCCCCGGCGGCCGCTGAGCGCGGCGCCGTCCGCGGCCCGGCCCAGCGGATCACGCCCGGCGCGTCCTGCTGCTCAGCCGGCCCCGGACGACGGGGTCACCGAGCCGCCGGGCTCGGGACCGTCGCCCGCGGTGTCGTCCTCCGTGGCATCGTCCGTGGCATCGTCCGTGGCGTCGTCCGTGGCCGCGGGGCCGTCGGCCACCCGCACCGACTCCCAGACCGACTGGTACCAGGGCACGCTCGGCCCGGTGGACGTCCCCACCGGCCCGGAGCCGACGGCCTCGCCCGTCACCGGGTCGACGTCGTCGTCCCCCGCGGCGTCCGGGTCGACCACGCGCCACACCTTGTCGGCGGGCATGACGAAGCTGAGCCGCGACCGCGCCTGCTCCTCGACGTACGACCGGTCCTCCCAGCGGCCGAGCTCCACCTCCAGGCGGTCGCGCTCGGCCCGGTTCTGCGCCAGCTCCGTGCGCAGCCGGTCCAGCTCGTGCGCCTGGGTCACCGCGCCGCGCACCGTGGGCAGCAGGAGCACCACCGCGAGCAGCACCACCACCGACAGCACGATGAGCCGGACGGTGAGCACCTCCGGCAGCACCAGCCCGTAACGGCTGCGGCGCCGGTCCTCGCGCGCCGGCCCCGCCGGCCGACGCGACCCGCGTCGCCCGCTCGCCGTGCCCTTGCCGGTGCTCGCGCCGGAGCCCTTTCCGGAGCCCTTGCCGGAGGCTGGGGCGGCGCCCTTCGCGCTGCCGGCGCCCTTGCTCGTGCCGTTGCTCGCGGCCTTGCTCGTGCCCTTCGTCGGCGCCTTGGGCTTGGTGCCCACCGACGCGTTCGACGTCGTCGTGGGCCGTGCGGAGCCGCCGCGCGCCCCCGAGGGCCGCGACGCCGGGCGGCGGGGGGCGGGCGAGGTCGGGCGACGGGCAGGCACGCCCCGATTCTGCCGAGCCGCACCGCCCGGGCCGGGGACCGTCGTCGGCGCGCCCGCGAGCAGACCCGCCGAGGTAGTCCGGATCGTGCCGAGGTAGTCCGGATCGCGCCGAGGCAGTAGGTGGGACCACTACCTCGGCACGGCCCGTACTACCTCGCGGGACGACGACGGCCGGTCGCCCCCGAGGGAGCGACCGGCCGTCGTCGTGCGGCGTCCGGGGGCGTCAGCCCTGGAAGCGCGGGAAGGCCGAACGGCCGGCGTAACGACCGGCGTCGTCCAGCGCCTCCTCGATGCGCAGGAGCTGGTTGTACTTGTTGATGCGCTCGCCGCGGGCGGTGGCGCCGGTCTTGATCTGGCCGGCGTTGGTCGCGACGGACAGGTCGGCGATGGTGGTGTCCTCGGTCTCGCCGGAGCGGTGCGAGGTCATCGTCGTGAAGCCGTTGCGCTGCGCGAGCGTGACGGCGTCGAGCGTCTCGGTGAGCGTGCCGATCTGGTTGAGCTTGACCAGCAGCGAGTTGGCGGCCTTCTCCTCGATGCCGCGGGCGAGGCGCTCGGGGTTGGTGACGAACAGGTCGTCGCCGACGACCTGCACCTTGTCGCCGACCTCGGAGACGAACTGCGTCCAGGCGGCCCACTCGTCCTCGGACAGCGGGTCCTCGATGGAGACGATCGGGTAGTTCGCGACCAGGCCCTCGTAGAGCTTGATCATGTCCTCGGTGGAGTGCACCTCGCCGTTCTTGAAGTGGTACGCCCCGTCCTTGAAGAACTCGGTCGCGGCGACGTCCATCGCGATGGCGACGTCGGAGCCCGGCGTGAAGCCCGCCTTCTCGATCGCCTCGACGATGAGGTCCAGGGCGGCGGAGTTCGACGGCAGGTCGGGGGCGAAGCCGCCCTCGTCGCCGAGGCCCGTGGAGAAGCCCTTGCCCTTCAGCACGCTCTTGAGCGCGTGGTAGACCTCGGTGCCCGTGCGCAGGGCCTCCTTGAAGGTCGGCGCGCCGATCGGCGCGATCATGAACTCCTGGAAGTCCACCGTCGAGTCGGCGTGCGACCCGCCGTTGATGATGTTCATCATCGGCACGGGCAGCACGTGCGCGTTCGGGCCGCCCACGTAGCGGAACAGGTCCAGGCCGGCCGACTTCGCGGCGGCCTTCGCGACGGCGAGCGAGACGCCCAGGATCGCGTTGGCGCCCAGCTTGCCCTTGTTCGGGGTGCCGTCCAGCTCGATCAGCGTCTGGTCGATGATGCGCTGCTCCTCGGCGTCGTAGCCGATGAGCTCGGGGGCGATGTCGTCGATGACCGCGTTGACCGCGCCCTCGACGCCCTTGCCCAGGTAGCGCCCCTTGTCGCCGTCACGACGCTCGACGGCCTCGAAGGCGCCGGTCGAGGCGCCCGACGGGACCGCCGCACGGGCGAACGTGCCGTCGTCCAGCGCGATCTCCACCTCGACGGTGGGGTTGCCGCGCGAGTCGAGGATCTCGCGTGCTCCAACGGCTTCGATGCTTGCCACGGGCTGCTCCTTCAGACGGGGCTCGCGGGCGACCGCGCGGCAAGGCCCAGGCGAAGGTGCCCGGGGCCGCTGACGCCCGCGACGGTGCTGGGTTGACCCGCCCAGCCTAGACCGGCGTCCACCCGGTGGCTCCCTCGACCACCCAGCGGTCACGGTCGCGCCGATAGCGTGGACCCCGTGGACAGCGTCTGGGACTTCCTCGGCTCGTACTGGTGGCTGATCTTCTTCGTCGGCCCGGCCGTCGGCGGTGCCGCGCGGGGCATCTCGAGCTGGGACCGGCAGCGCCGCCAGGACAAGCTCGAGATGTACCGCATCAAGCACGGCGCCCCGCCGCCCGCCGCCCCGGCCGCGCAGGCCGACGAGGAGGCCCTGACCAGCGAGATCGAGCGCACCGTGGCCGCGCACGACGCGACGCAGCAGCGCTGGCTGGCGTACGAGCTCGACGCCGTGAAGTCGCTCGAGTACCCCCTGATGTCCGACATGCGGGAGCAGGTCACCGTCGACTTCCACCGCGCCCGCCGGGCGGCCGAGGACCTCCGACCCGACGACCTGGTCGAGCTGCGCGACCGCCGCCGCCTCGACCGCTACCGCGACGCGGTCCGCGAGATGCAGGTCCGGTTCGACGTCGCGGAGCGGGAGGCGAAGCGGCGCCGTGCGTCCGACTTCTCCCCCGCCGAGCGGCAGGCCCTCGACCGGGCGAAGAAGCTCCTGGCGATGGCCGACGACGAGGGCTCGTCGCAGGCCGAGCGGCAGTCCGCGTACCGGCGGGCCATGAAGGAGCTCGAGGGGATCGTCGTGCTGCCCGACGCCGCCACCGACGCGCTCGAGCAGCGCATCGCGGGCGAGCTGGGGCGGGCCGCGGGCGACTGACCCGTCCGGACCGGCACCGGTCAGCGCTCGTCGGGCAGCTTCTGCCGGGCCTCGCGCCGCAGGGGCGGCGCGAGCGCGTCGCTCATCCGGTCCAGGAAGGCGCGGACGGCCGCGGGATCGGCACCGCCGGCGTGCTTGAGGGCGATGCCTACCGGCTTGCGGACCACCGGGTCGGGATCGGTGTGCAGCAGCTCGACGAGGCGCAGCAGGTCGGCGATCCCGGCGGGGTGCGGCGGCCGCGTGTACGCCAGCGGCGCGGTCAGCGCCGTGCGGCGGCGCAGCGGGTCGTCCGAGCGGGCGAGGTCGAACAACGGCTCGCGGGAACGGTCGCGCAGGTAGAGCCCGACGACGCGCGGCGCCGCCCGGTCGACCATGTCCCACGTGTCGATGCGGTCGTGCCGGTCGAGGTAGGTGCGGTACCGCGCCTCCCGCTCGGCGTCGGTGACGCGCGGGCGCCGGACGGCGAAGTCCAGCACGCAGAACGCGGCGAGCCGCGGCTCGTACGCGGGCTCGTCGAGCAGGCGGTGCACCTGGTCCAGCGGCATCGCGGCGTACCGCTTCGCCACGTCGAACAGCGTGCCCATCCGGACGCCGAGCACCTCGCCGCTCCCGGCGTAGTGCCGGTTCGGGTGCGCCGCCGGGTCCGCGACGGCGTGCAGGTCGGCGACGACGGCGTCGGCGGTGAGGTCCACGGGACCACGGTAGGGACCCGGGCCGGCACCCGCCCGGCGCGCGCGGTTCAGGCGGCCGGCGTCGGCGCGGCGCCGACCGTCAGCGGCTGGGCTGCGCCACGTCGGGCGCGCCGGTCGCGGCCCCGTCGTCGGGCCGGGGCGGCCGCGCCACCAGCTCCAGCAGGGCGATGAGGACGCCGGCCACCAGCGCGGTGCCGATGATGAGCCCCGGGGTGGGGCTGCCCGCGAGCAGGAGCACCAGGGCGGCGACGACGATGATCGTCACACGGACCACGGTGCGGTACCGGCCCAGCCAGTCGCCCACCGACCCGGTCGAGACCCCGCGCCCCTCGCCGTAGTCCCGCAGCCGCGCGAACCCGCGGCCCGCGCCCGCGCGCAGCGACCGCGCCGATGCGCTGCTCCCGCCCAGGTACGCGACGATCGCGACCACGAGGCCGAGCACGCCGACCGTGCGCAGCGTGACCCGCAGGAACGACACCACCTGGTCGAACAGCACCTCGGCCGCGTCCAGCCGCAGCACCACGTCCTTCAGGGCGTCGAGGTAGATCCCCCGGCCGATCGCGAGGCCGATCGCCAGGACCACCATCGCGGCCGCCAGCGCCAGGCCCGCGACGACCAGGGTGCGCGCCTTGTGCCGCGCGACGAGCACGCCCGCGGCCAGCAGGCCGAGCGAGATCCAGGGCAACCACGTCCCGAGCGCCACGACCTGCGCGTACCGGTTCTGCACCTGCACGAGCTGCGACGTCTGCATGAGCGTGAACGTCGCGTTCACCTCCGGGATCCGGGCCGCGATGCCGAGACCCCGGTCGACGAGCCGCTGCTTGAGCAGGTCGATCATGCCGGAGAGCTGGATGGTGAGCTGGCCGTCCTGCCCGATCTGCAGCAGCTCCCCGCCCTCGCCGCGCATCGTCGCGACGAGCTGCTGGTGGGCGACCCGGTTGGCCTGCACCCAGGCGTCCTCGAACGCGTCGCTGGTCACGACGCCGTCGGCCGCGCGACGCACGAAGGACTCGACGCCGCTGGTCAGCGGGCCCTCGAGCTGGGTGAGCGCCTCCGTCGCCCGCGGCCCGACCCCCCGCTCCTCCAGGCCGTCGACCACCGTGCCGACGATGGCGTTCACGTCGATCTGCTCCATCACGACGTCGGTGAGCCGGCCGGCGACGGCGCCCTGGATCGCCGGGTCCGAGGCGATCGGCCCCACCGTGGCGACGTACCGGTCCGTGTCGGTGAGCGTGCGCTCCGCCCAGGCGGCCACCACGGCGACGGGCGCCAGCAGCGCGCCGAGGACGACGAGCACGACGGCGGCCGCGGCCCGGCCGCGGTGGCGCGGCTCGCGGGACGCCGCCGGTGCCGCGGCCACGACGACGGGCTGGCCGCCGACCGCCGCGAGCCGCGCGCGCAGCTCGGCGTTCTCGCGCTCGAGCGCGGCGAGCCTAGCCGCCGCGTCGCCCGGCACCCCGGTGCCGCCGTCGTCGATCGTGCCGCTCATCGCGTCCCCGTCCGCCGCCCCGTGCCCGGCCCGCGGGTCGCGGGCCCTCGCGGAGGGCGCGGCCAGCCCGCGCCGCGCCGTCCGCTCCTCATGCTAGGAACGGAAGCCGCGCTCCACCTGGCGGGACGGCAAATCCACCCGGGTGCGGCACCAGCGCTCATTCCCGGCGCCCGCGTGGGTCGACCCGTCATGACGACCGCACCCGAGCCCCGCCTCGACCCGATGCCCGGTCCCGCCCACCTGCCCGAGATCGCCCGCCGTCTCGTCGCCGAGCCCCATGTGGCACACCTGGCGACGCTGCTGGCCGACGGCTCGCCGCACAGCGTGCCGCTGTGGGTGGCGTGGGAGGGCGACCACCTCGCGTTCCTCACGGGTCCGCGCTCGCAGAAGGCACGCAACGTGGGGCGCGACCCGCGCGTCGCCGTGTCCGTGACGCACACCGAGCGTCCCTGGGAGATGGCCATGCTGCGCGGCCGCGTCGTTCAGGTGCTCGACGGCGACCGCGGGTGGGCCGTCGTCGACAGGATCGCCCGCGTGCACACCGGTGCCGACTACCCGCGCGGGGAGGAGCGTGTCGCCTTCCTCGTCGACGTGGAGCACGCCGCCGCGCAGTCGTTCGGCTGACGGGGCGAGCACGTCGAGGGCCACCGTGTCCCGGCCAGGGGTTGTGCCGCGCCGCCAACGGTCATATGTTAACGGCGAATCACAAGTGAACGGCCAATCACATCCGGATGGGCCGCACGTCTCTGGCCGGCGTCGACGACGATGCCGCAGCGCGGTCCATCCCCGTCGGAAACAGGTGGTCCCGTGAGCGAGATGAAACGACGCACCCTCTTGACGCTGGGAGCCGCGCTCGGCTTGTCCGGCGCGGTCGCCCCCGGGGCGGCCTGGTCCTGGTCACCGGCCAGATCGTTGTCGGGCAGCGGCACCGGCGTCGACCCGCTGTGGGTCTGGGACGACGAGATCGACGCCATCATGGCCTCCGTCGTCGACACGGGCCAGGTGCCCGCCGTCAACCAGGCCATCGGCGACTGGGTCGACAACGACGACCCCGTCCCCGCGGGCCTGCCGGCCGACCTGGCCGGCTTCCTGCAGCGCTCGACGCGCCTGCCCGACTGGGCCGACCGGGACAAGCTGCGCCTCGCCGCCGACTTCAACCGGCGCAAGGACCTGTACCTCTTCCTCATCTACGGCCTCGGCGGCGGCATCATGAGCACCGTCATCCCGCGCGAGGCGAAGTCCGTGTACTGGTCCAAGGGCGGGGCCGACATGCAGGACCGGGCGGCGAAGACGTTCACGTTCGGCTACGACCTCACCGACCTCAACGCCTACGAGCCCGACGGCCAGATGATCGTCACGGCGAACAAGACCCGCATGGTGCACGCGGCCGTGCGCCACCTCCTGCCCCAGTCCCCGTACTGGAAGGCGGTCGCGGACGAGACGATCCCGATCAGCAACATGGACATCCTCGTCACCTTCCACAGCACCGGCACCTTCGCCCACCAGACCATGAAGAAGTGGGGCATCAGGATGTCGGCGGCGGAGGAGGAGGCGTTCCTGCACCACTGGCAGGTGGCGCTGCACTTCCTGGGCGTCAGGGACGAGTACATCCCCGCGACCTGGGCCGACGCGCACGCCCAGTCCGAGCAGGTGCTGACGCCGTTGCTGGCGCCCACGCCCGAGGGCAAGGACCTCGCCGAGGTGCTCCTCGGCCTCACCGCCCAGGTCGACCTCGGCGTCACGCGCGGGTTCCTCAACGAGTTCGTGGTCTACCAGCTGGGCGAGGACGTCGCCGAGTGGTTGAACCTCAAGCGCGACCCGGCCTCCCGCGCCCTCATCCGCAGCGTCTGGCCGGCATACATCAAGTTCCGCGAGGGCCTCATCCCCGTCGCGCCCGTGTCGTTCCGCCTGTTCGACCAGTTCGTCAAGGCGCTCGGCATGGCGTTCCTCAACAAGGGCGAGTCGGGCAAGACCACGCCCATCACCATCCCCGACGGCAACCGCCCCGGCGTCTGACGCCCCCGCCGAGGTGGTCCCCGTGCCGGGGACTACCTCGGCGACCCGGTGCCGACGCTCGCCGCGGCGGACACCTCGCCCAGGACGACCGCGTCGATGAGCTGCCGCGCCCACGCGAGCACCTCGGCGCCGCGCAGGGGGCGGCCGCCGATGCGCGCCGTCGTCGGGAAGGGCACGAGGAAGGCGCGGATCGCGGGCTTGAGGATCGTGCCCGGGTACAGCCGCTTGAGGCGCAGCTGCGCCGACTCGGCGAGGTCCACCGGCGCGAACCGGACGAACTTGCCCTGCGCCGTGACGTCCGCGAGGCCCGCACGGCGGGCGTGGTTGCGGAAGTCGGCGACGTCGAACAGGGCGGAGGCGACCTCGGGGAGCTTGCCGTAGCGGTCCACCAGCTCGGCCCGCACCTCCGCGAGCGCGGTCGCGTCCTGTGCCGCGGCGATCTTCTTGTACGCCTCGAGGCGCAGCCGCTCGGTCGCGATGTACGACTCGGGCAGGTGGGCGTCCACGGGCAGCTCGATGGTGACCTCGGGCTGCTCCTCCTCGCGCTCGCCGCGGAACGCGGCCACGGCCTCGCCGACCATGCGCACGTACAGGTCGAAGCCGACCCCCGCGATGTGGCCCGACTGCTCGCCGCCGAGCAGGTTGCCCGCGCCCCGGATCTCCAGGTCCTTCATGGCGATCTGCATGCCGGCGCCGAGGTCCGTGTGCGCGGCCATCGTGGACAGCCGGTCGTGCGCGGTGTCGGTGAGCGGCCGCTCCGGCGGGTACAGGAAGTACGCGTACGCGCGCTCGCGGCCACGGCCCACGCGCCCACGCAGCTGGTGCAGCTGGGACAGGCCCAGCACGTCCGCGCGCTCCAGGATCAGCGTGTTGGCGTTGGAGATGTCCAGGCCGGTCTCGATGATCGTCGTGCAGACCAGCACGTCCAGCTCCTTCTCCCAGAAGGCGCGGATCACCTGGTCGAGCTGGTGCTCGCTCATCTTGCCGTGCGCGACGCCGATGCGGGCCTCGGGCACGAGCTCCGCCAGCCGCGACGCCGTCTTCTGGATGGTCTCCACCTTGTTGTGCACGTAGAAGACCTGGCCCTCGCGCAGCAGCTCGCGCCGGACCGCCGCCCCGATCTGCTTCTCCTCGTACGCGCCCACGTAGGTGAGCACGGGGTGGCGCTCCTCCGGCGGGGTGGCGAGGGTCGACATCTCGCGGATGCCGGTGACCGCCATCTCGAGCGTGCGCGGGATCGGCGTCGCGGACATCGCCAGCACGTCGACGTTGGTGCGCAGCTGCTTGAGCGTCTCCTTGTGCTCCACGCCGAACCGCTGCTCCTCGTCCACGATCACGAGGCCGAGGTCCTTGAACCGCACCGACCCCGTGAGCAGGCGGTGCGTGCCGATGACGATGTCGACGGTGCCCTTGCCGAGCCCCTCCACCGTCTCGGCCGACTCCTTGTCGGACTGGAAGCGGGACAGCGCCCGCACCGTCACGGGGAACCCGGCGTACCGCTCGGAGAACGTGTCGAAGTGCTGCTGCACCAGCAGCGTCGTCGGCACCAGCACGGCCACCTGCTTGCCGTCCTGCACCGCCTTGAACGCGGCGCGGATCGCGATCTCCGTCTTGCCGTAACCGACGTCGCCGCAGACCAGGCGGTCCATCGGCACGGCCTTCTCCATGTCGGCCTTGACCTCGTCGATCGTCACGAGCTGGTCGGGCGTCTCGACGTACGCGAACGCGTCCTCCAGCTCCCGCTGCCACGGGGTGTCCGGGCCGAAGGCGTGCCCCTGCGTGGCCATGCGCGCCGAGTACAGGCGGATCAGCTCGCCCGCGATCTCCTTGACGTGCTTGCGGGCGCGCGCCTTGGTGTTCTTCCAGTCCGCGCCGCCCATCTTGGACAGCGACGGCGCCTCGCCGCCCGTGTACTTGGTGACCTGGTCGAGCTGGTCCATCGGCACGAACAACCGGTCGCCCGGCTGCCCGCGCTTGGACGACGCGTACTCGATGACGAGGTACTCGCGGGTCGCCGCGTTGGCGCCCGCGCCGAGCGTGCGCTGCACCATCTCGACGAACCGCCCCACGCCGTGCTGCTCGTGCACCACGTAGTCGCCGCCGCGCAGCTGCAGCGGGTCGACGACGTTGCGCCGCCGGCTCGGCATCTTGCGCATGTCGCGGGTGGTGGAGCCCTGCCGCCCCGTGAGGTCCGACTCGCTGAACACCGCGAGCTTCAGGTCGGTCGCGACGAAGCCCTTGCCCACCAGCGCCGGCGCGACGAGGACGACGCCGCCCTCGGGCTCCTCCCCCAGCTCGGCGACCATGCGCGCCGCCGTGTCCTGCGCGGCCAGCTGCTCGACCATGCGCTTGGCGGGCCCGTGGCCCTCCGTGGTGAGCAGCAGCCGCCAGCCCGCGCGCTGCAGCGTCTGCACGTCGTCCAGCGCCCGCTGGAGGTCGCCGCGATAGGACTCGACGTCGCGCGCGCCGACGGTGAAGGTCGTGACGCCGTCCACCTCGGCCTCGGGCTCGGTGCCCTCGTCACCCCCCGCGTCGAGCGCGAACGACGACAGCGTCCACCAGCCCAGGCCACGGCGGGCGGCGACGTCGCGCACCTCCGTGAACGTCTCGAACGACGCGGCGGACAGGTCGATCGGCGCGGCCCCACCCGCGACGGCGCCCGTCCAGGCGGCGGCGAGGAACTCCTCGGTGGTGGCGACGAGGTCGTGCGCGCGGCGGCGGACCCGTTCGGGCTCGTCGATGACGAGCAGCGCGTCGTCGGGCACCAGCTCCAGCACCGGCACCATGCGGTCCACGAGCACCGGCGCGAGCGACTCCATGCCCTCGACGGCGACGCCCGCCGCGAGCTTGTCGAGCATCTCGATCGCGCCGGGCAGGCGCTCCACGAGGCCCGCCGCGCGCTCGCGCACCGTGTCGGTGAGCAGGATCTCGCGGCACGGCGGGGCCCACAGGCCGTGCTCGGCGATCTCGAGGGAGCGCTGGTCGGCGACGGCGAACCAGCGGATCTCCGTCACCTCGTCGCCCCAGAACTCGATGCGCAGGGGGTGGTCCTCGGTGGGCGGGAAGACGTCGAGGATGCCGCCGCGCACCGCGAACTCGCCGCGGCGCTCCACCATGTCCACGCGCGTGTAGGCGCCGCCCACCAGGCGGTCGGCGACGTCCGTGAGGTCCGCCGTCGAGCCGGTGTGCAGCTCGACCGGCACCAGCTCGCCCAGCCCCTCGACCACCGGCTGCAGCAGCGCGCGGGCGGGCATGACGAGCAGGCGGACCGGGCCGGTCTGGCCGGGCTCCGGGTCCGGGTGCGCGAGCCGGCGGAACACCGCGAGCCGCTTGGCGACCGTGTCCGCGCGGGGCGACAGCCGCTCGTGCGGCAGCGTCTCCCACGACGGCAGCACCGCGACGTCGTCGGCGCGGTCGTCAGGCAGGTAGGCACGCACGGAGGCGGCGAGCTCGTCGGCCTCGCGGCCCGTCGCGGTGACGACGACGAGCGGCCGCCGCTCGGCCGCCGCCGCCAGCAGCGGGGCGCGCACGCCGACCGGCCCGACGACGTCCGCGAAGCCGCGCGCCCGGACGTGCTCGAGCGCGGCAGCGGCGCCGGGGTCGGCGAGGAGGGCGGGGACGATGCCGGTGAGGTTCATGCGGGTCCTTCGGGCGGGGTCTGCGGCGCGGCAGTCGTGTGCGGGCACGACGACAGGCCCAGCTCTCCCCGGGACGCACGGGGTTCTGGGGTCACTGGGCCTCGGAACGGTGCGACCGGCGGGGTGCCGGGCGTGCCGCACCAGACTACGCCGACCCTCCGACGTCGCCCCGCGAGGCAGCACGGACCCTGCCGAGGTAGTACTACCTCGCGGGATCTCGTACTACCTCGCGGAGAGCCGTACTACCTCGCGGAGACCGGTACTACCTCGGCAGATGCGGGACCACCACGCGGTCTCGGCACTGTGTCCGGAGTCAGCTCCCCGGGATGCGGCTGGTGAGGTCCTCGGGGAGCTGGTCGAGGATGCCGTCGGGCAGGCGGTCCAGGAGGTCCTCGCAGGAGACGGGGTCGCCCGCCTGGCACTGGCCGCCGAGCTCCTGGAGCTGGTCCGCGTCGCCGAGGGTGCCGGCGAGGTCCTGCAGGTCGCCGAAGGAGAGGTCGCCGGTGAGCCCGCCGAGCAGCAGGTCGGGGACGGACAGGTCCGTCTGCGTGAGCTGCTCCGCCTCGTCCAGGGCCTGCTGGATGTCGTCGCCGTAGGTGTTCCAGAGCCACAGCCCGGCGATGACCACGAGCGCCGTGAACACGACCTGGATCGAGCCGAACGCGATGCCGGTCTTGGCCATGCCCCGCCCGCCCGAGCGGCGGCGACGGGTCCGGTCCAGGCCGATGCCGCCCAGGATGATCGCGAGCACGCCCACCAGCGGCACGACGAAACCGAGGATGCCGGTGACCAGTGCCGCCACCGCCGTCGGTTCCGTGCCGCGCCGCGCGGGTTCGGGGGCGGCACGGCCCGGGCCCGCGGGTCCCCCGTGCGCGGGCGCGGGAGCCGCGCCCCACGGCGTCGGGGCGTCCGCGCGCTGCGGAGCCTGCTGCGGCGCCGGCTGCGGAACCGGGGCGGCGGGCTGCTGCGGCGCCGGGCGGGCCGGCGGCGCGTGCGGGGCGGGCGTCGCGCTCGGCGCCGACAGCGACCCGACCGGACGCGAGGACGTGCGCCGCGGCGGCGCGGCGTTCGGCAGCACCGCCGTGCCGTCGTCGTACCCGCCGTGCGCCTGCGTCGGCGGCAGCACCTGCGTGCCGTCGTCGTACCCGCCGTGCGCCTGCGACGGCGGCATCACCTGCGTGCCGTCGTCGTACCCGCCGTGCGCCTGCGACGGCGGCATCACCTGCGTGCCGTCGTCGTACCCGCCCCACCCCTGGGTCTGCGGCAGCACCGCCGTCCCGTCGACGTACCCGCCGAACTCGTGCGCGGACGGCAGCACGGTCGTGCCTTCGTCGTACCCGTCCGTCGGCTGCGCGGCCGGCAGCACCGTCGTGCCCTCGCCGCCTCGCGACCCGATCGCCTGGGTCGGGGGCAGCACGCCGGTGCCGTCCTCGCGCGGCGGGATCGCCTGGGTGGGCGGTGCGTCGTGGGGGTCGTACCCGCGCGGGTGGTTCATGGTCCTCCTGGGTCGTGGTCGGCGGCATGGTCGACGTCATGGTCGACGTCACGGTCGGCCTCGGCGTCGTGGACGGTCCGGCCCTGCGTCCGGTCCGCGATGCTACCCACCCGCGGCGGCCGTGCGGGCGTCCCGACCGGCGTCTTCGCCGGACCCCCACACGACCGGCAGCCGGCGGCCCCACCTGCGCGGGCGGGGCCGCCGGCCGGCGCGCAGGACTACCTCCGCGCGGCGGTGACCGGCGCCGAGACCGCCGTGACGTCGTCCAGCCCGCGGGCGTGCGCCGTCACCTCGACGCTCACCTCGTGCCCGACGTCCGCCCCGCCGACGCGGTAGGTGGAGCCCGCGACGGAGAGGAGCACCTCCGGCTCGGCCGTCCCGCGCAGCACCTGACCGGTGAGGTCGAGCAGACGCGCGAGGTCGGTCAGGGCGCCGAGGGGCCGGCGCACGGGCTCGCCGTCGCGCAGCCACCGGTACGTGTACCGCACCCGCTCGCCGCCGGGGGCGGTCCACTCCCCCGGGTCGGCCACGAGGACGGCGCCGGGCGCGGTGCCCTTCCGGTCGTCGGGGACGACGGCCGGGGCCACGACGTTCACCAGCCCCTCGGGCTCGGGCTGCACCGCCGCCACGAGCTTCCCGACGCCCCACCGGGCGGTGGACTGGTAGCCCGTGCCCGTGGGGTCGGCCCAGTCGCGCACCGCGGTGCGCGCGCCGGCCGTGCCGTCGTTGACCTGGAAGTCGAGCCCGTGGAAGGTGCCCGCGCCCCCGGTGCCGAGCAGGTCGACCGCCGCCTCGACGACGTAGCCGCCGTCCACCGTCGCGGTGGCCGACGTCAGGCGGGCGGCCTGCGCGGCCTCGTCGCCGGTGCCGAACGACGTGACGTTCTCGGCGCTGATGCGGATCTGCGTGTCGACGTCCCGGTAGGAGCCGTTCTTGGCGTTGCCGGCGTCGAGGAAGATCTCGACCGAGTCCTGCACCCACGGGTCGGAACCGCTGACGTCCACGGTCGGGTCGGCGACCTCCGCGAGCACGTACAGGGTGTCCCCGGACCAGAGCGTGCGCACGGTCGCCGTGGCGCCGCCCTCGCCCTCGATCTGCCGGTCGGTGGTCACCGCGGACGCGTCGGCCCACGCCTCGTCCACCGTGCCGTCGACCTGCGGCGGCGTCGCCGCCTCGGCCACCTCGAGGTAGCTCAGCTCCTCCAGGAGGGTGAGGGTGCCGAGCGAGCCCGGGGTGTTCCAGCCCGACGTCGTCGCACCGTCGGCGACCTGGACGTCGAGGCCCGCGGTGTCGCCCTGGGCGGCGCCCGCCAGAGGCAGGTGCGCGACGACGACGTATCCGCCGTCGACCGCCTCGACCACGGCCGCCGCGCCGTCCGGCCCGGTCACCGTGCCGTCCCGCCCGACCGTGGTCGTCGCGCCGTCGACGTCGAAGGTCACGGCGTCGTCGCCTCCGGTGCCCACCGTCCCGTCCGTCACCCGCACCTGCGCGGTGAGGTGGTCGGGCGCCCAGCGGAGCTGGAAGTCGGCCACGACCTCGCCGCTGCCGTCCGCCGTGACGGTGTGCCGCGGGAGGCGGTCCCACACGGCCGACGACGCGGCGTCGGCGTCGAGCGGCACGTCGCCGGCGAAGACGCGGGCCGCCTTGAGGCGCGGCGGGACGTCGCCGTCGACGGCGCCGACGTAGGCCGGCTTGGCCTGCCGGTCGCGGTCGAAGAGCAGCGGGGCGCCGCTGTCCGCGCGCCACGACCGGTCGTCCGTGAGCCCCCAGACGGTGACGGAGTACAGGTCCTGCGCGTGCTCGCGGAACATGCGGAAGGCGTCGCGGTACCAGTACCCCTGCTCGACGAGGTTCGCCTGGGTCTCGGGGGTGCCGGTCGTGACGTCGAGCTCGGTGACCGCCTGCGTGACGGGCAGGTCGGCGAACCGCTCGACGGCCGCCTCGAGCTGGCCCACCGGCATCGACAGCGAGACGTGGAACTGGTGGCCCACGCCGTCCACCGGCACGCCCCGGGCGAGGAGCCGCTCGACGAGCGCGAGGTAGCGGTCCTGCTTGCCCGACTGCTCGGTGTTGTAGTCGTTGATGAACAGCGCCACCGGCCGGTCGGCGCCCTCGGCCGCGTAGGTGTGGTTGAACGCCTCGTCGGCGTACCCGAACGCGAGGTCGATGAAGTCCTCGCCGAGGATCCGGTACCACTCGCTGCGTCGCAGGCCGTCGTCCGGGTCGCTCGTCGCGCCGTCGTTCACCACCTCGTTGACGACGTCGAAGGCCGTGAGCGGGTTGTCGCCGCCGAACTGCCCGTACCGCTCCGCGAGCCAGCCGGCCACCGAGAAGACGTGGGTGCGCAGCCGCTCGCGCAGCACCGCCCGGTCGGCGTCGGACGTCGTCAGCGGCGTGCCGTCCTCGGCCTGGAAGAACCACTCCGGCGTCTGCGAGTGCCACACGAGCACGTGCCCGTACACGCGCAGGTCGTGCTCGGCGGCGTAGTCCATCAGCGCCACCGCCTGCGGGTCGGGGCGGAACGTGCGGTCGTCGGCGTACCAGGCCTCGGGCTTCATGTGGTTCTCGGCCGTGATCTGGTCGAAATGGCGCAGCAGCAGCTCGGAGGCGTCGCCCGTGGTCTCGCGCTGGTCGATCGCCACCCCGACGGGGAAGTCCACCGTCTCCTTGACGCCGGTGAGGTCCTGCACGGGCGGGGACGTGCGCTCGCCGCCCGTGACGACGAGGTCGTCCACGAGGAACGACGCGTGCGCGCCGCCGACCGGCGCCGCCTCGACGTAGAGCTGGGCCGCGGTGAGGTCGGCCGGCATCGTGTAGGTGCCGCCGACGCGCACCCAGCCGTCGGCGGTCGCGTCGACGGCGCCGCCCACCCAGGTGTAGGCGTCCCCGCCGGACGAGGTCTCCTGGACCGTGAAGTGCACCGCCGCGCTGCCCGCCGTCCCCGCCGGGAGCTTCACCCAGGCCACGACGTCGTAGTCCCCGCCCGCGGCGAACAGGCCGCCGACGGCGGTGGCCGGGCCGTTCCACTCGGCCGTCCGCCCGGTGACGGACAGCGCCCCGGCGCCCGTCCGCGCGTCGTCCGAGATCTCGAGCGTGACCGCGCCCCGCGGGCCCCACGGGTCGTAGGACGTGTCGAAATCGTTTTCGAGAACGACGGAGTCGTCCCCCGCCGCCATGCTCGCGCCCACGACGCCGGTCACCACCGCACCGCTCGCCATCACCGCCGCGACCGCCGTACCGGCGACCGCCCGTCTCACCCGCTGCCTCATCGTCGCTCCCTCGCGATCGGTGGGGCCCTGGCGACGGCTCGGCCGGCGCCCGGGGCCGACGGCGCGTCCGCGCGCCGTCGGGCACACCGTAGGGCGCCGACGACATTAAGGGCAACGGCTGAACGAAACTTCCTACCGCGCGGCCGGGAGGGGCAGCGCCATCGACACGTCGAACGACTCGAAGTCGCTCGGGTCGAGCTGGGAGACCAGCGCGACCGCGAAGACGAGCACCAGGACCCACACGACGACGCCGACCGCGCCGAGCACGATGCCGGCGATCGCCAGGCCCTTGCCCTGCTGACCCGTGCGGTTGATCCGCGACAGGCCGATGATGCCCAGCACGATCGGCACCACCGCCAGGCCGAGGATGCCCGTGACCAGCGCCGCGATCGACCACCCGTCCGTCCCCGCCGACGGTGCGTACGGCTGGGCGTACGGCTGGGCGTACGGCTGGGCATACGGCTGCGCGTACGGCTGCTGCGGGGAGGGCTGCGCGTACGGCTGGGCCGGGGGCTGCTGCTGGTACGGCTGCTGCGGATATCCCGGGGGCTGCTGCTGCGGATACCCCGGCGGCGGCTGCTGCACCCCGGGCTGGCTCGGGTCGGGGGGCGGGGCGGCCCCCGGCGACGGGGTAGCTCCCGACGGCGGGGGCTCCGCGGGCTGCCGGTACGGGTCCGGGGGCGCGGGCGGTCCCACCCCGTCGGGCCGCGCGTCCGCACCGGGTTCGCCCGGCCGCGGCTCGTCGGGGCCCGGCTGCGTGCCGTCGTCGTGACTCATGGCCGTTCCTCCTCGTGGGCGAGGTGCGACGGCCGGGCCGGCCGCCCCCGCTCCTCCCACTATGCCGGAGGACGCGGGCGCAGGCGGGTTCACCTCACCGTTCACCCTGGGGACCCCTCCCCGCAGCGCACCGGGACTGCCATCCTGAGAGCGGCGGGCCCGGCCAGGGACCAGGCCCGCCACCACCGTCCGGAGGAGGCAGCATGCGGGTCGTCGTCGTCGGGGGCGGGATCATCGGGCTCGCGACGGCCGCACGGCTCGCCCGCCGCGGCGACGACGTGACCGTCCTCGAGAAGGAGCACGAGCTCTCGTGCCACCAGACGGGCCGCAACTCGGGCGTCATCCACTCCGGCCTGTACTACGCGCCGGGCAGCCTCAAGGCGCGCCTCGGCACCGCGGGGGCCGCGTCCATGACGCGGTTCGCCGCCGAGCACGACGTGCCCGTCGCCGTGACCGGGAAGCTCGTCGTGGCGACCGACGCGGGCGAGCGCGACCGGCTGCGCGCCCTCGCCGAGCGCGGCACCGCCAACGGGGTGCCCGTGCGCGAGCTGGACCCCGTCGAGGCGCGCGAGCACGAGCCCGAGATCGCGTGCGTCGGGGCGCTGCGGGTGGAGACGACGGGCGTCGTCGACTACCGCGCCGTGTGCGCCGTCCTCGCAAGGCAGGTCGCCGAGGCCGGCGGCGCCGTCCTGCTCGGCCGCGCGCTGCGCGGCGCCCGCACGGTGGGCACGCAGGTGCGGGTCGACGTCGAGGAGGTCGGCGAGCACGCCGGGTTCGAGCTCGTCGCCGACGCCCTCGTCGTGTGCGGCGGCCTGCACGCCGACCGGCTGGCGCAGGCCTGCGGCGTCGACCCCGGGGCCCGCATCGTGCCGTTCCGCGGCGAGTACTTCGACCTCGCCCCGCGCGCCGCCGACCGCGTGCGCGGCCTGGTCTACCCCGTGCCCGACCCGCGGTTCCCGTTCCTGGGCGTGCACCTCACGCGGGGCGTGCACGGCGACGTGCACGCCGGGCCCAACGCCGTCCTCGCCCTCGCCCGCGAGGGCTACCGGCGGCGCGACGTCGCCTGGCGCGACGTCGTCGACGCCGCCACGTGGCCCGGGCTGTGGCGGCTGGCCGGGCGCAACCTCGTGCCCGGCGCGGCCGAGGTGGCCCGCTCCGCCTCTCGCACGCTGTTCGCCGCCTCCGTCGCACGGCTGCTGCCCGGCACCACCGCCGACGACCTGCACCCGGCCCCCGCCGGCGTCCGCGCGCAGGCGCTGCACCGCGACGGGCGGCTGGTGGACGACTTCCTCGTGCGCACCGCGCCCCGCCAGGTGCACGTGATCAACGCGCCCTCGCCCGCCGCCACCGCGTCGCTGGAGATCGCGCGGCACGTCGAGGCGGAGCTGGACCGCACCATGGCGGCCATCGGGTGACGCGCCCGGGACGGCGGGCCGGGTGACCGACCGGCGACGCCGCGGCCCGGTCGCGCTCGCCGTGTCCGCCACGTCGGCCGGCCTGCTCGCCGCCCTCTTCGCGCTGGCGGTGCTGACCGAGCCGGGACAGCGCGCGGACGTCGCGGGTCTCGCGCTCCTGACCGCGCCCGAGCCGATCCTCGCCGGCGCAGCGCGTCTGGTGCGCGCGCTCCTGCCGGTCGTCGCGGCGGGCGTCCTCGTCGCGGTCCTCGTCGTGGCGGTGCGGCGGCGAGCGGGCGGGCGCGCCCTCGTCGTGGGCGGTCTCCCGCTCCTCGTCCTCGGCCTGGCGACCGTCCTGCGGGACGTCGTCCTGCCCCGGCCCTTCCTGGGTGCCCACGGCTACCTCCACAACACCTTCCCGAGCGCCCACACGGCGACGCTCGCGGCCTCGTGCGTCGCCGTGGTCCTCCTGCTCGGTCGCCGCCCGGGCGGGTGGGTGACGGCGACGCTCGCGACCTCCGTGCTCCTGGCCGCGTGGGCCAACGTCGCGACCCAGGCGCACCGGCCCAGCGACGTCGTGGGAGCCCTGCTGCTGGTCGGGGTCGTCGCGCCGTGGGCGGTGCTGGCGAGCCGGCCGGGCTCGCGAGACGGTCAGTCGTCCCCCGAGTCGACGAACCGGAGGTAGTCCTCCCGGGCCCGCGCGTCCGGGACGTCGAGGCGCAGCGCCTTCTCCCCGGCGTCGGGCAGCCCCCGCCGGAGCGCACGCTCGATCCGGCGTTGCGCGACGGCGTGCCCCACCAGGGCCGTCGCCGTCCTCCATGCCCCCGGCCGGGCGGCGGTGTAGAGCCGGCCGCCGCGGTGCGGGTCGCCGGGCAGGTCGGGGACGCCGCGGCGGCGGTCGAGCGCGGCGGCGGCGCCCCGCAGCGCGCTCGGTGCCCGCAGCCCCGTGCCACCCATCGACCCACCGCCCGGGCCACCGAGCACCCGCGCGGCGCGGTCGACGACGAGCGCCACCGGCGCATCGATCCGCATGGCCCGGGCACGCGGGCCGACCTCCTGCCGCGCGCCGTCGCACGCCGCGACGGCGCCGGCGATGTCGACGAGCCACAGGAGCCGCCCCGCACCCGCCTGAGCCGCGTGGAACGCCAGCACCAGGACCGAGTCGACCGGGTCGAACGTCGGGACGTCCCGTCCGCCGCCCAGCGCCACCGTGCGGCGCCGGGCGATCATCGCCTCGGGGTCGGTGCGGAAGCTGCGACGCAGCCCGTGCGGCACGGCGAAGTCCCAGTGCAGGTCGAGGTGCACGCCGAGGGGCCCGCGCATCGCGTACTCAGCGCGCCGCTCGCGCGCCATGAGGGGCCAGTTGCGGTCGACGCCCGTGCAGCCTGCCGCGTCCAGCGCCTCGACCGCCGCCCGGAAGCCTGCCCGCGGCACGTACAGGTCGAGGTCGTAGTACTCCCGCATGTCCGGCGAGGGCCAGAGCGCGGCCGCCGCCGGCCCCTTGGCCACCACCCACGGCACCCCGGCGCGGTCGAGCGCCGCACCCAGGACGGCCAGCTCGGCGAGCGCCCCCAGATGGCGCACCACCTGCTCGTCGCGAGCGCGCCGCAGCGGCGCACGCCACGGCTCGGGGCAGTCCGGGCGGCCCGCGACGTGCTTCGCCACCGCGGGCAGGATCCGGTGGTCCTGGGCGGCGTCGGCCAGGAGCTCGAGCCGTATGCCGTCGAGGGGGACGGGCGTGGCGCGTGGCGGCTGACGATCGGAGGGCGCGACGGAGTCGAGCAGGATCTGCGCCAGCGGGCGGCGCACCGTCGGTCGTGCCCCCATCCCGGCAGGATAGGGAGCGCTCGGCGACGGTGGGGCGTCGGCAGCGGGCGAATTCTCGCCCGGACCGTCCTCCTGCCGCCCCGGCGCGGCTAGCGTGTGTGAGGCCGGGCCGGGCCCCGGCGGAGGACGGAGCGGTCGGTGGCAGACAGCGCGGTGGGCGGGACGCCGGAGAGCGACGAGCGCAGGGGACGCCGCCTGCTGCGCCTGCTCGGCGGCTCCTTGCAGGTGTCCTGGCGCGCGAGCCGGCCCCTGTTCGTCGCGATGCTGGTCCTCCAGGTCCTCGTCGCGGGAGCGCTGGCAGGCCAGGTGCTCGTCGTCTCCGCACTCCTCGACGTGCTGCTCGCGCTCGCCGACGGCACGAGCGGCGTCGCGGCGGTCACCGGACCGGTCCTCGCCCTGGCCGCCCTGACCGGTCTCGCCTCGGTCGCCGGCGGGCTCCAGGCCTCGGCACGCCGGGTGCTCGGCGAGCACGTGGCGCGACTGATGGCCGAGGACGTGCAGGAGGTCGCGACGAGCGTCCCGCTCGAGCACTTCGAGTCGCCTGCCTTCTACGACCGTCTGCAGCGGGTCCGCGTCAACGCGCTCTCGAGGCCCTTCCAGGTCACCCAAGGGATGTTCGACCTCCTCGGGTCGTCGATCGCCACGGTCGGCGTGGGCGCCGCGCTGGTCGCGCTGCACCCCGTGCTGCTCCCGCTGCTCGCGCTCGGCGGCCTGCCCCTGCTGGTCACGGGCCGACGCGAGGGCAGGCTGGAGTTCGCGTTCAAGGTGGCGCAGACGACCAACGAGCGCGAGCGCATCTACACCAACTACGTGCAGAGCAGCCGGGACGAGGCCAAGGAGATCCGCGCCTTCCAGTCGGCCCCGTGGCTGCAGGCGCGCTACCGCGAGCTGTACGGCACGTACCTGGCCGACCTCGCCCGCCACGTGCGGCGCCGGGCGCTGACGAACGGCGCGGGCAACCTCGCCGCGGCCGTCGTGCTCGCGGGCGTGCTGCTGGTGCTGGCCTGGCTCATCACGCGCGGCGAGGTGACGTTCTCCGAGGCGGGGGCCGCCGTGGTCGCGGTCCGGATGCTCCAGGGGCAGATCCAGGGCATCTTCGGCGGCGTCCAGCAGATCTTCGAGTCGGGGCTGTTCCTCGACGACGTGCACGCGTTCCTCACCGACGGGCGGGCCGCGGCGCGCGCGGCCACCGGGAGCGAGGAGCCGCCGGCCGCCTTCCCGGGCGTCTTCGCCCGTGGTGTCTCCTTCACCTACCCGGGCTCGCGGCGACCGGCGCTGCGCGACGTGGACCTCGCGCTGCGCCCCGGCGAGGTCGTGGCCCTGGTGGGCGCCAACGGCTCCGGCAAGACCACCCTCGCCAAGCTCCTCGGCGGCCTGTACGAGCCGACGTCGGGCACCGTCCTGTGGGGCGACCGGCCGCTGTTCGGGATGCGGGGCGCGGCCGTGCGCCCCCAGGTGGCGGTGATCTTCCAGGACTTCGTCCACTACGCGTACACGGCCACGTGGAACATCGCCCTCGGCCGACCCGACGTCCCGGTCGACCACGAGCGGGTACGGCGTGCGGCCCGGGTCGCCGGCGTGGACGCCGCGCTCGCCGGCCTGCCCGACGGCTACGAGTCGCGGCTGTCGCGCATGTTCCCCGGCGGCACGGAGCTCTCCGGCGGCCAGTGGCAGCGGGTCGCGATCGCCCGGGCCTTCTACCGGGACGCGGCGCTCGTCATCCTCGACGAGCCGACCGCCGCGATGGACCCGCTCGCGGAGCACGACCTGTTCTCGTCGCTGCGGGCCACGCTCGACGGGCGGACCGCGCTCTTCGTGTCGCACCGCTTCTCCACCGTGCGCTCGGCGGACCGCATCGTCGTGCTCGACGACGGCGCGGTGGTCGAGCAGGGCTCGCACGACGAGCTGATGGCCCTCGACGGCGCCTACGCGGAGATGTTCACGGTCCAGGCCCGGTCCTACCTGGACGCCGCGTCGGCCCCGACCAACGGGCGCGCCGAGGCCTCGCCCACCGACCGGAGGACCTGAGCGCCCAGCCCCGGCGCGAACGGCGGCCCCCACGGGACGTCCGCCACCAGCACGGGGACGGTGCGGGCGACGTCGGCGAGGTGGCGCAGGTGGGCGCTCTGCACGCGCTCGTCCAGCCAGCCGTGCAGCCGCGGGTAGTGCAACAGCTCGAAGAGCGCCGCGGTGCCGGTCCGTCGGCGCACGACGAGCTCCCCGCCGGCACGGTCGGGCTGCGGCACGACGATCGCGCGCAGCGGGCGGCGGTCGCGCGCTCCGGCGCCGAGCTGCAGCACGTGGCGGGCGTCGGCGCTCACGCGGCGCCCGGGCACCCGCGCGGCGAACCGCTCGGCCAGCGTGTCGGCACCCTTGCGCAGCCGCACCTCCGTGGCACCCAGCCGGGCCGCGAAGCCGTCGTCGCCGCGGTCCAGGCGCAGCACGTCGTCGGTGACGAGGGCGGCCCCCTCCGCGCACAGCAAGGTCGCCATCGTCGACTTGCCCATGCCCGAGTAACCGACGAACGCCACCACGCCGTCGTCGTCCTCCACCGCGCTCGCGTGCAGCACCGCCTCGCCGCGCAGGTACAGCTGGAACGCGAGCATCCCGCCGGTGGTGAGCACCCGGCTCAGCCCGGGGTCGACGCCGTCCGCCTCCCGCAGCACGACGTGGCGCAGGTCGGCCGACACCTCGAAGTCGCACGCCTCGTGGAACCGGAGCAGGTAGCCGTCGGCGCCCAGGTCCCAGGCCGTGTACCAGGGGTCCCCGGCCAGCTCGTGGTGCAGGACCGGCCGCCCGTCGGGGGCGGTGCGCTGGTCGGTGCCCGGGCCTGCGGCGACCACGACGTCGGCCCGGGCCGCGCCCTCCTCCGCCCGGTCCTGGTGCAGGTCGAAGGGCGCCTCCACGATCAGGCCGTACAGCAGCTGGCGGTCCATGTCACGCTCCCTGGGTGGGGACCGCGAGCGGCCGGAAGCCCGTGCCGCGGTCCAGGTCGAGGTCCTTGTCGTCGATGCGCAGCCAGGCGTGCGCCCGCACGACGCCACCCGCCTTGGCGACGCCCAGCACGAGCGCGGGACGACGGTGGCGCAGCAGCCGGCCGGCGAGGATCGCCGAGCGCAGGCAGGTGCCGTTCACGCCGGGCAGCCGCAGCACCCGCCGCAGGACGCGGAGCCGCCGCCGTTCCGCGTCGTCCAGCACGCCGGGGTCGAGGTCGCCGGACGCAGGCTCGGCGGACGCCAGCAGGGTGAGGTCGTACCGCCGGGCGACGCGCGCCACGTCCCACCGCCGCAGCCGGCGCTCGAGCAGCAGCAGGGCGCCCAGGAGCCGGAGCGCCAGCGGGACGGCGCTCACCCGGCGCCACACCCCGGACGGGGTCACCGGACCGGCTCCGCCCCGACGGACGCCAGCCACGCCTGCTGCAGCAGCAGGCTCGTCGGACCGGGCGGGAAGCCGGACAGCCACGCGGCGCGGAGCCCGTCGACGTCGACCAGCGCGGCGTCGACGCCGTCCCCGCCCCACCGGCGGGCGAAGTCGCGCGTCGCGCTGCCCAGGTACGCGCGGTTGAACGACGCCTTGTCGGACCGGGCGCACACGGCGTCCGGCAGCAGCGTGCCGAAGACGGCGCGCATGCCCGCGGTGCGGTCGGGGAAGCCCCACGGGTGAGCCGCGCCGAGCGCCCCGAGGAAGTCGTCGTCCAGCAGCGGGTGGGCGAGCACGACGTCGTGGTCGGCGGCCACCTGACCGAACGTGTCCAGGAAGACCCGGCTCGCGCGCCTCCGGCGCAGCCAGCGCAGGCCGCGTGCGTACGACAGCGGCTCGGCCGCGGCGTCGCGCGCGATCTCGTCGGCGAGCCGAGCCGTCGTCTCGCGCCCGAGCCAGGTGAGCGCCGCCGTGCTGCGCGCCGCGGCGGTGCGCTCGCGCCACCGCCGCGCGGGCAGCAGCGAGTCCAGGGCGGCCCGGCGGGGGGTCCCCGCCCTCCCCCGGCCGCGCGCGACCCTCAGCAGAGCCCGGGAGCGGCGGTCGCCGAGCACCTCGTCGCCGCCCTCCCCCGTCAGCACCACATGCCCTCGCAGCTCGCGCAGCATCGCGTCCTTCACGTGCATGGTGGCGGGGAAGAGCAGCCCCCGGCGCACCAGGCTCTCCCGCGCCGCGTCGCCCAGCAGGTCGTTCTCGCCTCCGACGTCGATCCGCCGCCACGTGGAGAGCCCGAGGTGCCGCACGACCGACTCCTGCCACGCGGACTCGTCCGCCTCCGCGACCCCGGGGTAGCGGAACGTCACGGGCACCGGGTCGGGGTTCCCGTCCTCGCGGGCGACGGCAGTCGCGACGGCGAGCACGGCGGACGAGTCCCGACCGCCCGAGAAGGTGACGGCCACCGGGCGCCCGCCGGAGGCGCGCCGCACGGACGACTTGATCGCCTCCAGCGGCCTCCCGACCTCGCGGGGCGTCGTCGGCACGGGGTCGGGCACCAGCCCGGGCAGCCAGCACGCGGCGACCTCGAAGGCCGTCGGGCGGTAGAAGGACGTCATCGTCGTTCCAGGCTGCTCGGGGGGACGCTGCGGGGAGGGCTCGGAGGACACCGGAGGTGCCGGCCGTTCCGACGTCGGAACGACCGGCACCCTGTCCCTGAGTGGGTTCAGGACGCCTTGCCCTTGTGGAACAGGTCGCCGTCGTAGTCGAAGGCGAACTGCTGCTCGAGCGTGACGTCCTTGACCGAGCCCACCTCGGTGATGCGCGGTGCTTCGTACATCGGAGCACTCCCCTCTCCTCGTTCGTGCAGGACGCGCCCAACGTCGCGCCGCGAGCAACGACCGGTCAAGGACTTCGGGCCGAAGTCACCCCGCACCCGGACGCCTTTCACCCGACGCCGGGTGAAACCTCCGTCCCGCCCCCACCCCGGGCCCTGGATCGGCCTATCCTCGGGGCGGCACGACCGGAGAACCGCGACGAGAGGCACGGCGATGAGGCTGCGCGAGGACGGCGTCACCTGGCAGGAGATCGACGGCGAGCTGGTCATCCTCGACCTCGCGTCGTCCACGTACCTCACGACCAACGGCTCCGGCGCCTTCACGGCGAAGCTGCTGCAGGAGGACCGCACCACCGGCGACCTCGCGGACGCGCTCGCCGTCGAGTACGACATCCCCGCCGACGTCGCGCGGCGCGACGCCGAGGCCTTCGTGGACGCGCTCCGCGACCGCGGCCTGCTCGTCGAGGAGTGAGCGCGGTCAGGCCGTGAGCAGGGCGAGGTCGTGCCGCACCATGCGGCCGACGATCTCCTCGAACGCGAGCGTGCCGCCCCAGCCGAGCACCGTGCGGGCCCTGCGGGCGTCCCCCACCTGCTCCGCCGGGTCGGCCGGGCGGACGAACCTCGGGTCGACCGTGACGTGCGGCTCCCAGTCGTCGACGCCCGCCGCCGCGAACGCGACGGCCACGAAGTCGGCCACCGACCGGGTGGTCCCGGACGCCACGACGAAGTCGTCCGCGACCGGGTGCCGGACCGACCGCACCATCGCGTCGACGTAGTCCGGCGCCCAGCCCCAGTCACGACGCGCGTCGAGGTTGCCGAGCGCCAGGGTGCCGGAGCCGCGGTGCGCGATCCGGGCCGCGGCGGCGGTGATCTTGCGGGTCACGAACGTCTCCGGGCGGCGCGGCGACTCGTGGTTGTAGAGCACGCACGTGGAGACGCCGAGCCCTCGGAGCCGGAACACCGCGGCCATCTGGTGGGCGTACGCCTTGGCGGCGCCGTAGGGCGACGACGGCCGCACCGTCGTGCCCTCGTCCTGCGGCGCGCGGTCGGGCGTGCCGAAGATCTCCGCGCTCGAGGCCTGGAGCACCCGGACGGGCCGCCCCGTGTCCTCCTGGAGGCGCCACGCCGCGTCGTAGAGGGCCACCGCGCCGAGCCCCGACACGGCGCCCGTCTCGACGGGGTGCCGCCACGAGTACGCGACCGAGCTGATCCCGCCCAGGTTGTAGATCTCGTCCGGACCCGTGCGGCGCACGAGCTCCGCGAGCCCCTCGGCGTCGCGCAGGTCGCCCTGGTGGAGACGGACCCCGGCGGGCAGCCCGACGGTGCGCTCGCCGGCGCGGACCAGCCCGTGCACCTCGGCCCCCTCGGCGGCGAGCCGCTCGGCGAGGTACGACCCGTCCTGGCCCGCGACACCGGTGACGAGGGCGACCGTCACGGGCGCATCCCGGCCAGCTCCGCCTGCTCGTCCAGGTCGTTCTCGACCATCATCGCGACCAGCCGTTCGAAGTCGACGCGCGGCTCCCAGCCCAGCACGTCACGGGCCTTGGACGGGTCCCCGATGAGGAGGTCGACCTCCGCCGGCCGCATGAAGCGCGGGTCCTGCGTGACGTAGCCCGACCAGTCCTCGACGCCCACGCACCCGAAGGCCGCGTCGAGCAGGTCGCGGATGGAGTGGGTCCGGCCGGTCGCGACCACGTAGTCGTCCGCCTGCGGCTGCTGGAGCATCCGCCACATCGCGTCGACGTAGTCGCCGGCGAACCCCCAGTCGCGGCGGGCGTCGAGGTTGCCCAGGGTGAGCGAGTCCTGCAGGCCGAGCTTGATCCGCGCCACGGCCTGCGACACCTTGCGGGTGACGAACTCGGGCCCGCGGCGCGGCGACTCGTGGTTGAACAGGATGCCGCTGGAGGCGTGCAGCCCGTACGACTCGCGGTAGTTGATCGTCATGTAGTGCCCGAACACCTTCGCGACGCCGTAGGGCGACCGGGGCCACAGGAGGGTCGACTCGCGCTGCGGCACCTCCTGCACCTTGCCGAACATCTCCGAGCTCGACGCCTGGTAGAACCGCACGGCGGCGGGGTCGTCGCCCGCGTGCAGCCGCACCGCCTCGAGCATGTTGAGCACGCCCTTACCGGTCACCTCGCTGGTGAGCGTCGCGTTCTCCCACGAGTAGGCGACGTAGGAGATCGCGCCGAGGTTGTAGACCTCGTCGGGCCGCGCCGCGTCCAGCGCCCGCAGCAGCGACGACAGGTCCGTCAGGTCGCCGGTCACGAGCCGCACGTCCGGCACGGTGCGCCGCACGAGGTCGAGCTTCGGGTTGTTCTGCCCGCGGATCAGACCCCAGACCTCGTAGCCCTTCGAGAGCAAGAGCTCGGAGAGGTAGAGACCGTCCTGGCCGGTGATCCCGGTAATCAGTGCTCGAGGCATTTTGCTCACCGTTTCTGTGCGCCGAGTCAGCGCCGTCCCCCGGCGGCACTCCCCTTCTGGGACGCCACCACGCTAATCAGCAGGAGGGGCGTGGAGACCGTCTGCACCGGGTGAACAGGGCCCGTACCGGGGTGAAAGTGCGCCCGGCGCGCCTGCCCGCCCGCTCGAACTTCATCCGCCCGTGCCCTCGACCGGGCCGCACGCGAGCGAGAACCATCGATGGCATGTCACGCCGGGAGCGGGGACGCCGCGACCACGCCGCGCGGGCCGCGGCGCTGGCCGCAGGCTTCGTGCTGCTGTACGGCGCCGGCGTCGTCGCGCCGTGGGGACAGTGGGTCGACGCGGTGGCGTTCAGCGTCCTGACCGGCGCGGGCGCGATGCTGCACCCCGTCGCGGCCGTCGCCCGTGAGGTCCTGGTGCTGGGGCTCGGCGTCGTCGTCGCGGCGCTCGCCGTCCGCGCGGTCCGCGACCGGCGATGGCGGGCCCTGGCAGCCTGCCTGGCGCTCGCCGCCGCGGCGGTCCTCGCCCTCGTGCTGCGCGGCGCCGTCCTGCCGCGCCCCGTGCACGAGGTGGCGCTCGGTTACCCGTACAACACGTTCCCGAGCACGCACGTCGCGGCGACGGCGGCACTCGCCATCGCGCTCGTCGTCCTCTGGCCCGGCCGTGCCAGGGCCGGGCACGTCGTCGTGCGCGAGGTGGCGGTCGCCGCCGTGCTGGTCGCCTGCGTGGTCAACGTGGTCGCCTTCGCCCACCGCCCCGTCGACGTCCTGGGGTCGCTGCTGCTCGTCGGGGCTGCCGCCTCGGCGGCCTCCGCCGCGTTCCCCGGAGCGCTTTCACCCCGGGCCGACGGCAAGTTCACCCAGGTCGCCGCCCTGCGGGCGCGGGACGCGGCATAGCGTCACCGTATGACCACGCGACGCCGCCGCGCGGCACGGCTCCTGGCCCCCGCCCTCGTCCTCGCCGCCGGCTCGATCTCCCCGGCCGCGGCCGAGGACGAAGACGCGCCCGCGCGCACGGAGTCCCGGGCGGTGACCTGGACCTGCACCGGCGAGCCGTGCCCCTGGGGGCAGACGACCACCGGGAACGCGGCCGTGTGGCCCGAGGGCTCGGGCGCGCTGTCGGAGCGGTACGGCTACACGACGTCGGACGCCATCTACCTGCCCGACGACGCGGCCGAGGACGCCACGATCACCGTCGTCGAGGGTTCGGCGGGCGTGTGGGCCGGCCAGCTCGACGGCCCGCACCGCCACCTCGCCGCGCTGTCGGCCGGCGACGCGTTCACGGTCGGCGACCTCGCCGACGGCGAGGTCGTGTCCCTCCAGAACGACGGCGCGACCTTCGCCTACGCGTTCACGCCCGGGGGCGAGGCCCCGCCCGACCCCGAACCGACGCCCACGCCCACGCCCACGCCCGAGCCGTCCACCGAGCCGACCCCCCAGCCGAGCGAGGGCGCCGCGTCACGTCCCGTCACCTGGACCTGCACCGGTGACCCGTGCCCCTGGGGTGCGTCGACGACCGGTCACGCCGTCGCGTGGCCCGCGGGCTCCGGGGCGATCACCGCACGGCACGGCTATGTGACGTCCGAGCCCGTCTACCTGCCCGCCGAGGCGGCGAACGGCGACACCATCACGGTCGTCTCCGGGTCGGCCCGGCTCTACGCGGGCACGCCCTCCGGACCCCACCGGAGCATCGGCCAGCTCTCGGCGGGCGACGAGCTCACGGTCGCCGACCTTCCGGCGGGCGAGGTGCTGTCCGTCCAGAACGACGACGGTCCGTTCCGCTACCTCCACGTCCCCGGGGACGCCACCACCCCGGAGCCGACGCCCACCCCGACACCCACGCCGACGCCCACGCCGACGCCGACCCCGACACCCACGCCCGGCCAGGACGCGGCATCCCTGCCGGTCACGTGGCGCTGCACCGGCGAGCCCTGCCCGTGGGGAGAGACGACGTCGGGCCACGCGATCGTCTGGCCCGAGACGTCCGGCGCGATCACGACCCGCCACGGGTACACGACGTCGGAGGCCGTCTACCTGCCTGCCGCCGCGGCCAACGGCGACACCGTCGCCGTCGTCACGGGCTCCGCGACGCTGTACGCGGGCACGCCCACGGGACCGCACCGCAGCATCGCGCGCCTGTCCGCCGGCGAGCAGCACACGGTGACCGGCCTGCCGTCCGACCAGGTGCTGTCGGTGCAGAACGACGACTCGTCGTTCACCTACGTGCACACCCCCGGGGACGGCTCGACCCCGGACCCCGAGCCGACCCCCACGCCGACTCCCACACCCACGCCCACCGTCCCCGCGGACGCCGTCGTGATGGACTCGACGCTCGCGCTCTGGCACTGCGACGCCTACGCGACGTGCGCGGACGACGGCTGGACGCCGTGGGTGGGCGGCGCGCTCGCCTGGCCGGAGTGGGCCGCGTACCCCACCAACGCGCGAGAGGGCTCGAACTCCCGCACCGTGCGCGACCTCGACGGCGAAGTCATCCACCCCTACATGGGGTCGTGGGCCGACGGCTGCCGGATCCAGGTCCTCGAGGGCGACGTGCTGGTGATCGAGTGGAAGCGCGGCACGGACACGTGGCGGCCCACGTACCTGTCCCCCGGCGACGTCTACACGATCGAGCTCGAGGGCGATGAGGACGGCGCCATGATCGAGACGCCGGACACGCCCACCACGTTCAGCGTCGCGCTGACCGACTGCGCCCCGCAGCCGCTGCCCTGACCGTCGCCGTCAGGCGTGCCGACGGGTAGGGGTCAGGCGCGGTAGAGCGACTCGTACCGGTCGACGACGCGCTCCAGCGTGAACTCCTGGACGCGCTCGAGCGCCGAGGCCGCGAGCTCCTCCCGCCGCGCGTCGTCGGCCAGGAGCTCGGCGAGCGCCGTGCCGACGTCCTCCAGCGGTACGACGACGGCGGTGCGGCCGCCGTCCGTCACGTATCGCGCCCCGGGGTTGGGGGTCGCGACCACCGGCAGGCCGGACGCCATCGCCTCCACGTACGGGATGCCGAAGCCCTCGTAGTCGCTCGGCAGGCAGAACGCCCACGCCTGCTGGAAGGCGAGCGCCAGCTCGTCGTCGGTCAGCCGCCCCAGGGCTCGGACCCCGGGGCCCACGTCGTCGGGCACGTCCTGGCTGACCATCCAGAGCTCCGCGTCGGGGTGCTTCAGCAGCACCGTCTCCTGGAACTGGCGCGCCAGCTCCGCGCCGCGCTTGCGTCCGCGCCAGTAGCCGACGAACAGGACCACGGGGTGGTCCGCCCGCCGCGCGGCGTCGGGCCGGAACCGGCTGACGTCCGTGCCGCAGGGCACGACGTCGCGCACCCACGGATACCAGCGGCGCGTCTCGGGCGAGATGACGACGGTGTGGTCGGCGACGAGGGACGCGAGCACCTCGGACAGCCCGAGGAGCACCATCCGCGCCTTCTCCTTGGCGCCCCTGATGGTGCGGGCCTCCTCGAAGCACGACCCGGCGAGCGTGCGCACGTGCCGGGGCACGCGGCGGCGCCACAGCCAGTAGTCGTCGCCCCAGGCGTGCAGCACGTCGAAGGACGAGAGGTCCACGCGGCGCAGCGCGAGCGCGAACCGGAACGTGCGCAGCGAGCCCGTCATCCGCAGGTGCCGGTGCGCGTACACGGCCCCGTCGACCGGCGGGCAGTCGCTGAGCACCGTGACGTCGTGACCGCGCCGCGCGAGCTCGGTCGCGAGCTCGTGCACCTGGTAGCCGATGCCCTGCTTGCTGGTGCTGGGCAGGTAGTAGGAGACGATCGCGATGCGCAGGGGCCGCGCGGGTCCCGGTGGCGTGCCCGGGGTCATCGCAGGCCGTCCCGCAGCGCCTCGAGCCAGCCGCGGCCGTGCCGGAGGTCGGGCTCGAGGTGGTTGCCCTCCGCCCACTCGTTCCACGACTTGACCCACAGCAGGCGCTCGTCGGCGGGCCGGTGCGCGATCGACGCCACCGCCTGCCGCACGTTCTCCCCGAACTTCTCCGGCGTCGCACCGTGCAGCACGACGCCCCCGCGGCCGGAGCGCGGCGTGTTGTCCCAGTTGGGGTAGACGCACGGCTGGACCAGGTCGCCGGTGCGGTTCTGCCCGGACCAGTCCGTCGAGTAGGGGAAGACCTCGGGCCCGCCCGCCGCCCGCCGCAGGGCGCGCATCCGCAGCAGCTCCGCCCGCGACGCCCCGGCCGGCATCCGCATGTACACCCCGGCGTCGAACCCGTCCTCCTTGACCCGGTCGTACCGGGGCCCACCGCCGAGCAGGTCGCTCATCTCCGCCACGAGGTAGAGGCCCTCGAGCCCGGCCTTACGTGCCAGGCCCTGCCACAGGTCGACGAAGTCCGCGGCGTCGGGCAGCTCCTCGGGGCGGAAGACGTAGAAGACGGGCCGCCCGCCCACGCGCAGGTAGCGCGGGTCGCGGAACGCGGGCAGCACGGCCTCGAAGTGGGCGGTGTGGTCCTCGACGCCCGGGTAGTGCTGCTGCACCAGGATGCGGTCGGCCTCGCCGTGCCAGATGCCGCTCCACGTCTGGTTCGCCCACGCCAGGCAGAACGACACGTCGGGCGCGCCGGAGGCCAGCACCTCGGCGAACGGGCGCTCCAGGATGCGGCGCCCGTTGCCGAACCAGTAGTGCCAGTACGCGAACGCCTCCACCCCGTACTGCGCGGCCAGCTCCGACTGCGCGGCCCGCGCCTCCGGCAGCCGGAGGTCGTAGAAGCCGAGGTCGGCGGGCACCAGCGGCTGCCGGTGCCCCGGGTACAGGCGGCGCGCCCGCGCCACGTTGGTCCACTCGGTGAACCCCGGGCCCCACCACGCGTCGTTCTCGGGGATCGGGTGGAACTGCGGCAGGTAGAAGGCGACGGCCCTGGCTTCCAACGTTTCGTCCCTCTCGTTCGACGTCATGCCCGGCTCGCGGAGACGACCTTGAGCAGCGGCACGGCCACGGCGCGCACCCGCGCCGGCACGGACCGGGCCACCGCGTCGGCATCGGCGGGCGTGAGGCCCGACCGGGTGAGCCGTACCGCGCCCACGAACAGCCCGAGGCCCAGCACGGCGGCCACGACCGCCGACGGCACCGGGGGCGCCCCGACCTCGTCGACGCCCCACCACGTCAGGACCGAGATCGCGGCGCCGAGCACGAACGGCTGGACCATGGCCAGCGCCCGCCGGACCGGCAGGTCCAGCGACCGCGCCTCGAGGACCAGCAGGCCGCCGAAGAGCAGCACCGCCGCCGTCGCGTTGCCGAGCACCGCGGCCCAGACCCCGAGCGGCCGGATCAGCGCCACCGTCAGCCCGACGTCGACCACCAGGCAGGCGAGGTTCGCCCACAGCAGCCAGGTGCCCTTGAGCCGTGCCATGAGGAACGCCTTGAGCGGTCCGGCCATCACCAGCAGGCCGCCGGCCACGCTCAGGACGACGAGCACCGGGGGCACGGCGGAGAACTCGGCACCGTAGATCGTCGGGACGAGCAGCGCGAACGCCGGGGTCGCCGCCGCCACCACGCCCGCCGTCGCGGTCGAGGATGCGCGCAGCGCGCGGCCCAGCGCGCGCGCCACCGCCTCGTGGTCCACCTCGCGCAGCCCCGAGATCGCCGGCACGAGCGGCCCCAGCAGCGACTGCGCCGGGGCGAACAGGTGGACGCCGAGCCCGATCGCGAGGGCGAACACTCCGGCGGCCTCCGGCTCCGACATCCAGGTCAGCACCAGCACCTCGCTGCGCGACGAGACGAACGCCTCGACCAGGCCGGCCGCGCCGGCCGGCAGCGCGAACGCCCAGAAGCCCGGCGGAAACCGGCGCAGACGCGGGCGCAGCAGGACCCTGCGGTACAGGGGCGCCACGAAGTACAGGTAGGCCACCGCGCCCAGGCCGGCCGCGACGAGGCGCACCGCCCAGATGGCGTCGGCCGTGCCCACCGTCGTGGCCGCGACCACCACCAGGACCTGCGCGACGAGGTTGACGACCATCGCCGCCTGCGCGTTCTGCGCCGTCTTGTTCTCGATGGCGAGCGCGTCGCCCGCCCCGGAGAACGTCAGGGGCACCAGCACGCCGAAGACGAGGGCGATCACCGTGAGCACAGGATCGGCGTCGATGAGCAGCAGCACCGCCGTGCCCACCACGGGCACGCCCACGAGCATCTTGTAGCCCTGCGCCGCCTGGAGCATGTGCCGCACCTCGGCGAACCGGCCGGCGGCGTGCGCCTTCGACCCGAACTGGACGAGGCCGGTCCCGACGCCCAGGTCGATGGTCGTGAGGACGAGCGCGAGCACGGTCGAGAGGTACGCGAGGCGCCCGTAGTCGACGACACCGAGGACTCGCGCGACGACGATGTTGACGGCGAACGCCAGCGGCAGCATCACGGCGACGTGCACCAACGTCCACAGGGCGCCCCGGATCGCCCGGTCCTGGAGCTCGCCGCGCGTCATGGCCTCGCCGGGCGCGTCCGCGCTCGGTACCGGCGCCGGTGGGGCGGACCTCTCGTCCGTGCTCATCGCACGCACCGGGCCGCCGCCGGACGGTCGGCGCGGACGAGGACGACGTGTGCTGTCACACCGGCCATCGTTTCCGACGACCGCCGGCATTCCGAGGGCCGGAGCGGTTTTTCAGCCGGGCGCGAGCACGTTTCACCCCCGGGAGGACGCCGCCCCCGACCTAGGCTCGACGGCATGGCCATCGGAGTCCCGGCCGGGAGCCACCTGCACGTGATCACGCCCGGCGACCACTTCTCCCCCTCGACCGGGAGCGCCCTGCCCTCGGTCGTGCACGGCCTCGCGTCCGCGACCCCGCCCGGAGCCCCGCGGTCGGTCGTCGCCGTCGCGCGCGGCACCTACCCCGACCGCTACCCGAGCGCCGACGTCGTCGAGTACGACCCCGTGCCGCAGCAGCGCGCCGACCGCTACCGCGACGCCGCGGCGGCGCGCCTTGGCCTGCCCCGGACCGGCGCCCGGCGGCCGCTCGCCGCCGCGCTCGCGGACCAGGCGCGGTGGCCCGCCTCCGTGGTCCTCGGCCACAACCTCCCCCAGCTCGTCCCGCTCGTGGACGTCGACCGGCACGCTGCCGTGCTCTACGCGCACAACGAGCTGCTGCGCACGTACTCCCCGCGGGAGGCGGCCCGGGTGCTCGACCCCGCGGGCGCCGTCGTCTGCGTCAGCGGCTACGTCGCCGAGCGGACCGCGGACCGCCTGCCGCCGCGCCTGCGTGACCGCGTTCGAGTGGTGCACAACGGGGTCGACACCGCGCTCTTCCGTCCCGGTGACGCCGAACGGGTCGCCGGGGAGCGGCTGCGGGTCGTGTTCGTCGGGCGCACCGTGCCCGACAAGGGGCCGGACGTCCTCGTGGACGCCCTGCTCCGGCTCCGCCGGCCGGACGTGGTCGCCACCGTCGTCGGCACGCCGCACTTCGCCCCCGGCGCGCCCCTCACCCGGTACGAGCGCGAGCTGCGGGCCGCCGCCCGGCCGCTCGGCGACGCCGTGCGCTGGCTCCCGTTCCGGCCCCGAGACGAGGTGGCCGCCCTGATGCGCGCCGCCGACGTCGTGGTGGTGCCCTCCCGGTGGGCCGAGCCGTTCGCCCTCACCGTGCTGGAAGGGATGGCGTCCGGCGCCGCCGTCGTCGCCGCACGGACCGGAGGCATCCCCGAGGCGGCCGGCGACGCCGGGGTGCTGGTGCCGCCCGGGTCCCCCGACGCCCTGGCCGCGGCCCTGGAGGGGCTCGCCGACGACAGCGTGTTCCTGGCCACGACCCGTGAACGCGGCCTGCGACACGCGCGGGCGCACGACTGGCGTGCGGCGCGGCGGACCCTCGACGTCGTCCTCAGCGACCTCGGCCTGACGTCCGTCAGGCCGGCGGGGATGCCCGCGACCTGAGAGCCGGCGTCAGCCCGGTCCGATCACCAGCAGCCAGTCGCCCGCGCCGTCGGCGTTCCGCCCCGGGGTGCGCATCCGCTCGGTCAGCGCCACAGGGGTCGCCGCCCCGGACGACGGGTCCACCCAGCGCGCCCTCCCCGCGGAGGCGAGCACCGCCAGGTCGAGCCCGAGCACACGCTCCGTCGGGACGTAGACGACGGCGGCGCGACCGTCTGCCGTGGCCGCCGCCGTCGCGCGGTTGCCGTCGAGGACGTCCGTCGTGTCGCCGGTCCGCGCCGCCCCTGCGCCGGAGACGACGAGGTCGTCGGAGGGGTGCAGCTCCCACCAGGGGAGCGCCTCGACCACGTCCCGCACCACGCCGACCTGTCGGAGGCCCGGCGCGTCGAGGCGGCCCTGCCAACCGTCGAGGAACTCCCAGTCGTCGCTGCCGTAGAAGTCCCCCGGCGAACCCGACGTCAGGGCCCACGCGGCCTGACGCCGCAGCGACTCGGGGCTCGTCGGCGGCCCGCCGTCGTTGTTCTCGCCCTCGTAGCCGCCCTCGGCGAAGAGCGCGGGGACGGCGGGCTCGCGGTCGTAGGCCTGCCGGACGGCGTCGTAGGCGGGCGGGTAGGAGTAGACGAAGGTGAAGTCCACCCGGGAGGCCCAGTACGGGTCGTCGGTGGTGACGGAGCGCGGGTAGCCCAGCTGGATCGAGAACGGCCGGTGGTCTCCCGTGTCGCGGATGCCCTGGACCACCTGGTCGAAGCACCGGTCGACGTCGCTGCCGGCCGCCGGGTCGTCCGCCGCGGGGAAGTAGTCCCCGCCCGTCATCCAGACGACGCCGGGCAGGTCGGCTGCCCACGTGCCCACCCGCTCGCCGTAGATACGGCACTCCTGCTGCGAGGACGGCGAGAACGCGCGACCCACCGTCCAGCCGTCCACCGGGTAGAGGAACACCGACATGCCGCGCTCCGCCGCGGCGGCGAGGGTCGCGTGGGCCCGGTCCCAGTACTCCGGCACCCAGGACAGGACGTCACCGTCCACGAACGGGAGCAGACCGTCCGCGGTCGCGCCGTCGTCGGACGGCCCGCCGTTGGCCGTCGCGCCCAGCAGCGAGACGATCAGGGCGTTGACCGCGCGCCCCTGCCGGTCGTCCAGGTAGGTCAGCGCCTCCTCGGGCGACAGGTCGACCAGCAGCGACCAGGGCGAGTCGCCGCGCACCAGGACCGGCGCCCCGTCCTGGTCGACGAAGTACCGCCCGTCCGGTCCGACGCCCGTGACGAGGTGTGCCCCGTCCGGCGTCTCGGGCGCCGTCGGCGGCGTCGCGGGCAGCTCCGCGGCGACCGGCCCGGCCGTGCCACCGATCCGGCTCGCCTGCCCCTGGTGCTCCCGGTCCCACCACCACGCGGCACCGGCGACCGCGAGCGCGACGACGGCCGTCGTCGCCACGACGGCGACGACCCGGCGTCTCCGCCCGTGCGACGTCTCCCGCGCCACGACGCCGTCCGCTCAGCCCGCGAAGCCGGCGGCGGTCGCGACGTCGCGGGCCATCCCCCGCCACCTCGGCAGCACCCAGCCCGGCACGATCTGCGTCCAGCACCGCGCCTTCTCCCGGAGCGGGAGTCGCGTCGTCGCGACGGCCCGGTACAGCTCGAGGTTGAGCCGCGTCTGCGGGAAGGCGAAGCGGACCCGCGCGGACGGCGCGTGCCACTTCACCTGCTCCTGGCCCTGCAGCGAGAGCTGCTCGGGCACCCGCCGCTGCAGGAACGCCCGGTCGTCGACGACGACGGCCGGCCCCTGACAGAGCAGCTCGGTCAGCAGCACGATGTCGTCGCCCACCATCGGGCGCAGAGGGCGCGCACGGGCGAGCGCCGAGCGCCGGATCACGCCGTACATGACGTGCGACGCCTGCGACCGGAACAACCGGCGCAGCCGCTCGTGCGCGGCGTCGGCGTCCAACCCGAGGTCCGCGTCCCCGAGGCCGTCGGTGACCGTGCCGTCGCCGTCGACCAGCCGGGCCCGCGTCATCGCCAGCACGGCGTCGGGGCGCTCGTCGAGGGCCCGCACGCACGAGGAGGCGAACGTGGGGAGCCAGAGATCGTCCACGGCCGCCCAGCTGAACAGGGGGGCCGCGGACCGTTCGAGGACGCGCCGGTAGTTCCACGTCCCACCGTGGTTCGTCTCGGCGCGGAGGTACCGCACGCGGGGGTCGGCCGCGGCGACGGCCCGGCAGATCTCCTGGGTGCCGTCGGTCGAGCCGTTGTCGGAGACGACGACCTCGAGGTCCTCCAGGTCCTGCGCGAGCAGGGCCTGGAGGGCTCCCTCGAGGAACCGTTCGCCGTTGTACACCGGCAGCCCGAAGGACAGCACCGGGGCCGGCGCGCCCCGCGTCACGGTGTCCCCCGGCCGAGCGACAGCACGCTCTTGGTCACGGTGTACGCCTCGGCGTAGCGGCTGCGGCACTCCATCCCACGCAGGCGCAGGAGCCCGAGGAACACCTCGTGGTCCCACCAGTCGTGAGCCTTCTGGGAGGCGTAGCAGGCGTCGAGCAGCTCGACCTTGCGCCGCGCCAGCGCGTCGGGGACCGGCACGTAGGTCGACGGGCGACCCATGTCGCCGTCCCACTTGGGGATCTCGTAGTGCAGCACGAGGGCGTCGCGCCAGACGGTCGGAGCCATCGTCCCCACCAGCCGGTGGTCCTGGTGCGCGTCGTCGGGCCGCGGCGCCAGCACCAGGTCCGGTGCCGGGACCCGCTCGGCGTGCTCGTGCAGCACGGCCCGCGCCTCACCCCACCGGTCCGGCAGGCGCCCGTCCGGCAGCCCGCCGAACACGCTCGTCGCGCCGGGGAGGAACGCCTCGGCGGCGGTGCGCGCCTCGTCCTGGCGGGACAGGTCGCCGGTGAGCGTGAGGTACGCCGCCTCGACACCACCCCGCGCCGCGAGCGCCAGGAGCGTGCCGCCGCAGGCGATCTCGACGTCGTCCGGGTGCGCGGCGAGGCACACCACCCGCAGCGGGCCGTCGGGCAGCGCGAGGCCGATCATCGGGCGGCCCCCGACCACTCGTGCGGGCTGCCGGCGGCGGCTCCGGGAAGCGTCGAGGCGAGGACGTCGCGGAGCCGCTCCTCCTGGGCCGCCAGCCGCCGGGCCGCGTCCGCGAGCACCGGCCTCGTGTCCGGCGCGGGCTCCCGCAGCAGGGCGAGCACCTGGTCCGCCACCTCGTCCGGGTCGAAGCCGTCGACCGTGTGCACCTGGTCCCCCTGGCCGAACTGCTCGAGCAGCCGTCCCTGCTTCGCGCCGTAGCCGAGCGACACGGCCGGGACCCCCAGCCGCAGCGCCGTCACGAGGTGGTGGTACCGGGCCGCCGCGACGACCCGTGACCCGGCCGTCTCCCGCGCCACGTCCGCCAGCGACCCCGCCTCCACGGCCTCGACGTTGCCGGGGCCGGCCGACGCCGCACGGGCGGCGACCTCGCGGGCGGTCGGCGCGTCCGGCAGCGCGCCACCGAGCACGACGACGTCGGCGCCGGACGCCACCACCCGCTGGACGACCCGCACCATCCGCGCGACGTAGGCGGCGCGGTCCGCCTCCCCCTCCGCCGTCCCGAGGCCCCGGTAGTCGATGACTCCCACGACGACGCGCGGACGCTCACGGCGGGGGGCGCCGTGGGCCGGGAGCCCGAGGACGAGATCGGGCACCACGTCGAGGGGGCGTCGCACCCCCAGCCGGCGTGCGGCGCGCGCCGACCCGTCGTCGCGCACCGTCACGAGGGTCGCGGCGGAGAGCGTCCAGCGGAACAGTCGCGCCGTCACGGGGTGGAAGGCGGCGTCGACCCCGACCGACAGGGCGAGGAACGGCCGTCGTCGGAGGCGGGCGGCGAGCGCGTACCAGAAGAGGGTGAGCGGGATCCCCCCGGGGGCGATCGCCAGCCCCTCGAAGATCCCGGTGCCGGGCACGACCACGGCGTCCAGGTCGCCGACCGTGCGCCACGCGCGGCGCGCGTCGGCCAGCTTGCCGAGCAGGCCGCCCGCTCCCCCGCGACGGACACCGGGATGGTGCAACGGCACGGCCGCCACGCCGTGCTCCGCCGTCACCGCCTCGCAGCGGTCGGCGACCACCACCGGGACCAGCCGGTCGTCGGCACGGAGCACGCCCAGCATCGCGGCGAGCGACGCCTCGTTCCCGAAGTTGTGGACCCCGAACTCGCCCAGCAGCCCGACGTGCACCTTCACCTCACGCACCGGGGGCTCAGGCACCGGGACCTCACGCGCCGGCACGAGCCGGACCCACGACCTCGCCGACCTCGACCTCGGGCACGCGCCGCGGCGCGGGGCGCGCGCCGCGGTCCCACACCGCCCAAGGCCGGTCGCCCACGCGGTTCATCTCCTCCAGCGCGGAGCGCTCCTTGAGCGTGTCCATCGGCGCCCAGAACCCGGTGTGCGGGTGCACGCGGAAGCGGCCGGCGCGAGCGGCGCGCACGCAGGCGTCCATGACGAGGTCCTCGCCCTCGCCGAGGTAGTCGAAGATGCCCTGCCGCAGCACGAAGTAGCCGCCGTTGATGCACATGCTCATGTCGGCGACGGGCTCCAGGTCGCGCATCGTGCCGTCCGGGTCGTACCGCACCACGTGGAACGAGTCCTGCGGGGCCACCGCCATGAGCGACCCGACGGCGTCCGTGGCGAGGAAGTCGTCGACGATCCGGTCCATCGGGGCGTCCGTGAGCACGTCGCCGTAGTTGGCGAGGAACACCTCGTCGTCGTCGAGGAACCGCCGCACGCGCCGCAGCCGCTCGCCGATCGCCGTGTCGATCCCCGTGTCGACGAACGTGATGCGCCACTCGCTGATGTCGCTGCTGAGCAGCTCGACGTGCTCACCGCCCTTGGTGAGCACGAAGTCGTTGGAGTGCGTCTCCGAGTAGTGGAGGAAGTAGTCCTTCACGGCGTTCGCGCCGTGCCCCAGCGCGAGCACGAACTCCGTGTGCCCGTAGTGCGCGTAGTACTTCATGATGTGCCACAGGACGGGTCGCGACCCGATCGGCATCATCGGCTTGGGCAGCGAGTCGGGGCCGGACCGCATCCGCATCCCCAGCCCGCCGCAGAACAGCACGACCTTCATGACGTCCCTCCCAGGGCCTGCCCGTCGTCGGGCGTCTGACGGACACGGCGCGGCGCGGCCCGCTCCCGCAGCGCGGGGGCGACGGGCCGGCCGACGAGGAAGCCCTCGGTGCCGCCCGCGTCCAGGGCGGCGGCGTAGACGGGCAGCGCCCCGGCGACGGCCTCGACCGTCCGGTCCACGTCCGCGTCGGTGTGCGCGGCGGAGATCACGAACGACTGCGCCAGCACGCCCCGGCGCAGCAGCTCGGCGAGGAACAGGGTGCGATACGCCTGCGAGGGCGCGCCGTCGTGGTCGCGGGTGCCGAAGACCAGGCACGCCGGATGCCCGGACACCGTCACCCAGCCGGTCAGCCCGGCGGCGTCCACCACCTGCTGCACCCCGGCGCGCAGCCGCTCGCCCTGGGTGGCCATCACGCCGGGCACATCGCGCGCGGCGTACTCGCGGTGCACCGCCAGCCACGCCGCGAGACCCGCCGTCTCCGCGCCGTGGGTGGTGGAGAGCAGGAAGACGCGGCGCGCGTCCGTCGCCAGCCCCCCGAGCTCCATGAGCTCCCGCCGGCCCGCGAGCGCCGAGACGGCGAACCCGTTGCCGAGCGCCTTGCCCCACGTCGACAGGTCCGGCACGACGCCGTACACGGTCTGCGCGCCGCCGGCGGACCACCGCATCCCGGTGATGATCTCGTCGAACACGAGCACCGTCCCGGTGCGGTCGCACAGGGCGCGCAGCCCCTCCAGATAGCCGGGCGGGGGGCTCGCGTGCGCGGTCGCGGCCTCGAGGACGACGGCGGCGACCCGGCCCTCGTGCGCGGAGAGCAGCGCCTCCACGGCGGCCAGGTCGCCGTACGGGAAGCGGACCGTGAGGTCGCTGATCGCCCGCGGGATCCCGGCGTCCATCGGGGTCGTGCCGATGAACCAGTCGTCGGTGGAGAAGAACGGGTGGTCCGCGCAGACGGCGACCAGGTCGCGGCCCGTGGCGGCGCGCGCCAGCCGGACGGCCGCGGTCGTGACGTCGGAGCCGTTCTTCGCGAACTTCACCATGTCGGCGCCCGGCACCTGCGCGCAGAACGCCTCGGCGGCCTCCAGCTCCCACCGGCTGGGCCGGGAGAAGCTCACGCCGTCGGCGATCGCCGCCGTCACGGCGTCCACCACGGGCCGGAAGCCGTGGCCGAGCGTGACGCTGCGCAGCCCCATCCCGTACTCGACGTACTCGTTGCCGTCCACGTCCCACACGTGCGCGCCCGCGCCCCGCGCCAGCACCGGGGCCATGCCCTCGGGGTACTGGTCCGCCCCGCGGGCGTAGGTGTGCGCGCCGCCCGGCACGAGACGGTGCAGCCGGGCCTGCGCGGCCGTGGACCGCTCGAAGGACCGGACGGGCTCCCCGGGCTGCGTCGGGTCGGGCTGCATCTGGTCGGGCTGCGAAGCGTGCTGCGCCAGCTGTGTCATGGTGCCCCCGGGTGTCGGGAGGTGGGTCGTAAGCCTGGTGGGGCCGGCAGGGGGCCGGCCCCGCCGCCAGTCTGCGGCGCGTCCCGGCGGCGTTGAAGGCCCCGCGGGCCTTTTCATCCGGGCCCCCGGCCGACTTCACCCGACCGGGTCGCGCCCGCTTTCGTAGCGTGTGGACATGCAGGTGCTGCCCACCACCCTCGACGGGGTGCTGATCCTCGCCCCCACCCCGCACCGCGACGAGCGCGGGCTGTTCACGCGCACGTTCGACACCGCCACCGCCGAGCGCGCCGGCCTCGACCCGGCGGCGTTCGTGCAGGACAGCCAGTCCCGCTCGCGGCGCGGCGTCGTGCGCGGGCTGCACGGCCGCGTGGGGGGCGGCGAGGCCAAGCTGGTGCGCGTCGCGCACGGCGCCGTGCACGACGTCGTCGTCGACGCCCGGCCTGGCTCGCCGACGTTCGGCCGGTGGGAGGCGTTCCGGCTCGACGACGTCGACTTCCACGTCCTGTACGTGCCGCGCGGCTGCCTGCACGGCCACCAGACGCTCACCGACACCGCGGACGTCTGCTACCGCATCGACGCCGAGCACGACCCGGCCGAGGACGTCGCCGTGCACCACCTCGACCCCGACCTCGGGGTCCGGTGGCCGCTGCCCGTCTCGCTCGTCAGCGACCGCGATGCCGCCGCCGGGTCGTGGGTGGCGCTCGTCCAGCAGCTCGGCGGCGCGACGTCGGGGCCCGGCGCAGACGTGCTGTAGGCCGACGCGGGCACGTGCGGCACGCCCCTCCCCGGGGACGCACCGCGGCGTGGCGCCGCGGCGAACCTGCCCCTCCCCCTGGGGACGACCGACTCCTCCACAGGTCTCGCCGGCACCCGAGATGGTTCGAACGTCCGTTCGATAGCGTCCTTCGTGTCACGGCGCGCCGACCGAGGAGGGACGATGCCCGCCACCACCGCCCCTGCTCCGGTACCCGCCGTCCCGGCGCTGCCGAGAGCCACACCGGCGTCCCGGCTGCTCGATGCCCTGGCCACCCTCGAAGGCGGGCTCGCCGCGCTCGCGGCGGCCGTCGAGGAGGCCGGCCTGCACGACGTCGGCCGGGACGTCCTCGAGCAGGCATCCGGCCGGCTCAGGACGCTCGGCACCCGGGTGGACGCCGCCCGGTGGCGCGTGCTGCCCGCGCTGGAGTCGGACGTCCGGTGGTCGCTCGACGGGTCACGCACCTTCGCGCACTGGCTCGCCCGCGCGGAGAACGTCGGGCTGGCCACCGCGCGCCGCGACGTCCGCACGGCCCACGCCCTGCGCGACCTCCTCCCGGCGACCGGTGCCGCCGCGCTCGACGGTCGGCTCGGCGCCGACCACCTGCGCGCCATCGTCGACGTCGCCCCGACCTCCGAGGCCCGCCGCGACGCGCTCGTCGCCCCCGCGCCGACCGCGAGCGAGACGGACGGCGAGGCGACGGACGGCGAGGCGACAGACGGCGAGAACCCGGAAGCGCCGGACGCCGCCCTCGCCCCACCGACCGGCGAGGAGCACCTGCTCGCCACCGGCTCCTGGTACACGCCCGCGCAGTTCCGCCGGCTGGTCCGGCGGTTCGCATACGTGACGGACCCGGAGTCGGACGAGCGGGGCTACGCGCACGCGCGCGAGAAGGAGTTCGTCGATCTGTCGCCCACGTGGGACGGCTACCACCTCGCCGGGTTCCTCACGGAGGAGCACGGCCAGGTGCTGCGCGCCGCCCTCGACGCCGTGTCCGGCCGCCCCGGCGCCGGGGAGACCCGCACGCCTGCGCAACGACGCGCCCAGGCCCTCGCCGACCTCGCACGCGTCACCCTCGACGCGGGGAGCGTGGGGTCGGGATCCGCCGTGCGGCCCCACCTGACCGTCACCGTCTCGGTCACCGAGCTCCGCCGCCTGCTCTCCGCCGGCGCCCCCGACGTCGGCTCCTCCGCCGCGAGCTGGGCCGAGTCCCTCGGCGTCGACCCCGCCGAGTTCGTCGACGGCCGCGGCCCGCTTCCCCCGTCCCTCCTGCGCCGCATCGTGTGCGACAGCGAGGTGACGCGGGTCGTCCTCGGCCCGGAGTCGCAGGTGCTCGACGTCGGGCGCGCCCGGCGCACCGTCACCGGCCAGCTCCGACGCGCCGTCGTCGCCCGCGACCGGCGGTGCACCTGGCCCGGCTGCGACGAGCCACCGTCGCGCTGCGAGGTCCACCACGCCGTGACCCACTGGGCGGACGGCGGCAGCACGTCCGTCGACAACTCCGCCCTGCTGTGCCGGCACCACCACGACCGCGTCGACGCGCTCGGCATCACCATGCGTCGCGACGGCGGCACGTGGCTCTTCACCGACCGCCACGGACGCTCCGCGTTCGGCACCGCACCACCACCTGCCGCGGCGGCGTCGAACCCCCGGCAGCCGGAAGCACCCGCGGCCCGGGCGCCCGCGGCCCGAGAGCCCGTGACGCGGATACCCGTGGCTCGGGACTCCGTCGCGGTCGCGACGCTCAGCGACGGTGACCGCGGTCCCGGCTGAGCGGCTCGACCTCGACGGGCTCGGGCTCCACGACCACCCAGCGACCCCCGAGCGCCTCCACCTCCGGATGCGCGAACCGCACCTCGTCGAGGAGGTCGGGCACCAGCAGCAGCACCCGGTCGGGGCGGATCTCGGCGAGGATGTCGGGCCCGAGCACGGGCACCCGCGGCCCCGGGCCGCCCGGCATGGACCTGCCTCGCTTCGCGGGGGACGCGTCCACCACGGCGAGCACGTCATCGGCGGTGACCCCGGCGAGCGCGAAGAGCGCGACCGCGCGCGACGCGGCGCCGTAGGCGACGACCTTCCCCTCGCTCGCGTCGAGCCAGTCACGGAGCGCCGCCGCCGACCGGGCCACCTGCCGTTGGAGCACCGACACGACCGCCGGCTCCGTGGTCCCCGCCGCGGCCTCGGCCGCAAGCTCGGTGGCGACGAGGTCGCCCGCGGCGCGGGCGTGCCGGCGGGCGGGCTGCGACCCCTCGCGCGCCAGCGCGAGCAGCCGCGTCCCGCCGTACAGCGGGTAGCGCCACAGCCCGACCGGCACGAGACCGGTGCTGCGCGCCATCTCCACGAGCACCGTGAGCGAGTAGTACGCGAAGTGCCCGTGCCGCAGCGCGTTCCAAGTGCCGTCGCGCACGATCACGGACAGCGGGTGCACGTGCAGCGCGACGACGCCGTCGGGGGCGAGGGAGTCGAGGCGCAGGTTCCACGCCGCACGCTGGTCGGGCTCGTGCATGAGGCCGAGAGAGTCGACGACGAGGTCGGCGGCGAGCCCCGGCACCGTGCCGGGGCCGTCGAGCAGCACGGCGTCGGGCACGATCTCGTGCACGCGTGCCGACCAGGAGCCCCCGTGCGGGGAGCGCATCTCCTCCACCCAGGTCCCCGGGCCCAGCAGCCCGCCGCCGACGAGGTCGGCCACCCCCGCCCGCGCCTGCGTGACGAGAGCGGCGGGCTCTACGCCGCGCGGCTCCTCGGGACCGGTCGGGTCCTCCTCGAGCTGGGCCAGGCGGCACCGGTCGCACATCACCATGCGCAACGGGTGCACCGGGTCGGGGAGGGGCGCCTCCGGCTCGGGGAACAGGTCTGCCGCGGGCTGCGCGCCCAGGTCGAGCACCACCGTGGCGCGGTCCGACCGGCACCACCGGCAGCGCCAGCCCGCTACGACGGCGCTCACGTGCCCGGCTCGAAGACCTCGAGGCGGGGCAGGAAGGTCACCAGCCGGCCGCCCCAGTCGGCGACGTGCGCGAGCTGGGCCGAGATCTCCCGCCGCAGGTTCCACGGCATGACGACGACGTAGTCCGGCCGGGCGGCGTCGAGCGCCTCGGGAGCGTGGATGGGGAGGTGCATGCCGGGGGTGAACCGGCCGTGCTTGTAGGGGTTGCGGTCGACGGCGAACTCGATCAGGTCGGAGCGCACGCCGCAGTGGTTGAGCAGCGTGTTCCCCTTGCCGGGCGCCCCGTACGCCACCACCCGCTTGCCCTCGCGGCGTGCGGTGAGCAGGAAGCGCAGCACGTCGTCGCGCACGGCCGCGACCTGCTCCGCGAAGCCCGCGTGCCCCTCCAGGGTGTGCAGGCCCGCGGCGGCCTCGGCGGCGAGGACGCGGGCGACGGCGGCGGAGGGCTCCGGCGCGGCGTCGTCGGATCCTGTCCCCGCCTCGGCGGTCGGCACGGACCACGTGCGCAGCGAGCCGCCGTGGCTGGGCAGCTCGTCGACGTCCACCACGGTGAGCCCGGCGGCGGCCAGGACGCGCTGCGTCGTGAGGAGCGACAGGTAGCTGTAGTGCTCGTGGTAGATCGTGTCGTACTCGTTGCCCTCGACCAGGCGCAGCAGGTGCGGGATCTCGATCGACACGCGCCCGTCGTCGGCGACGAGCTGCCGCAGGCCACGCGAGAAGTCGACGATGTCCGGCACGTGCGCGAAGACGTTGTTGGCGACGACGAGGTCCGCGGGCCCGTGCTCGGCGCGCACGCGCCGCCCCGTCTCCTCGCCGAGGAACTCCACGACCGTGGGCACACCGCGCTCGACCGCGGCCGCGGCCACGTTGCCCGACGGCTCGATGCCGAGGCAGCGGATCCCCCGGTCGACGACGTGCTGGAGCAGGTAACCGTCGTTGCTCGCGACCTCGACGACGAACGACCGCTCCGGGGTGAGGCCGAGGCGCCCGACGGCGTCGTCGACGTACCGCCGTGCGTGCTCCACCCACGACGCGGAGTAGGAGGAGAAGTAGGCGTAGTCGTCGAAGATGTCCTCCGCCGGCACGTAGGCCGGCAGCTGGACCAGCAGGCACTGCTCGCACACCCGCACGTGCAGGGGGTAGAAGACCTCGGGGCCGTCCACCTCCTGCGCGGTCGGGTAGCTCTCGCACGGCGGCGACATCCCGAGGTCCACGAACGTGCGGGTGAGCGGGGCGCCGCAGAGCCGGCACGACGGCGCGGGCACGGCGGAACCCTCGGGCGCGGCGGACCTCTCGGGCGTGGCGGCGTGCCGCGCCGCCGACACGGCGGTCATGCCGACACCGCCGTGGTGCGCAGGTTCTCGAGGTCCAGGGCGCCGCTGGCGGCGAGCTCGCTCACCCGGTGCAGGCGCACGAAGCGCGGGCCCTCGAAGTCGTCGGCGGTGAGCCCGAACCGGTGGACGTCCTGCCAGATCTGCCGGATCCCGTCCCGCACCGTCCAGCGCGGTGCGGCGGCGGGAAGCTCGGTGCGGATGCGCGTGAAGTCGACCCGGTAGTTGCGGGTGTCCGCCCCGGCCCCCGCGGCGAACGTCACGGGCGCCCCGGTGACGTCGCTGACCTGCTCGGCGACGGTGCGGATCTGGACGACGTCCTCGTCACGGCCCACGTTGAAGGCTCGGTCGTGCACCACCTCGCGGGGGGCCTCGAGCGCGGCGAGGAAGGCCCGCGCGATGTCCTCCACGTGCACGAGGGGGCGCCACGGCGTCCCGTCGGACGCCAGCCGCACCTCCCCGCGCGTGTACGCGGTACCGGTGAGGTTGTTGACCACGATGTCGGCGCGCAGCCGCGGCGACGAGCCGTACGCGGTCGCGTTGCGCAGGAACGTGGGCGAGAAGTCGTCGTCGGCGAGCGCGGAAAGGCCGCGCTCGGCCTGGATCTTCGACTCCCCGTACGGGGTGACGGGGTGGAACTCGGCACCCTCGTCGACGGGCTCGTCGCCCGCCGCGCCGTACAGGGAGCACGACGACGAGAACAGGAAGCGGGTCACCCCGGCCGCCTTCGCCGCCCGCGCCATGCGCACGGCCCCGTCGGTGTTCACCGAATAGGTGGCCTGGGGGTTCAGGTGCCCCAGCGGGTCGTTGGAGATGGCCGCGAGGTGGATCACGGCGTCGAAGCCGGCGAGGTCCTCGGGCCGCGCGTCCCGGACGTCGCCGGTGCGCTGCTCGTACCCCGTCACCGGAGGGCCGAAGTCGCAGCCGTCGTACCAGCCGGCGTCGAGGCCGACCACCTCGTGGCCTGCCGCCTGCAGGAACGGCACCAGCACCGCACCCACGTACCCGCGGTCACCATCGACGAGCACTCGCATCGTCCGTCCCCCGTCGTCGTCCGGCCGGTCCGGCGGGCAGGGAGTCCCGCGGGCCGGTGGCTTCACCGCCGCCTCGACGCTAACCAGCGGCCGCCTCCCACCGTGAGGGTTGCCCGGGGTGAAAAGCCTCGTCACCCGGGTGATTCCGGGCCTGCGACGTTCCCCGGCCGCACCCCGGCGACGAGGATCGGGAGCCATGAGGATCCTGCGCATCTCCCACAGCGCGGTGGTCGACGCGTGGCGCGGCCGCGAGGCCGAGCTGCGCCGGCGCGGCGACCACGTCCGCGTCCTCACGGCCGCCGTCTGGGACGAGGGCGGCCGCGACGTGCGCCCCGCGCCCTCGCCGGACGAGGAGCTCGAGACCGCGCGCACGTTCGGCCGGCACCCCGCCCTGTTCCTCTACGACCCGCGGGCCCTGTGGCGGGTGCTCGGCGAGCAGTGGGACGTCCTCGACATCCACGAGGAGCCCGTGGCGCTCGCGACCGCCGAGATCCTGGGCGTCCGCGCCGCGCGGCGGCTCGTGGACGCGGCGCGTGGGCGGCGCTCCCGCCCCGCGCCGTACCTCCTCTACTCCGCGCAGAACCTCCTCAAGCGGTACCCGTGGCCGTTCCGGGCGCTCGAGGCGGCCGCGCTGCGCGGCGCCGCCGCCGTCGTCACCTGCAACCACGACGCCGCCCGTATCGTGCGCTACAAGGGCGCCCGGGGGCTGGTCGAGCGGGTCCCGCTCGGTCTCGACACCACCGTGTTCTCTCCCGTCGACGAAGCAGAGCTCGGGAGGCGGCCGGCCGGGCCACGCACGCCGGGACGGGTGCGCGTCGGGTACGCCGGGCGCCTCACCGCCCAGAAGGGGGTGGACGTGCTCCTCGCGGCCGTCGCCCGGGACGAGGCGCTGGACCTCGTGGTGGCGGGCGCCGGTCCGGAGGAGGCGCGGCTGCGGCGGGTCGCCGCCCCGCTGGGCGACCGCGTCGACTTCCTCGGCCCGCTCGACACCGACGACCTTCCCGCGTTCTACCGCGGGCTGGACGTCCTGGTCGTGCCGTCGAGGCACGCCCCGGGCCTGGCCGAGCAGTTCGGCCGCGTGGTGGTCGAGGCGATGGCGTGCGGCACCCCGGTCGTGGCGACCCGTGTCGGCTCCGTGCCGGACCTCGTCGCCGGCGCCGGTGTCCTCGTGGCACCGGACGAACCCGATGCCCTGCTGGACGGGATCCGGCAGGCGACCCACCCGCGGACCGCGCGCACGCTGCGCCTGGCCGGGCTCGATCGTGCACGCGAGTGCTCGTGGCCCGAGGTCGCCCGTCGGTACCGCGCGGTCTACGAGGCGGCCCTCGGCGCGCCGGCACGCGACCACGGTCCGGCCGCGCACGAAGGCACGGCAGGTCGGCCGGCCCCCCGCGTCGAGGTGGTGGTCGTCGCCTACGGCCACCCCGACCTGCTGCGCTCCGCGCTCGAGCCACTGGCGGGAGCCTTTCCGATCACCGTGGTCGACAACTCGTCCGACCCGCGGCACCGCGCGCTCGCCCAAGTCTTCGGCGCCGCCTACCACGACCCCGGGCGCAACCTCGGGTTCGCGGCGGCCGTCAACGTGGCGCTCGCGCACCGGCAGGACCCCGGAGCGGACGTGTTCCTCCTCAACCCCGACGCCGTCGTCGGGCCCGAGACCGTCGCGACGCTCCACGAGGCCCTGCACGCGGACCCCGGGCTGGCGAGCGTCGGCCCCTCGCAGGTCGACGGCGCGGGCCGACCGGGACGCGTCGTCTGGCCGTTCCCCTCTCCGGCGCGGGCATGGCTGGAGGCCGCCGGCCTCGGCCGGCTCCGGCTGCCGCGTGAGCGCACCTTCGTCATCGGCTCAGCGCTGCTGATCCGCGCAGCCGCGCTGCGCGGTGTCGGCGGGCTCGACGAGCGGTTCTTCCTCTACGCCGAAGAGACCGACTGGGCGTACCGGGCCGACCGGCAGGGCTGGCGACACGCCCTCGTGCCCACCACCGAGGTCGTGCACGAGGGCGCGGGCACGGGTGGTGACGTCCGGGTCCGCGAGCTGCACTTCCACGCGTCGCAGGAGCGCTACCTGCGCAAGCACTATGGTGCGGCTGGCTGGACCGCTGCCCGTGCCGGTCTCGTCGCGGGTGCGGTGCTGCGCTCCGCCGCGCTGCGCGGGCCCCGCCGGGAGCACGCCCAGCGGCGTCTGCGCGCGTACCTCGGCGGGCCGGCGTCGCTGGAGGACCGCGAAGCGGTGCCGTCGTGAGCGCCGGCGGGCCCGGCGCCCACCACCTGCGCCCGCGGACGAGCGGGGAGCCGCGGACGGGCATGAAGACGGGCATCGTGTCGAGCCTGCTGTCCACGACGCGCGTCGCGACGTGGGCCGCGGTCCTCGGCGTCGTCGTCCTCGCGGCGACCTACGTGCTCGCCCACGATCTCACCCTCGGGGTGGCCGTGACCTCCGTCGTGGTGCTGGCCTGCGTGATGCTCTACGACCCCTCGCTGGTCCCCGTGGTCGCGATGCCCACCTTCGTCGTGGCCGAGCGGGTGGGCGGGGACTCCCTGAACATGTCGCTGGGCGACGTGACCCTGTTCGCGACCTTCTGGGTCGCCGTCCTCTTCTCACCGCGCCCGTTCACGCCCGCCCTGCGGTCCATGCTCTGGCTGTCGGCGGTGTACCAGCTCGCGACGCTCTTCGCCGTCGTCGCCACCCCCTTCGCCCAGAACTCGATCGAGTGGTTCCACGCGTGGCTGCTGGTGGGCGGGGCCCTGGTCGTGGGCTGGGCGGTGGGGCGGTCCGGGCACGCGACGCTCGGGCTGACGCTCCTGACCGTGTTCGTGCTCGCGATCGCGCTCGACGCCTGCGCGACCGCCGCCGTGCAGCTCGCGCAGGGCGACGTGTCGCCGGTCTACCCGAGCTGGCCGTTCGAGCTGCACAAGAACCTCGCGGGCCCGATCTTCGCCTCGGTCGCCCTGCTCGTCTTCGTGCGTCAGCCGTGGCTGCGGTGGCCGGCCTGGTTCCGGGTTCCGGCCTTCTACCTGCTCGTGCTCGCGCTCATGGCCGTGCAGTCTCGCCAGGCGATCGTCGGCCTGGGTGTCGGCCTCATCGTGCTCGCGCTGCGTGCCGGGCGCGGACGCCGCCAGACCCCGATCCTCATGCTGCTCACCATGGCCCCCGCCGCCATCTTCGTCGCGAGCCGGGTGCAGGACGACCTCTCCGGCGACGACCCGTTCAACTCCACGGCGTTCCGCGCCGTGGGCATCGAGGGCGGGTTCGACGTCTGGCGGGAGCACCTGTGGTTCGGCGCCGGGCTGCGCTGGTGGACCGTGGGGCCCGAGCTCGGGTTCCAACCGCCCAACGCGGTCGCGGAGGTGCTGTCCTCGGTCGGCATCGTCGGCCTCGCCGGGTTCGCGGTCCTCATGCTGGGCACGCTCGTGGTCGCGTGGCGGATGGACCGCCGGTTCGGGACGCTCGCCGTCGCCCTGCTCGCGTCGCGCCTCGTGGCGAGCCAGTTCGACCAGTTCTGGGTCGCGATCATCGTGTCCCTGCCCTTCCTGCTCGTGGGGGTCTGCCTGGGCGCCGAAGGGTTCGCGAAGGCGCCAGGAGCGCCCCTCCTCGACGACCGGCCGGCGCGCGTCCGTCGACGCGCGGCGCGAGCCGCCCTGGCCCCGGTGGAGCAGCCGGTCCCGGCGCAGGGCGAGGAGCTCCTGCTCCCCGGTGGCCGCTCATGAGGATCACGCACGTCGTCGTGACGGACGCGTACGCCGGCGTCGAGGCCCACGTCGCGCGCCTCGCGCGGGCGCAGGCGCGGGCGGGCCACGTCGTCGCGGTGGTGGGCGGTGCGGAGGAGCCGATGCGCGCCGTCGTCGGCGACGACGTCGAGCTCAGGCCGGGGTCGACGGTCGCCCGGGCGCGACGCTCGCTCGTGCGGGGGCCGCAGCCGGACGTCGTCCACGCGCACATGACGGCGGGCGAGCTCGCGGCGTGCCTCGTCCCCCGGGTGCTCCTGCACCGCGTGCCGCTCGTCGTGACGCGGCACTTCGCCCTGGTCCGGGGGCGCAGCGCCGCCGGCCGCGTCGCCGCGCCGGTGATCCGTCGCACCGTCGCCGCCCAGATCGCGATCAGCGCCTTCGTGCAGGACCGCATCGACGGCCCGAGCCGGGTGGTGGTCGCAGGCCTCGAGGAGCGGCCGCACCCGCGCGGCGCGGCGCTCCGGTCGCCCGTGGTGCTGATCGCGTCCCGGCTCGAGCCGGAGAAGCGGGTCGACTCCGGCGTCCGGGCGTTCGCGGCGTCGGGGCTCGCCGACCGCGGCTGGCGCCTGCGGGTCGCCGGGTCGGGCTCGCTCGAGGTGGCGACCAAGGAGCTCGTGAGCGAGCTCGGGCTGGACGGGGCCGTCGATCTCCTCGGCCACCGCGACGACGTGCCCGCGCTCCTGGCCGACGCGGGACTCTTCCTCGCCCCGACCCCCGGCGACGGCTTCGGGCTGAGCGTGCTCGAGGCCATGGCGAGCGGCGTCCCGGTCGTGGCCGACGGCTCCGGCGGGCACGTCGAGTCCCTCGGCTCCGCCGGCGGACCCGGCCTGTACGCCACCGGGGACGTCGACGACGCGGGGCGGCGGCTGCGCGCCCTCGCGGACGACCCCCGCCGGCGCGACCGCTACGGCGCCGCCCTGCAGGCCCGGCAGCAGGCCGAGTTCTCCGTCGCACGCCAGGCGGCCGCCACCGAGCGCGTGTACCGGCAGGTGCTGTCGTGACACCGGTCCGCGAGACCGTCGGCCCCGACATCGTCGTGATGTCGCTCGAGCCGTGGGACGACGTCTGGCGGCGCAACCAGTACCTCGTCGCCGGTCTCCTGCGCGAACGCCCGTCGGCCCGGGTGCTCTTCGTCGAGCCGGTCAGCGACCCTGTGCACGCCGTGACCCGTGGCGCCCGGCCACGGCCCGGTCGAGGGCTGCGGCCCGCCCCGGACGTCGAGGGCGTCGGCCCGCGCCGCCTCTGGCTGCTCGAGCCGACCAAGCTGCTGCCCCGGCGGGTCGCCCCGCACGGCGACGAGCGGCGCGCGGCCGTCGTCGTCCGGGCCGCGCGCCGCCTCGGGCTGACACTGCCGGTGCTGTGGGTCAACGACCCGTACGGCGCCACGCTGGCGCGCGTCAGCGGCTGGCCCACCCTGTACGACGTCACCGACGACTGGACGGCGGCCACGCGCGGCCCGGCCGAGTCCCGCCGGGTCGCCGAGTCGGACCGTTACCTGGTGGAGCACGCCGCGGCGGTCACCGTCTGCTCCCCCACGCTCGCGGCCCGCAAGGCCGACGCCCGCTCGGTCGTGCTGGTCACCAACGGCGTGGACGTCGAGCGGTACCGGCGCCCGGCGTCGGGGGCCCCCGGCGCCCACCCCCCCCCCGCCCGGCGCGCCGGCGCGGCCGCCGGGGGGCCCCGCCACGACGACCACCGCGGCGCCGCCGCCGGGGGGGGCGCGCGCGACGGCTGCCCCCC
>NZ_JBHTVT010000002.1:0-119096 GCF_042792795.1 Isoptericola sp. NPDC056605 | reverse complement strand
CGCGGTCGTCCTGGGCGAGGTGTCCGCCGCGGCGAGCGTCGGCACCGGGTCGCCGGGGGTGTGCCCCCGCCCCGGGCCCCCCCCCCCGGGGCCCCCCACGGCCGTCTACGTCGGCACGCTGCACGCCGACCGGCTCGACGTCGGGCTGTGCGAGGACACCGCCCGCGCCCTCGACGGCGTGGGCTCCCTGGTGCTCGTCGGCCCGGTCTCGCTGGAGCGGCCCGACGTCGACCGGCTGCGCCGGGCGGGCGTGGTCGTGCTCGGCGCCCGACCGTTCGACGCGGTGCCGGCCTACCTCCAGCACGCCGACGCGCTCGTCGTCCCGCACGTCGTCGACGACTTCACGGACAGCCTCGACCCGCTCAAGCTCTACGAGTACCGGGCCGTGGGGCGTCCCGTCGTCTCGACGCCGGTCGCCGGCTTCCGCGACACCGCCGACCCGCGAGTCGCCGTCGCGTCGCCGGAGGGGTTCGCCGCCGCCGTCCGGGACGCGCTCGCGGAGCCGTCGCGCGGGCCGGCCGCGCCGCTCGACGAGGGCAGCGGCACGGACCCCGAGCCCATCCCCACCTGGGTGCGCCAGGTGGCCCTCATGTCCGACGTCGTCGAGGCCGTCCGGCGACCCGCTCCCACACCTCGGTGAGGGCCCGCGCGGTCCCGCGGGCGGGGAACCGCCGGGTCGCGTCGTCGTACGCCGCCCGGGCGCGCCGCTCGGCCGCGCCGGGGTCGTCCAGCACGGCCAGGAGCCCGGCCGCGAGCGCCTCCACGTCGCCCGGCGGGACGAGCAGGCCCAGGTCCCGGCCGGGCGGCCGGACGATCTCCGGGACGCCGCCCGCGTCGGTCGCGACCACGGGGACGCCGCGCACCATCGCCTCGACCACCACCTGCCCGAAGGGCTCGGGTACGGGCGACGCGTGCACGCAGACCGACAGCCGGTCGAGCTCGCCGGCCGGGTCGTCGCTGAACCCGACGACGTCGACGGCGCCGTGCAGCCCGAGCCGGTCGATCTCCGCGTCGACCGCGTCCGCGTAGGCGTCGGCCCCGAACAACGCGCCCCCGACCAGGCGGAAGCGCACGTCGGGGCGGCGGTCGAGCACCGTCCGCGCGGCCCGCACGAGCTCGAGCTGCCCCTTGGTCGGGCTGAGCCGGCCGACCAGGCCCACCACCGGGCGCTCCGGCGGCACGCGGGCGTCGTACGCCGGCACCGCCTGGTCCGGGGCGTACCCGGGGTGGACGACGGTGAGGTCGCGCACCCCCGGGAGCGTCCGCGCGGTCGCCCGCGAGTTCGCGACGACCGCGCGCGGGCCCCGGCGGGCCAGCGCGCGCAGGAGCCGCACCGCCACCGGCGGCAGGTAGTCGTCGGCGATCCGGTCGTGGACGTGCCACACCACCGGGACCCGGCACCACCGGGCCGCGAGGAGCCCGACGACGTCGGCGCGCAGCGAGTTGGTGTGCACGACGTCGGCGTCCGCGCTCCGGAGCACCGTGGCCACCCGGACCACGAGCCGGGCGGTCTCGCCCACCGCGAGCACCGCGCGCCAGGAGCCGCCGAGCGCGTGCCGGTCCATGCCCCGCGACCGCGCCCCGGCATGGACCACGAGCGTCCGCACTCCGGCCGCCCGCAGCCGCTCGACGAGCGGGCCGTCGTCCAGCACGACCGCGCGGAGCTCGACGCGGCTCGGGTCGAGCTCCGCGGCCAGCCGGAGCAGCGCCAGCTCCCCTCCGCCCAGTGCCGCGGTGTGGTCGACGATCACGACGCGCAGCGGCCGCTCGGCAGCGCCCGGTGGCACCGTCACGACGAGCGCGCGGTCCGCAGCAGCCGGCCGATCGTGGGCGCGACCTGCGCGGGCGTCGGCGGCTCCTGCTCCGCGGACGGCGGTGCGGCCACGGTCGCGACCCGGACCCCCGTGGGCGGGAACGCCGGGGGGCGGACCGGCGTCCGCGGTGTGACGGCCCTCGCGGGGCCCGACTCGTCGCGCGCCGGGGCCGGGGACGCGTCGTCGTCCGAGCCGGTGGGCGCCCGGTCGTCCGGCGTGCCCTGCGGACCGCTCGGGGTGCGGTCCGCCGTCTCGTCGACGGGGTCGGGCACCGCGGCGGACGGACCGTCGGACGGGTCCGACTCGACGGGCTCGCCGTAGGTCGACGCGTAGACCATCCGGCTGTCGCCCTTCACCCCGGCCAGCGCGACGCCGGTGAGCGGTACGCCGTTGATGCGCAGCCGCTCGGCCGCCTCGGCGAGGACGCTCCGCGCGGTCCGGCCGGCGGTGGCGACGAGGACGACGCAGTCCGCGTAGGCGCCGAGGATCGTGGCGTCCGCCGCCGCCAGCACGGGCGGCGCGTCGATGACGAGCACCTCGCCGGCGTCCCGCGCCGCCTCGACGGTCGCACGGACCCGGTCCGTCGCCAGGTAGTCCGCAGGGTCCATCGTCGGGTCGTGGAGGGCGAGGAAGCGGAGGTTGGGCACCTGGGTGGGACGCAACCCGTCCGGACCGGTGCCCGGACCGTTCGGGCGCGGCAGGAGGTCCTCCAGGTCCGGACGACGCAGGTCGCCCGACACCGCGACGGTGGCCCGCCCGCTCATGGCCCACGACGCCGCGAGGTTGGCGGCGATGAACGGCCGCGGCGCGTGCGGGTCGGTGGCCGTCACGACGACCACGGCGTGCTCGCGGTCCTGCATCGCCACGTGCAGGGCGGTGCGCAGCTCCCGGATCGACTCGGTGAACGGGGAGGCGACCCTGCTCGAGATCGGCAGCACCGGGGTGCGGCGGTACGACTTGGCGGCCCGGGTCACCCCGTAGAGCTCTGCAAGGACCGGGACGCCGGCCGCGGCCGCGGCGTCGGCACGGCCACGCAGCCGGGAGTCGAGGGCCCGGCGGGCGAGGGCGAGGCCGACCCCGATCGCGAGCCCGGCGAGCGCGCCGAGAAGGACGATGCTGGCCCGCGGCAGCCCCACCACCACGGCTGAGGAACCGGTGGCGGGAGTGAGGATCTGGGCGGGCGTCACGATCGACTCGAGCGTGCTCCTGCTGGCCGACAGGGTCTGGTACTGGTCGATGATGGTGGAGCGCTCCGCGCCCGCCAGGGGGTCCTTGGGCTTGTCCTTCACCTGCTTGTCGACCGCGTCGAGCTGGCCCCGCAGCGCGTCGCGGCGGGCGTCGATCTCGGCGATCTGGTCGTCGATGACCCCGGGCAGGCTATCGACGTAGGCGGACGCCACCGCGTTCGCCAGCACGACCGCGTCGCCCGGGGCGCCCGCCGTGGTGGTGACCGCCATGACCTGCGTGGAGGCGTCGAACGCTCCCGAGACCTGGGCGGCGAGCGCCTTCGGGTCCGCTCCCGCGGCCACGCCCTCGGCCACCACCTGGAGCACACCGGGCGCCTCGACGAGCCCCGGGTCGGTGTCGACGCTCGTGGTGGTGGCCGCCGGCGACGTGCTGTCGCCCAGCTCGACGGCGTTGATCTGGACCGTCGCGGTCGCCTCGAACACCTCGGGCTTGCGGTCGGCGTACACCCACGCGGCGGCCAGCGCGAGCACGACCGACCCGATCAGGAGGTACTTGCCCTCCCACATCACCCGCAGGAACTCCCGGACGGTCATCGGCCCCCTACCTCCCCCTGTGTCCCCGGCACCCCGGCCGCCACGGCCTCCTGCGCCACCACGTCCTGCAGCCGGGCGACGAACGTGTCCCGGGAGAACCCCTTCACGTGCACGCCGATGGCCTCCTGGTCCCAGGAGCGGGCGAGCGCGGCCTCGATCCCCTCGGCGACCGGCTCGGCGTCCGGGCGGTCCACGTACAGCCCGGTCACGCCGTCGACCACGGTGTCCAGGTAGCCGCCCGTGCCGAGCGTCACCGCCGGGACGCCGAACGCCGCGGCCTCCAGCGGCGTGAGCCCGTAGTCCTCGTACGACGTGGCCACCAGCAGCGACGCGTGGCCGTACAGCCACCGCAGCTGCGCGTCGTCGACCTTGCCGACGAACCGGACCCTCTCGTCCGCCAGCCGTTCGAGCCGCTCGCGGTCGGGGCCGTCGCCGACGACGACGAGGGGCAGCCGGAGCCGTCGCGCTGCCGCGACGACGACGTCGACGTTCTTGTACGGCAGCAGCCGCGCCACGCACAGCAGGTAGCCGGGGGCGATCCCCGGCATCGCGGTCACGGGCCCCTCCGGCTCCATCGCGGGCGGGGGCGGCACGACCTCGGCGTCGATGCCGTAGGCCTCGCGCACGGCGCGCCGGGCGACGGTCGAGACGGCCAGGTACACGTCGGCACGGGCGGCGGCGGCCGTGTCGGACGCCCGCAGCCCGGGGCCGAGGAGGTCGAGCGCGGCGCCGGCGATCCCGGTGCGCCAACGGTCCTTCCAGGCCCGCCCGGAGGCCCCGGAGAGGTACCGGTCGCGCTGGTAGAGCCAGCGCGCGGGCGCGTAGCAGTACACGACCGTGCGCCGCGCGCCGCGGTAGCGGTGCGCCCACCCGCTGGAGCTGGCGAGGAGCACGTCGGCGTCGACGGGCTGGCTCTCGACCGCGCCGCGGAGCAGCGGCAGGGCCAGGCGGTGGTGGCGCCGCAGCGTGCCGACCCGGTCCAGGCGCGACGGGCGCACGTCCACGTCCGCGAACTCGGGGAAGGTCCCGTCGGGGTGGTACAGCGTCGTGTAGAGCGGTGCCGACGGGAAGGCCCGGGCCATCGTCAGCGCCACCCGCTCGGCGCCGCCGCGCTGCGTCAGGTAGTCGTGCGCCAGTGCCACCGTCGGGCCCATGGTTCCTCCTCGTGCGGACGGTCGGGACCGCCCGTCGAGCGTAAGGAGACCGGCGCACGGAAAGGACCCCGCGGCGACCTTTCCACCCGGGTGAAGAGCCCGGTCAGGCCGCGGGCCGCGCCGCGTCAGACGTCCGTGTCAGACCTTCGTGTGGAACTTCCCCTGCGCGGCGAGGAGCCCCTCGGCGAGCACCATCTCCACGGCGTCGGCGGCGTCGTCGACGAGGATGGGCAGGTCCTTGCGCTCGGTGGCGGAGAAGTCCTTGAGCACGTGGTCGGCGGTGTCCATGCGCCCCGGGGGGCGCCCGACGCCGACGCGGACGCGGACGTAGTCCTTGGTGCCGAGGGCCTTGGTGATGTCGCGCAGGCCGTTGTGGCCGCCCTCGCCGCCGCCGGACTTGAGCTTGATGGTGTCGAACGGGATGTCGACCTCGTCGTGCACGACGACGACCTGGGCCGGGTCGACGCCGTAGTACTTCACGAGCCCGGCGACGGGGCCGCCGGACGTGTTCATGTACGTGGTGGGCTTCGCCAGCACGACGCGGGGGCCGGGGCGCCCGCCGGGCAGGACGCCGAGCCGCGTCTCGGCGACGACCGCCTGGGCGCGCGCGTGCCGCGAGAACCGCGCTCCCGTGCGTTCGGCGAGCAGGTCGAGCACCATGTGCCCGACGTTGTGCCGGTTGCCCGCGTACTTCGGGCCGGGGTTGCCCAGCCCGACCACCAGCCAGGGGGTGTCGGTCATCTGCGTTCTCTCTCCGTGGTGCAGCAGGTGGTCGGCCAGCTCAGGGCGCGGACGCGCGAAGGGCGCCCGGAACCGAACGGTACCGGGCGCCCTGGGCGTGAGGCGGTGTCAGCCCTCGGTGGACTCGGCGGCCTCGGTGGTCTCCTCGGCGGCCTCGCCCTCCGCGGCCTCCTCGTCCTCGGCGGCGACCTCGGCGCGCGGCTCGGCGATCTGGACGACGGTCGCCTCGGGGTCGGTGAGCAGCGTGGAGCCCTTCGGCAGCTCGACCTCGCCGGCGGTGACGTGCTGGCCGGCCTCGAGGCCCTCGATGGAGACCTCGACCGACTCGGGCAGGTGGGTGGCCTCGGCCTCGACCGACAGCGTCTGCGCCTCGACGAAGTGGATGGTGCCCGGGGCCGACTCGCCCACGACGTTCACGGTGACGTCGACGGCGATCTTCTCGCCGCGCTTCACGAGCAGCAGGTCGATGTGCTCGATGACGCCGCGGACGGCGTCGCGCTGGATGTCCTTGACGACGGCCATCTCGGACTTGTCGTCCAGCTCGATGGTGAACAGCGCGTTGGAGTGGCGCGTGGCGAGCATCGTCTCGTGGCCCGGCAGGGTGATGTGCAGCGGGTCGGTGCCGTGCCCGTACAGGACGGCGGGGATCTTGTTCTCGCGACGGATGCGGCGGGCGGCGCCCTTGCCGAACTCGGTGCGGGCCTCGGCGGCGAGCTTGATGTCGGACACGTGGATCACTCCTGGGATGTCTGTGCGTGCCGACGGCCAGAGGGAGCCGTCGGCTGTCCACGAGGTGGTGGTCCCCGCGAACTGCGGTTGCGTCGGCGTGGGACACGTGACGGACGCGATCGAGAGCGCGCCGTGGGGGCACCCGCAGAGTGCGGTGCACCGACAGCCGCCCAGTCGATCACGGAAATCCGACGGATCCTGCGCTGAGGGTGGCGGCCGGGTCGCAGGTGCTGGACCTGTACGACCTGGGTGACCGGCGCCCGTCAGACGTCCCTCGCCGAGGCAACCGGACGAGTATAGCCCCCTCGGGACGGGGTGTCAGTGCCGGGCGTCCTCGCCCGCGCGCGCCCGGGCCCGCGCCGCCCCGCGGGGGCGGTAGACGACCTGCGCCTGGAAGACGAACCGCACGACGAAGGCGACGAGGATGAGCACCGCCTGCACCAGCTCGGGGTGCGGCACGGCGCGCTCGACGATCCACCACAGCAGCAGGGTGCGGACCGCGGCCTCGGTGCCGTTGAAGGCGAAGGACCGCACGAAGCGGCCCCAGAAACCGTGCGCGCCGTCACGCAGGTCGGCGAACACGAACCGCTCCTGCAGCAGGAAGTTGATGACGATCGTCACGGCGTTGGCCCAGATCACCGCGGGGAGGTAGTGCACGCCGAGCCCCTGGAGCCCCGCGAGGATCGCGAGGTTGAGCACGGCGCCGAGCGCACCGATCAGCGCGAACGGGGACAGCCGTCCGAACCGAAGCAGGGTGAGCTGCTGCACGTAACGCAGCCCGTTGGCGACGGTCGCCTTCGACCGGCCCGCGAACCGTTCCCCGAAGACGAACGGCTCCTCGACCACGACGAGCCGCTGCCGCGCGAGGATCTCGAGCAGGATCTTGAAGCCGCGCGGGCGCAGCCCCGCGAGGTCGACGGCGCCGGTGCGGACGACGAAGAACCCGGTCATGGGGTCCGAGACGTCGCGCAGCTTGACGGGGAACATGGACCGGGCCAGCAGCCCCGAGGCCTTGGAGACCCAGCGCCGGTAGCGCCCGTCGAGGCCGCCGGCGTCCCCGCGGCCCGTGTACCGGGAGGCGACGACGACGTCGGCGTCGGTCTCGCGCGCGGTGGTGAGCAGCACGGGCACCATCTCGGGCGGGTGCTGCAGGTCGCCGTCCATCACGACGACGCGCTCGCCGGCTGCGGCGCGCAGGCCGGCGACGACGGCGCCCGAGAGTCCGCCGTCGGGCACCTCGCGGTGGATCAGGCGCACGGGCACCGCGGAGGTGGCGGCGACCCGTTCGATGACGGCGGGGGTGTCGTCCTTCGAGTCGTCGACGAACAGCACCTCGACGCCACCGGGCGCGACGCGGCGGCCCTCGCCGTCGGGGCCGAGCGCGGCGGCGAGCCGGCGGACCAGCTCGGCGACGTTCGGGCCCTCGTTGTACGTGGGGACCACCACGGTCACGTCCACCGTCATGTCACCGTGCCTCCCCTCCGGGGGACGCCGCGGCCCGGGACGACGCACGCCCCGGGCCACCGGCGTCGGTCAGGCGTTGCCGTCGAACAGGCTCGTCACGGAGCCGTCGTCGAAGACCTCGCGGATGGCGCGGGCGACGAGCGGGGCGATGGACAGCACGGTGAGCTTGTCGAACCGCTTGTCGGCCGTGATCGGCAGCGTGTCGGTGACGACGACCTCGGTGGCGCCGCACTCCTGCAGGCGCTGCGCGGCGGGGTCGGACAGCACGCCGTGCGTGGCGGCCACGGTGACGGAGCGGGCCCCGGCGTCCATGACCACCTTGACCGCCTCGGCGATGGTGCCGCCGGTGTCGATGAGGTCGTCGACGAGCACGCAGTCGCGCCCCTCGACCTCGCCGACGACGCGGTTGGCGACGGCCTGGTTGGGGCGCGTGACGTCGCGCGTCTTGTGGACGAAGGCCAGCGGGCAGCCGCCCAGCTTGGCGGCCCACTGCTCGGCGACGCGGATGCGGCCGGCGTCGGGCGAGACGACGGCGGCGTTGGACACGTCCACGCGGGTGCGCACGTAGTCGACCAGCACGGGCATGGCCCACAGGTGGTCGACCGGGCCGTCGAAGAAGCCCTGGATCTGCGGCGTGTGCAGGTCGATGCTGAGGATCCGGTCCGCGCCCGCCGTCCTGAGCATGTCGGCGACGAGGCGGGCCGAGATGGGCTCGCGGCCACGGCTCTTCTTGTCCTGGCGTGCGTACGCGTAGAACGGCGCCACGGCGGTGATCGAGCGCGCCGAGCCGCGCTTGGCCGCGTCGACCATGAGCAGCTGCTCCATGAGCCACTGGTTCACCGGGGCGGTGTGGCTCTGCAGCAGGAAGATGTCCGAGCCGCGCACCGACTCGCTGAACCGCACGTACGTCTCGCTGTTCGCGAAGTCGTACGCCGACACGGGCAGCAGCTCGATGCCGAGCTCCTTCGCCACGGCCTCCGCGAGCTCCGGGTGCGCCCGGCCGGTGGCGAGGACGAGCGTGCGCTCACCGGTGCCGGGGATGAAGTTGTTCATCGCTGCGTGCTTCCTTCGGTCGGGTCGGCGGTCGGGTCGGGGCTGTCGGCGGGAGGCACCACCGGGATGGCGCCGGTGAGGGCATTGTGCGCGGCGAGCTGGCGCTGCGCCTGCGCACCGAGCTCCCCGCCCGAGCCCTCGGTGCGGGCGCGGGCGGCGGCCTCGGCGGCCGGCGTCCCCGGCCAGCGGCGCTCGACCCAGCCCTCGACGTTGCGCTGCTGCGCGCGGGCGACGCCGAGCGCGCCGGCGGGGACGTCCTTGATGATGACCGAGCCCGCGGCCGTGTACGCGCCGTCGCCCACCGTGACGGGGGCGACGAACATCGTGTCGGCGCCCGTCTTCGCGTACGAGCCGATCACCGTGCGGTGCTTCTTCTGCCCGTCGTAGTTCACCGTGACCGACGCGGCGCCGACGTTCGTGTGCTCGCCGATGGTCGCGTCGCCGACGTACGACAGGTGCGGCACCTTGGAGCCCTCGCCGATCTGCGCGTTCTTCGTCTCGACGAAGGTGCCGATCTTGCCCTTCGTGCCCAGCTCGGTGCCGGGGCGCAGGTAGGCGAACGGGCCGACGGACGCGTTCTCGCCGATGACGGACAGCGAGCCGTGCGTGCGCACGACGGTCGCGCCGGGGCCCACCTCGACGTCGGTCAGCGTGGTGTCCGGGCCGATCGTCGCGCCCGAGGACACCTTCGTGGCGCCGTGCAGCTGCGTGCCGGGCAGGAGCGTGACGTCGGGGGCGAGCTCGACGTCGACGTCCACCCAGGTGGTCGCCGGGTCGACGACGGTGACGCCTGCCTGCATCCACTCCGTGAGCACGCGGCGGTTGAGCTCGGCACCCAGGGTCGCGAGCGCCACCCGGTCGTTGACGCCCTCGACGAGCATGGGGTCGTCGCTCAGCACGGCGCGCACGGCGCCGCCCTCGGCCCGCGCGGACGCGACGACGTCGGTGAGGTAGACCTCGCCCTGCGCGTTGTCGCGGTCCAGGCCGCCGAGCCCGCGGCGCAGCACCGCGGCGTCGAAGACGTAGACCGAGCTGTTGATCTCGCGGACCTCGAGCTGCTCGGGCGTCGCGTCCTTGTGCTCGACGATCGCCACGACGTCGCCGGTGCCGGGCTCGCGCACGATGCGGCCGTAGCCGTTCGCGTCCGCGACCTCGGTCGTGAGGATCGTCACGGCGTTGCCGTCCGCGTGGTGCGCGGCGAGCAGCTGGCCGAGCGTGGCGCCGTCCAGCAGGGGGATGTCGCCGGCGAGGACGACGACGGCGCCGTCCAGGCCGTCGCCCAGGGGGTGGTCGCCGCCGTTGGCGTGGTCGGCGTGCAGCTCGTCGTCGACGGCGTCGTCGTGCACGAGCTGCGCGGCCCGACCGGCGTGGGCGCGGGCGTCGAGCGCGTCGAGCGCGCACTGGACGGCGCGGCCGGTGCCGGGGATCTCGTCCTGGTCGACGACGAGGGCCGCCGGGTCGATCTGCGCCGCGGCGGCGGCCACGACGTCGCGCTCGTGGCGCACGACGACCGCCACCTGCTGCGGGTCGAGCTCGCGGGCCGCGGCCATCGCGTGCCCGAGCATCGTCCGCCCGCCCAGGGCGTGCAGCACCTTCGGTGTCGCGGACCTCATCCGCGTCCCCTGCCCCGCGGCGAGGACGACGACGGCCGCCGGTCTCGCCACGGTGTCGTCCTGAACGTCGTCCTGAACCACGCGTCCTGCGGCGTCCGGTCCTGTCGAGACCACGAGTGCTCCGTCTCTTCTCGGGTGTGCTCTGTCGATGGTGCCGAGCTCCGCCCCCAGGACTCGAACCTGGACCAAAGGCACCAAAAACCTCTGTGCTGCCGATTACACCAAGGCGGATCGGTCCCCCGGGCCGGGTTCGCGCCCCAGCAGGCGCGGCACCGTCGGGCGTCCGTCCTCAGTCTGCCAGGTCCGCACCACCGCCCCGGCACGCGTCCCGCCCCTCGGCGTCCACCGGCGCCGTGGCACGCGCCACACCGGCCGCATCGTCCGGAGGGCACAATGGGGCCCATGCCCACCGACTCCCGTGCGCCCAAGCGTCCGCCGCGCGCCCGGATGACGGCGAGCCAGCGGCGCGAGCAGCTGATCGCGGTCAGCCGCGGCCTGTTCGCCGAGAAGGGCTTCGACGGCACCAGCGTCGAGGAGATCGCCGCCCGCGCCGAGGTGTCCAAGCCGGTGGTCTACGAGCACTTCGGCGGCAAGGAGGGCATCTACGCCGTCGTGGTCGACCGCGAGGTCCGCGCGCTGACGTCCGCGCTGACCGGCGCGCTCGAGGAGGGCGGCCATCCCAAGGTGCTGGTGGAGCGCACGGCGCTGGCCCTGCTCGGGTACATCGAGGCGTCGGAGGACGGCTTCCGCATCCTGGTGCGCGACTCCCCCGTCGCCCAGGCCACCGGCACGTTCTCCAGCCTCATCGGCGACGTCGCGACCCTGGTGGAGCACATCCTCGGTGACCAGTTCAAGGCCAACGGGCTCGACCGCAAGGCCGCGCCGCTCTACGCGCAGATGCTGGTGGGCATGGTCGCGCTCACCGGGCAGTACTGGCTCGACGCCCGCAGCCCCGACAAGGCCGAGGTGGCCGCGCACCTGACCAACCTCGCCTGGAACGGGCTGTCCGGGATGGTCAAGAAGCCGGAGCTGACGAAGTCCCGCTGACGGCGCGTCGAGCGTCAGCCGGGGCCGACGAGGTGGTCGAGCAGCCGGTCGACGACGGCGAGCGCCGTCTCGCCGGTGACGTGCCCGGCGAGGACACCCTGGGTGAGCCCGGCGGCCGACGCGAGCACCACCTCCGCGTCGAGCCGTGCCGCGTCGAGCCGGGCCGCGTCGAGCCGGGCCCCGTCGTCCGGCCCTGAGCCCTCCCCCGCGCCCGTGCCGTCTCCGCGCGCCCGCAGCAGCAGCGCCGCGACGAGGTCGACGAGCGCCCGCGGGGCGCCGCGCAGCTCCTCCGGCGTGACGGCCTCGTTGGTCAGGGCGGCGGCGTGGAAGGCCGCGAGGACGACGGCGTCCGCGCGGCGGGCGTCGTCGAGCGGCAGCAGCGCGGCGAGCACGGCGCGCAGGACGGCGCGGGGCGGCGGCGCTTCGGACCCGGCGTCCGCGCCGCCGGGCGTCCCGCCGCCGAACCGGGCCGCCGACCCCTCGATCACCGCGCGGTGGGTCGCGACGAGCAGCCCGTGCTTGTGGCCGAAGTAGTACTGCACGAGGCGGACGGAGACCCCCGCCTCGGCGGCGACGGCCTGGAACGTGGCCGCCTCGAGCCCGTCGCGCGCGACGACGCGGCGGCAGGCGTCGGTGATCTGGCGGCGGCGTTCGTCGTGGTCCACCCGTCGCGGCACGGTCGCTCCCCTCGGCGGTGCTGGTCGGTCGTGCTGATGATACGTCCGTACCACGTTGATGGTACGGTCATACCATCAACCGCGCACCAGGAGGTCCGATGCCGTCGACAGGTCGATTCACCAGCGAGGCCGCACGCACCGCCTACGAGGCGGCGTACCGCGACCTCGAGACCCGCTGGCCGCTGCCGTCCGAGGACGTCCGGGTCGAGACCGCCTACGGCCCCACGCACGTGCGACGCTCCGGCACCGGGACCCGTACGCCCCTCGTGCTGCTGCACGGGCTGAACGGCACGGGCCTGAGCTGGCACGGCGTGGTGCGCTCCCTCGCCGCGGACCGCGTCGTCTACGCGCCCGACGTCGTCGGCACGGCCGGGCGCAGCGAGCAGACCGCCGCGCTGCGCTCGGCCGACGACTACGCCGCGTGGGGCGTCCAGCTCCTCGAGGGGCTCGGCCTGGAGCGCGCGCACGTCCTCGGCTACTCCGAGGGCGCCTGGTTCGCCGCGCTGCTGGCGTCCGGCACGCCCGACCGCGCCACCGACCGCGCCACCGACCGCGCCACCGACCGCGTGGGCGCGCTCGTCCTCGGCGAGGGCATCACCGCGCTGGTCAGGCCCGACAGGAAGGTGGTCTCACGCATGGTCCGGGCCGCGGCCCTGCCGACGGCACGCAACCTCGCCCGCCTCGACGAGTGGCTGATCCCCGGCGTGACGCTCGCCGACGAGGACCGCGCCCTCGCCCGCGCGGCCCTGCGCTACCGCCGTCGGACGCCGTGGCCGAGCCCCCTGACCGACGAGCGGCTCCGCGCGATCACCGCGCCCACCCTGGCGTTCTTCGGCGCGGCCACCAGGCTCGGCGACCCGGTCGCCGCGGGCCGCCGCGTCACCGACCAGGTGCGCGGCTCCCGCGTCGAGCTCGTGCCCGGCGGCGGGCACGGCGTCCTGTGGCAGCTCCCCGACCAGGTGCTCCCGCTCGTCGACGGGTTCCTGCGCGAGCACGACGACGCCTGACCCCCGAGCCGTCAGGGCCACGCGCAGCCCGTCGTGCGCGTGGCCCCGACAGGTCACTTGCCGTCGAGGTAGCCGTTCGCGTTGATGACGTACTTCGTCGCGGCGCCGGCGTCGAACTCGGCGTACCCCTGCGGGGCCTGGTCGAGGGTGATCGCCTTCGCGTTGACGTTCTTCGCGATCTGCACCCGGTCGTGCAGGATCGCCTGCATCAGGCCGCGGTGGTACTTCATCACGGGGCACTGGCCGGTGGTGAACGCCAGCGACTTCGCCCACCCCGTGCCCAGGCTGAGCGAGAGCGACCCCTTCTTCGCGGCCTCGTCGATGCCCCCCGGGTCGCCGGTGACGTACAGCCCCGGGATGCCCAGCGCGCCGCCCGCGGCGGTGATCTCCATCAGCGAGTTCAGCACCGTCGCCGGGGCCTCGTGCCCGGAGTCCGACCCGTGCCCCTTGGCCTCGAAGCCGACGGCGTCGATCGCGCAGTCGACCTCGGGGACCCCGAGAAGCTGCTCGATCTGCTCGGCCGGCCCGCCCTTCGTCAGGTCCACGGTCTCGCAGCCGAACGAGCGGGCCTGCGCGAGCCTGTCGGCGTTCATGTCCCCCACGACGACGACGGCCGCGCCCAGCAGCTGGGCGCCGGTCGCGGCCGCGAGGCCCACCGGGCCGGCCCCTGCGACGTACACCGTCGACCCCACCCCGACGCCGGCGGTCACGGCACCGTGGAAGCCGGTCGGGAAGATGTCGGACAGCATCGTCAGGTCCATGATCTTCTCGAGCGCCTGGTCCTTGTCCGGGAAGACCAGCAGGTTCCAGTCGGCGTACGGGACCAGCACGTAGTTCGCCTGCCCGCCGACCCAGCCGCCCATGTCGACGTACCCGTACGCGCTGCCCGGGCGGTCCGGGTTCACGTTGAGGCAGATGCCGGTCTTGCGCTCCTTGCAGTTCTTGCAGCGCCCGCACGCGATGTTGAACGGGACGGAGACGAGGTCGCCCACCTTGACGAACTCGACGCCGGGTCCCACCTCGACGACCTCGCCGGTGATCTCGTGGCCCAGCACCAGATCCTTCGGCGCGGTCGTGCGGCCGCGGACCATGTGCTGGTCCGAACCGCAGATGTTGGTCGCGACGGTCCTGACGATCGCGCCGTGCGGTACCTGCCGGCCGACGTTCGCCGGGTTCACCCCGGGGCCGTCCTTGAGCTCGAACGTCGGGTAGTCGATGTCGATGACCTCGACCTCGCCCGGCCCCTTGTACGCGACCGCGCGATTCGTGTCTGCCATGGTGCTCCTCCTTGAACACGTCCGGCCCGGTCTGAGCCGGTCCTCCGACCGTAGGCGCGTCGCGCGTCCTCGGCAGGTCGAGCGCGGGTCGCCCCGACGCGCTGCCGTTGTGCCCGGCGCGGGGGTCTGCTAGGCCTGCGGGTATGACCCGCGTCACCGTCCGACGCCGCGTCAGGCGCGTCACCATCGGCGGCCGCACCGCGCGCCGCGAGGACCTGCTCGCCGGCGAGGAGCCGCTGGAGATCCGCGTGGGCGGGCGCTCGTACGCGGTGACGATGCGCACCCCGGGGCACGACGTCGAGCTCGCGACCGGCTTCCTCGTCTCGGAGGGCGTGGTGACCGACGGCGCGCAGGTCGCCGGCGCGCGCTACTGCGCGGGTGCCGGCCAGGAGGCCCCGGGCGAGAACGCCTACAACGTGCTCGACGTCGCCCTCGCCACGGGCGTGCGGCCGCCCGACCCGGCGCTCGCGCGCGAGTTCTTCACCTCCAGCGCCTGCGGTCTGTGCGGCAAGGCGTCGATCGACGCGGTCTTCACCCGCAGCGCGTTCGACGTCGCCGACGACGCCGTCCGGGTCGAGGCCGCCCTGCTGGCCGCCCTGCCCGACCGGCTGCGCGCGGCGCAGGACGTCTTCGCCCGCACCGGGGGGCTGCACGCGGCAGGACTGTTCGACGCCGCGACCGGCGAGGCCCTGGTGGTGCGCGAGGACGTCGGCCGGCACAACGCGGTCGACAAGGTGGTCGGCTGGGCCGCCGCGGCGGGGATGCTGCCGCTGCGCGGCACGGTGCTCGTGGTGTCGGGGCGGGCCAGCTTCGAGCTCACGCAGAAGGCCGTCATGGCGGGGGTGCCGGTGCTCGCCGCCGTCTCCGCGCCGTCGTCGCTCGCCGCGGAGCTCGCGGACTCCGCGGGGCTCACGCTCGTCGGCTTCGTGCGCGACCCGACCCTCGTCGTCTACGCCGGCGACCACCGCGTCGTCGAGGACGGCGGGCACCGCGACCGGAGGGGGGACGCCGCATGACCACGCAGCAGCCGGAGGACGTCCGGGACGAGGGCGAGCCGCTGGAGCCGCAGCCGGAGGAGGTCCGACCGCCGAAGGACTGGGCGGCCGGCGTGCCCGGCATCGTGCACGCTCTGGTCCCGGCGCTGCGCGACATGGGGCCCACTCGCACCGCGCGCCTGCTGCTGTCGATGAACCACCGCGACGGCTTCGACTGCATGAGCTGCGCCTGGCCGGACCCGGACCGGCGCAAGCCCGCCGAGTTCTGCGAGAACGGCGCGAAGGCCGTGACGTGGGAGGCGACGCCGCTCGTCGTCGAGCCGTCGTTCTGGGCCGAGCACCCGGTCTCGGACCTGCTCACCCGGACCGAGCACTGGCTCGGGCAGCAGGGGCGGCTCGTCGAGCCGGTGCACAAGGCGGCCGGGTCCGACCACTACGTCCCGGTCACCTGGGACGAGGCGTTCGCGATCCTCGCGGACCGGCTGAACGCCCTCGGCTCCCCCGACGAGGCGTCGTTCTACACCAGCGGGCGCACGTCCAACGAGGCCGCGTTCGTCTACCAGCTGTTCGTGCGCGCGTTCGGCACGAACAACCTGCCCGACTGCTCCAACATGTGCCACGAGTCCACCGGCGCCGCCCTGGGGGAGACGATCGGCGTCGGGAAGGCGACGATCACCTACGACGACTTCGCGCTGGCCGACCTCATCGTGATCATGGGGCAGAACCCCGGCACCAACCACCCGCGCATGCTCACCGCCCTGGAGGAGGCCAAGGAGAACGGGGCGAGCATCGTCGCCGTGAACCCGCTGCCCGAGGCCGGGCTCAAGCGGTACAAGAACCCCCAGACGGTGCGCGGCCTGGCGGGTCGCGGCACGGGGCTCGCCGACCAGTTCCTGCAGATCCGGCTGGGCGGCGACATGGCCCTGCTGCAGGCGGTGTCGAAGCGGGTGCTCGACGCCGAGGCGGCCGCGCCCGGCACGGTGCTGGACCACGAGTTCCTCGCCGCGCACGCGTCGGGGCTCGAGGAGCTCAGGGCGCACCTGGCGGACCTCGACGAGGACGCCGTCCTGGCCGCGACCGGCCTCACGGGCACCGAGATCGACGAGCTCGCCGACCGCTACCTGCGCGCCGAGCGCGTCATCGTCACGTGGGCGATGGGCCTGACGCAGCACACCAAGGCCGTGCCGACCATCAAGGAGATCGTCAACCTGCTGCTCCTGCGCGGGAACATCGGCCGGCCCGGCGCGGGCGCCTCCCCCATCCGCGGCCACTCCAACGTGCAGGGCGACCGCACGATGGGCATCTGGGAGCAGATGCCGGACGCCTTCCTGGACGCGCTCGACGCCGAGTTCGGGCTCCGGGTCCCCCGGCAGCACGGCCTCGACGCGGTCGGCACGGTCGAGGCGATGGCCGCAGGGCGCGTGAAAGCGCTCGTGGCCCTGGGGGGCAACCTCGTCGGGGCGATCTCCGACACGGGCGCCGCCGAGGAGGCGGTGCGCCGCGCCGACCTCACCGTGCAGATCTCGACGAAGCTCAACCGGTCGCACGCCGTCGTCGGCCGGGAGGCGCTCATCCTGCCCACGCTGGGGCGCACCGACGTCGACCGGCAGGCGTCGGGGGAACAGTTCGTGTCGGTGGAGGACACGGTCTGCGCGGTGCACGCGTCGCGCGGCAAGGTCGAGCCGGTCGCGCCGGGCCTGCTGTCGGAGGTCTCGATCGTCACGCGGCTGGCGCGCGCCGTGCTCGGCGCCCGCCCCGGCGGCCCGGGCTCGGACCGCCCCGTGGACTGGGCGGCGATGGAGCGGGACTACGACGTGATCCGCGAGCACATCGCGCGCGTCGTGCCGGGCTGCGAGGACTACAACGCCCAGCTGCGGCGCCCGAACGGCTTCCGCCTGCCGCACGGCCCGCGCGACTCGCGCACCTTCCCCACCCACGACGGGCGGGCCCACCTCACCGTCAACGAGCTCGCCCCCGTCGAGTGCCCGCCCGGCCGCCTGCTGCTGCAGACGATCCGCTCGCACGACCAGTTCAACACCACGATCTACCGCCGCGACGACCGGTACCGCGGCATCAAGGGCGGCCGCTCCGTCGTGCTGGTCAACCCCGACGACCTCGCGGAGCTCGGCATCGCCGACGGCGCGACGGTCGACGTGCACGGCGAGTACCACGACGGCATCGACCGCGTGCTGCGCGGCCAGCGCGTCGTCGCCTACCCGACGGCGCGCGGGTGCGCCGCCGCCTACTTCCCCGAGGCGAACGTGCTCGTGCCGCTGGGCGCGACCGCGGAGACGAGCCGCACGCCCGTGTCCAAGGCGGTCGTCGTCCGGCTCGAGCCCGCCTGACGCCGACGTGGCTCGCACCCTGCCGAGGTAGTTCAGGCCCCGCCGAGGTAGTTCTGGCCCCGCCGAGGTAGTTCAGGGTTCCTGCGCGCGGGGCTCGACGAGGGCCTCCGCGAGCGCGTCGAGGGCCGGCAGCGCGCGGAGGGCGGCGTCCCGGACGTCGTCGGGCACGCCCCCGAGCCGGCGGCTCCAGAAGTCGCGGATGCGGGCGAGGTGCTCGTCGGCCAGCGGGGTCGCGACCAGCCGGACGGTCCGCCGGTCGCCGTCGGCATGCTCGCGCACCACGAGCCCGCGCGCCTCGAGGGTGCGCAGCGCGGTGCTGACGTTGCTGCGCGCGAGCCCGGTCGCGACGGCGATGCGCGACGGCGTCGGGCGGGCCGTGCGGTGGACCTCGCGGATCACGGCCACCTCGGTGCCGGTCAGCGGGACGATGCCGCGCAGCTCCGGGGAGCGCACGTCCAGGTGACGGGCCACCTCGACGACGGCGTCGGCGAGGTCGGCGAGGCCGGGCGTGACGATCGTCTCGTCGGGCATGGCCCGATCCTAGGCGGTCTCGATAGTTATAGTTTCATAATCATTCTGCCCGGGTCCGCCCGGGCATCTCTCTGCCCGAGCCGCCCGCCGCCCGGCGTCGCGCGACCACCTCCGAGGAGCCACCGTGAGCAGCGCCCCCACCCTCGCCCCCGACGCCACCGCGTCCCCGACGGCACGCCGCCCGCTGCGCGGCCGCCCCGGGCTGACGCTCGTGGGGGTCGCCTTCGGCCTGTTCCTCGTGGGCCTGGACGCCACCGTCGTCTCGATCGTCAACCCCGCGATCGCCGCCGACGTGGGGACCACGTTCGTCCAGCTGCAGTGGGTCACGCACAGCTACCTGCTCGGGCTGGCCGTCACGCTGATCCTGGCGGGCAAGCTCGGCGACCGGTACGGCCACCGCACCCTCTACCTGGCCGGGCTCGTGCTGTTCACCGTCGCGTCGACCGCCATCGGGCTGTCGACCACCGCCGCCGGGCTCATCGCGTTCCGCGTGGTCCAGGGCGTCGCGGCCGGCGTCCTCATGCCGCAGACCCTCGCGATGCTGCGGGCCACGTTCCCGCGCGAGCGCTTCGGCATGGCCGTCGGGATCTGGGGCGGCGTCTCCTCCATCGCGATCGCCGTCGGCCCCACGCTGGCCGGCGCGCTCGAGGCGGCCGCCGGCTGGCAGTCGGTGTTCTTCGTCAACATCCCGGTGGCCGCGGTCGGCCTCGTCTACGGGCTGTGCCTGCTCCCGCGCACCAGCTTCCCCGCCACGGGCCGGTTCGACCTGCGCGGCGTCGTCGTGCTGGCGCTCGGCCTGGTCGCCACCGTCTTCGCCATCGTGCAGTCCGAGGCCTGGGGCTGGGGCGACCCCCGCACCCTCGCACTGCTCGGCCTCGGCGTGCTCGTCATCGCCGGCTTCGTCGTCCTGGAGGGGCGCACCGAGGCGCGCACGGGCGACGCCCTGCTGCCGCTGTCCCTCTTCCGCGGGACGACGGTCGGGACCGGCGGGCTGATGATCGCCGCCAACTTCTTCGTCCTCATGGGGGCCACGTTCCTGCTGCCCATGTTCTTCATCAACCTGCGGGGCGCCTCCGCGCTCGACGCCGGCCTCATGCTGCTCCCGATGTCCGCCGTGTCGATCGTGTCGGCCCCGGTCGGCGCCCTGCTCGTGGCGCGGATCGGCACCCGCGCCACCGGCACCCTGAGCCTCGGCCTCACCGCCGTGGGGCTGCTGGTGCTGCTCGGCGCGACGGCCACCTCGCCGTACGGGGTGATGGCGGCCGCGTTCGTCGTCCTCGCGATGGGCACCGGCATGACCATCACCGCGGGCGCCGAGGCGATCGTCGGGTCCGCGCCGGTGCACCTGGCGGGGGTGGCCGGCGGGTTCCAGTCCACCTGCATCCAGATCGGCGGCGCCCTCGGCACCGCCGTGATGTCCGCCGTCGTCGCCGCCCACGTCCACGCCGGCACCGCCGGGCTCGGGCTCGACGACGGCGAGCACCAGGGCCTCGTGCAGGGCTCCGTGCCCGCCGGGCTGGACGCCGTCGCCGCGCGGACCGCCGAGGGCTCCTACGTCGCGGGAGTGCACGCCGCGTTCCTCGTCGCCGCGGCCGTCGTCGCCGTCGTCGCCGTCGTCGCGGCCCTCACCCTGCGCCCGAAGCCTCAGGCGAGGTAGCTCGAAGCTCGCCGAGGTGGCTCGAACTACCTCGGCACAGATCACACGCGTCAAGATTCTTGACGTCGAGAGACCGGGAGTAGTCTCGGCGCATGGATGTGGAGGCACGGTCCGACGAGGTCGACCGGATCGTCGACGCGTGGCGCCGCGAGCGCCCGGACCTGGACGTCGAGCCGCTGACGGTGTTCTCGCGCGTCAGCCGGCTGGCGCGGCACCTGGACCGCGCGCGGCGCGGCGCGTTCGCCCGGCACGACCTGGAGACCTGGGAGTTCGACGTGCTGTCCGCGCTGCGGCGCGCGGGCGAGCCCTACCGCCTGTCCCCCGGCGTCCTCGTCGCCCAGACCCTCGTGACGAGCGGCACCATGACCAACCGCATCGACCGGCTCGAGGAGCGCGGGCTGGTGGAACGCCACCGCGCGCCGTCCGACCGACGCGGCGTGCTCGTGCAGCTCACCGCCGCGGGCCGGCAGCGGGTCGACGCGGCGATGAGCGACCTGCTCGACGTCGAGGCCCGCGTGCTCGACGCGCTGCCCGCCGCGGTGCGCCCGCAGCTCGCCGCGCTGCTGCGCACCGTCGTCGCCCAGTTCGACGAGTGACCCGCGTGCCCACCACGCCGACCCGCCCGGAGATGCCCGCCGCGTGACGTCCTATCCCTCCCCCTCCGCCCGCGACGACGGCGCCCGCGCCGGCCTCCTGCTGGCGGCGCTGCTGCTCGTCGCGCTCAACCTGCGGGCACCTATCACGTCGCTGCCGCCCGTGGTCGACGACGTCGCCGCCGCCCTCCAGCTCACGCCCGCGGGTGCGGGCCTGCTCACCTCGGTCCCGGTGCTCTGCTTCGCGCTCTGCACGCCGCTGGCGTCGGTGCTGGTGGCCCGGCTGGGACCGGAGCTCGCGCTCGGCGCCTCGATGGCGGGGATCCTCGCGGGCACCCTGCTGCGCTCGGCGGGCTCCGTGCCGACGGCGCTCGCCGGCAGCGCGGTGCTCGGTGTCGCGATCACGATCGGCAACGTCGCGGTGCCGGTGGTCATCACCCGCGACTTCCGCCGTCGGGCCGCCGCGGTCACGGGCGCGTACAGCGCGACGATGAACCTCGGGTCGACGTTCACCACGATGCTCACCGTGCCCCTCGCGACGGCGTTCGGCTGGCAGTGGGCGCTGGCGGGCTGGGGCGTCCTCGCGGTGGTCGCGCTCGCGGCCTGGGTGCCCGCAGGGCGACGGCTCGCCGCCCGGGGACGGGCCTCGGCCCCGCGGGGGGACGGCGGCGCCCGCGTCCGGCCGCCGTCGGCGCGCGCGGAGCTCGACGCCCTCGACCCGCACGCCCGGTCCGCCGTCCGGCGGCTCGTCGTCCTGCTGTCGGTGGCGTTCGCGGGGCAGGCCTTCGGCTACTACGCGGTGACGGCGTGGCTGCCCGAGATCCTGCACGACCGGCTCGGCATGACCGCCGCCGGCGCGGGCAGCGCGGCGGCCCCGTTCCAGCTGTGCGCGGTGCTGGGGTCGTTCCTCGTGCCGGCGGCGTTCTCGCGCGGCCTGTCGGCGCGCGCGGTCGCGGTCCTCATGGCGGCGATGTGGATCTCCCTGCCGCTGGGGCTGCTCCTCGCGCCCGGGCTGTGGTGGCTGTGGGTGGGGCTGGCGGGCGCCGCCCAGGGCGGCAACTTCACCGTCATCTTCACGCTCGTGGCGCAGCGCAGCCCGGGCGTCGCGGTGGCGCGCCGGTCGTCGGCGGTGGTGCAGACGGCGGGCTACGGGTGCGCGGTGCTCGCCCCCACGACGATGGGCGCCGTGCACGAGGCGTCCCACGGCTGGACGACGCCGCTGGCCCTCGTCGCGGGGGTGCTCGCCACGATGGCCACGGCGATGTGGGTGGCGTCGGCCCGGCCCGCCGACCCGCCTAGCGGTCCTCCGTCAGGGTGACCGCGAGGGCGCCGAGCGCCCGCAGCGCCTCCTCCGCGTGCGACTCGTCGTAGCCGCGGGTGCACACCGCGACGACCAGGGCGCCCGGGCCGGGCGTGCCGACGAACGCGACGTCGTGCCGGATGCCGTCCACCCAGCCCGACTTGGAGCCGTACGGCACGCCCTCGGGCACCGCGGCGGTGAGCTGCCGGTCGGTCTGGCGCGCGAGCAGGTCGATCATCCAGAGCGTGCGCTCCGGCCCGGCGAGCTGCCCGGTGACGACCGCGGACATCAGCGCCGCCAGGTCGGCCGGCGTGGTGCGGTGCGAGTCGCCGCGGGCCTCGGCGGCCAGGTCGCTGTACTTGCGCCCGACGACGCTCGCGGCGGCCCCGACGTCCGCCAGGACACGGTTGCAGGCGTCGAGGCCGACGAGGTCGATCACCATGTTGGTGGCCTCGTTGGACGACACGACGATCATCCGCTCCACCACCAGCCCCACGGGCATGGACGTGCCGGGCGGCGGCATGCCCGGGTCGAGGTCGTCGGGCTCGATGCGGTAGTCGGGCTCGCCCGGCACCTGGGAGCGGAAGGTGTCGGTGCTGGCCACCTCCTCGTCGAGCGTGAGCTCCCCGGCGTCCAGCGCACGGGCCGCCGCGACCAGCACGGCCAGCTTGACGGTCGACGCCGCGTAGAACGGGGCGTCCGCGTCGCGCTCGGCGAGCACCTCGCCGCCCGCGCGGCGCACCTGGTAGGCGACGACGGGGACGCCGTCGGAGTGCGTGCCCGTGCTCGGCATCAGCGCACCCCCGAGACGTGGTGGGCGTGGTCCCGGCCCTGGTCCTCGGCGTGTCGTGGGCGTGTCCCGTGCTCACGGCGGTCGTGGACCACGGCGGCGAATGCGGCCGCGAGCGCACGGGCCTGCTTCTCGTTCTCGGGGGCGCGCTCGAGGGCGGCGGCCAGCAGCTCGTCGCGGTCGAAGCCGAGCTCGGCGAGCTCGTCGACGTCCCAGGTGCCGATGCGCTCCGGCGCCGCCTCGGGGTGGAACTGGAGCCCCCACGCGACGTCGCCCACGCGGAACGCCTGGACACCGCACGCGTCGCTCGTCGCGAGGTGCACGGCCCGCGGCGGCAGCCCCGTGATCGAGTCGACGTGGCTCTCGACCATGCGGACCTCACCGTTCTCGGCCAGCCCGCCGAGCGGTCCCAGCAGCGCGTCGTCGGCCGCGTCGTCGAGGAGGCGCACGGGGCACAGCCCCTTCTCCGTCTCCCCCGACCGGCCCGTCACGGTGCCGCCCGTGACGTGCGCGAGCACCTGCCCGCCCAGGCAGATGCCCAGCACGGGGACGCCGGCGTCCAGGGCCTCGGCGACGAGCGCGCGCTCGTGCGGCAGCCACGGCGCGCGCTCGTCCTCGTCGGGCAGCAGGCCGCCGCCCAGCAGCACGAGGCCGGCCACCCCGTCGGGCGCGGCTCCCCCGCCCGCGAGCGACGGGACCTGCTCCACGAGGTCCGCGCCCTGCACGACGACGGCGGTGGCGCCGTCCGCCTCCAACCAGTCGGGCAGGCGGCCCGGGCCGCTGTGCGGCGAGTTCTGGACGAGGACGACGGTCGGTCGGCGGTCGGTCACGGTCAGCGCTCCCTGCTCTCGAGGACGGGGCCTTCTGGGACGGTCTCGGGCACGGCGGCGGCACCCGCCGTCGGGCGCCCGCCGAGCGCGGCCGCCTCCCGGGCGAAGTGGCACGCGGCGGCGTGCGGCACGGTCGGCACCGTCGGCACCGTCGGCGCCGTCGGTACCGTCGGCGGCGTCGCCCCGCGGGCGCCGGCGTCGCCCCCGCCGTCGAGCCGGCCGAGCGGCACGAGCACCGGGTCCTCCGTGCGGCACCGCGCGGGCACGGCGTCCGCGCCGTCGACACCGTCCGGCGGCACGGCCCCCTCCTGCGCGGCGAGCCGGTGGGCGAGCCAGCAGCGCGTGTGGAAGCGGCAGCCGGACGGCGGGTCGGCGGGCGAGGGCGGGTCGCCCTCGAGCATCAGCTCGTCGTCGCGCCGGACGGTGGGGTCGGGCACGGGCACCGCGGACAGCAGCGCCCGCGTGTACGGGTGGTGCGCGTCGTCGTACACCGCGGGCCGGTCGCCCTCCTCGACGACGCGGCCCAGGTACATGACCGCGACCTCGTCGGCGATGTGCTGCACCACGGCGAGGTCGTGCGCGATGAACAGGTAGGCGAGCCCCAGCTCGTCCTGGAGGTCCTCCAGCAGGTTGATGACCTGGCCCTGCACGGACACGTCGAGGGCGGAGACGGGCTCGTCGCACACGAGCACCCGCGGCTTGACCGCGAGCGCCCGGGCGATCCCGACGCGCTGCCGCTGCCCGCCGGAGAACTGGTGCGGGTAGCGGTGGGCGTGGTCGGGATCGAGGCCGACGAGCTCGAGCAGCTCGGCCACCGCGCGTCGCCGGCCGCCGGCCGGGACGGCGTCGCGGTGGATGCGGAACGGCTCGGCGACGATCTCCCCCACCGACATACGGGGGTTGAGCGACGTGTACGGGTCCTGGAAGACCATCTGGACGTTGCGCCGCAGCTCGCGGCGGGCGGCGCGCGACATCGTCGAGACGTCCTCGCCGTCGACCAGCACCTGCCCGCGCGTCGGCTTCTCGATGCCGACCAGGACGCGCGCCAGCGTGGACTTCCCGGAGCCGGACTCCCCCACGAGGCCGAGCGTGCGCCCGCGGCGCAGCGCCAGCGAGACGCCGTCCACGGCCTGCACCTGGCCGACCGTGCGCTTGAGGACGACGCCGCGGCGCACCGGGTACGACTTGGCCAGGTCGCGCACCTCGAGGACGACGTCGTCGGACGTCGCGGGTGCGGCGGCGGGGTCGGTCGTGACGGTGTCAGGCACGGGCGCCTCCCAGGAGCTCGGCGGCGAAGTGGCAGGCCGACGTCCGCCCGGGGGCGACGTCGTCGAGCGACGGCTCGTCGGTGCGGCACACGTCCTGCGCGAGATCGCACCGCGGGTGGAACGAGCAGCCCGGCGGGACGCGACCCGGTGCCGGGGGCCGGCCGGGCACGACGGGCAGCCGGCCGCCGACGGCGTGCTCGTCGCCGGCGCGGGTGTCGAGCCGCGGCACGGAGCGCAGCAGGGCCCGCGTGTAGGGGTGCGCGGGCGCGGCGTACAGGTCGCGCACGGGGGCGTGCTCGACGGCGCGGCCCGCGTACATCACGGTGACGTCGTCGGCGACGCCCGCGACGACGCCGAGGTCGTGGGTGATCAGCACGAGCCCCATCTGCCGCTCCGCCTGGATCTCCGCGAGCAGCCGCAGCACCTGCGCCTGCACGGTGACGTCGAGCGCCGTCGTCGGCTCGTCGGCGATGAGCACGTCCGGGTCGAGGGCCAGCGCGGACGCGATCATCACGCGCTGCCGCATGCCGCCGGAGAACTGGTGCGGGTACTCGTCGACCCGCTGCGCCGCGTTCGGCACCTTCACGAGGTCCAGCAGCTCGACGGCGCGCCGCCGGGCCTCCCGCCGCGATGTCCCGGTGCGCGCCCGCAGGGACTCGGTGAGCTGGTAGCCCACCGTGTGCACCGGGTTGAGCGCGGCCAGCGCGTCCTGGAAGACCATCGCGACGTGCGTGCCGCAGTGCGCCCGGTGCTGGGCGGGCGACAGGGCGAGCAGGTCGGTGCCGCGGTAGCGCGCGGTGCCCCGCACGACGCGCGCCGTCGGGGGCAGCAGCCCCATCACGGCCAGCGAGCTCACCGACTTGCCACAGCCGGACTCGCCCACCAGGGCCAGGGTCCGGCCCGCCTCCACCCGGTAGCCGAGCCCGTCGACGGCGCGCACCGCACCGTCGTCGGACCGGAACTCGACCGCCAGGTCCTCCACCTCGAGCAGCACGTCGCCGGCGGACCGCTCGGTGTCGGTCGGTGTGATCAGGGTTTCCGTCATGTCGGTCACCGGAGCCTCGGGTCGAGGGCGTCGCGCAGGGCGTCGCCGAGGGCGACGAGCGCCAGGACCGTGAGGACCAGGCACCCGAGCGGGTACAGGAGCAGGTACGCGTACCCGCCGGTCACCCAGTCCGCACCGTTCGTGATCATGATCCCCCAGCTGATGGCGGGCGGCCGCACCCCGATGCCGAGGAAGGCCAGCACAGCCTCGGTGCTGATCACGCCCGCGATCGCCGTCGGCACGAGCGCCGTGACCGGGCCGATCGCGTTGGGCAGCACGTGCCGCACCATGACGCGCAGGTCGGAGGCGCCCAGCGCGCGCGCCGCCGTCACGTAGTCGAGGTTCTTGGCCTCGAGGGTGGCCGCGCGCACGTAGCGCGCGTAGGCCATCCAGCCGAACAGGGTCAGCACCACCGCCGGCAGGAGGATGACGTCGAACGTGCCGCCGCCCACGCTCACCTTGCGGAACAGCGTGAGGAGCAGCAGGGCGGCGAGCAGCAGCGGGATCACGAGGAACACCTCGATCGTGCGGGACACCACCGTGTCCACCCACCCGAGGTAGTACCCGGCCAGCAGGCCCAGCGTGACGCCGATGACGAGGGACGCGCCCACCACCACGAACGCCAGCGTCAGCGACGGACGGGCGCCGTGCACGAGCTGGGCGAGCAGGTCGCACCCGTGCACGTCGGTGCCGAGCGGGTGCTCGGACCCGAGGCCCTGCGGGCGGATCTTCGAGTTCCCGATGACGCAGCTCTGCGGGTTCGTGCTGGTGAACAGCCGGGGGAAGGCCGCCATCACGGCGAAGAAGACCACGACGACGGCCGCGGCGATCACGTCGGGCCGGCGGCGCAGGCGGCGCCAGGCGTCCCCGCCGAGCGACGTCGACGCGTCGACCGCCGGCGCGTCCGGGGTGGTGGTGGCCGCCGTGGGTTCGGGTGCGGTGCGGTCAGGCATAACGGATCCTCGGGTCCAGGGCGGCGTAGGCGATGTCGACGACCAGCATCACGACGACCGTCACCGCGGCGAGGATCGTCACGATGCCGAGGATGAGCGCCACGTCCGCGGCGCGGACGGCCTCCCAGAGCACCCCGCCCATGCCGTAGATGTTCATCATCCCCTCGGTGACGACGGCGCCCGCGAGCGCCTCGGTGAACGTCAGGCCGACGGCGGTCACGACCGGCACCGCGGAGTTGCGCACCACGTGGTGGGTCACGACGTGCCGCTCGTTCAGTCCGCGCGAGCGCGCCGTGCGCACGTGGTCGCCCGCGTACGACTCGAGCTGGCTCGCCCGGACCAGGCGGATGAACGCCGCCGACCCGGCCAGGCCGAGCAGGATGCCGGGCACGAGCAGGGTCGCCCACGGGTGGTCGTCGTCGAACGACGGCCTGAACCACAGGGCGGGCAGGCTGTCCGCACCGAACGTGTCCTCGGCCCAGCCGTTCAGCGGCACCGCGAACACGTACCGGTACACGAGCAGCAGCACGAAGATGGGGAACGCGTCGATGAGCACCGACGTGAGCCGGATGCCGTGGTCCGCGGACCGGTCGCGCCGGCGCGCCGCCATCGTGCCGAGCCCCATCCCGAGCACGAACCACACGATCGTCACCACGAGGAACAGCTTGAGCGTGTTCGGGGCGGCGGTCGCGACGATGTCCGTCACCTCGCGGCCGCGCAGGTTGGTGCCGAAGTCACCCTGCGCGTACTGCCCGAGCCGCTCCACGAACGGGCCCAGGCACGGGTTGCCGGTCTGGTCGTAGCAGGGGTCGTCGAGGCCGTAGCGCGCCTCGACCGCGGCGAGCTGCGACGCGGTCGGCACCTTGTCGCCGAAGAACGCCAGGGCGGGGTTGCCGTTGAGCTGGATCGCGAACGTCGTGAGCAGGTGCAGCACGAACATCACGAGCAGCAGGGTCGCCACCCCCAGGAGGGAGCGGCGCAGGATGTAGCGGCCCATTCACGGAACTTTCTGGTGGTGATGCCGGTCGAGCCTGTCGGGACCCTGTGACGCGGTCCCGACAGGCCCGACCGACGACGTGGTGACTAGCCGTTCGTGACCTCGAGGAGGCGCAGCTTGGGCTCACCGCTGAACGGGTCGAGCACGACGTTCGACACGTTCTCGCTGTAGTAGTCGGTGTTCTGCGCGACGAAGAGCGGGATCGTCGGGAAGTCGGCCGCGAGGATCTTCTCCGCCTCCTGGTACTGGGTGATCGCCTCGTCGAGCGTCGCGGCCTCGTCGCCGGCCTGGATCGCCGCCTCGAAGTCCGCGCTGTAGTACCCGAACTCCACGTTGCCGTTCTTCTCGTCACCGCTGCCGTACACGGGGGCGAGGTAGTTCTCGTTCAGCGGGTAGTCCGGGAACCAGTTGGCGCGGAACGGGCCGTCGAAATCGCGGGCCGCGCGCCGGGCGAAGTAGTCCGGCGTCGCGTCGAGCTCGTACGGGATGCCGAGGGTCTCCTGGATCGAGTCGCCGACCGCCTTGAACAGCTCCTGTTCGGTGGCGTCCTGCCCGAGGTGGATGGTCAGCTTCTCGCCGTCGGGCCAGCCGCCGGCCTTCTCCAGCGCCGCCTTGGCGGCGTCCGGGTCGAAGGTGCACCACTCGCACGTGCCGCCGGTGCCGCCGGGCACGACGTCGGGCACCACCCAGCTGTCGGCGGGCACGCGCTGGCCGGGCAGGAGGGCGTCGATGATGCCCTGCCGGTCGACGGCGAGCGAGATCGCCTTGCGGAACTCGACGTCATCCCACGGCCCGTCCTCGTAGAGCGGGAAGGCCATGTAGGTCAGCGCGGCGCCCGGGCCCTCGACGTACCGCTCCTGCAGGTCGGGGTCGTTCGCCGCGGCCTGCTGCTCGGCGGGCGGCGGCACCGCGAAGTCGAGGTTGCCGGCCTGGAAGTCCGGCCAGTTGTCCTCACCCGTGTACTCGGTCCACTCGATGGTGCCGTACTCGGGCGTCTCCTCGAGCGTGTAGTCGTCCCAGCGCTGGGCGGTGAGGTTCACGCCCTGGTCCCACTTCTCGACCTGGAACGGGCCGTTGCCGATCGGCTGGACGGCGCAGGCCTCGATGTCGTCGAGGCACGCCTGAGCGATCGGGAAGAACCCGGTGTAGCCGAGCATGGTCCCGAAGCCGGCGAACGGGCCCGTCAGCGTGACCTCGAGCGTCTGCGGGTCGACGACCTTCAGGCCCGACAGCGTGTCGGCCTCGGGCTCCTTGGTGACGTTCCCGTCGTCGTCGGTCTCGCCCTGCATCTCCTCGTAGCCGGTGATGCGCTCGAAGAAGTAGTTGTTCGCCATGGCGTTCGGGCCGTACGCGGCGTAGTTCCAGGCGCGGGCGAACGCGTCCGCGTCCACCGGCTCGCCGTTCTGGAACGTCAGGTCCGGCTTGATCGTGATGGTCCAGACCGTGTTGTCCTCGGTCTCGACGCTCTCGGCCACGTAGTTGTACGGCTCGGTGGTCTTCGGGTCGTACCGGACCAGCCCGTCGTAGACGACGTCGAGCACCGAGATGTTGTCCCCGACGTTCGAGTCCATCGGCAGCAGCGTCTCGACGTCCTGCGAGAGCGACAGGTGCAGCGTCGCGTCCGGGTCGCTGCCGCCGCCTCCCCCGCCGCCGTCCGTGCCGTCGTCGTCGCCGCCGCCGCCCGAACAGCTCGCCAGCACCAGCGCTACCGCTGTCGCCGTGGCTGCCGCTGCAGCCCTTCGCCCCATCGTCACCGGCTTCTCCCCACGTCCTGGTCGCTCAAGGCGCCGTTGCCCTGCCGTGCTCACGTCGTCGTGCACGGTCGCCGCCCCCGACAGAGCAGGCACGACGACGTTGCCGTGGAACATATCGCCATCATGGCCTCCCGTGGTGAAAATCACTGTTAAGGATGGGTAACGATCGACCGCGTGTCGCGCTGCCGACCCGGCTCGTCACGACGGCAGTTCCAGCCCACGGCGGTATTCGACCTGCCGCGGTGGGACAGAACTGCCGCACCGACCCTGCCCCTCGACAGGGCGCACGCTCCCGACCGTGGACGATGACGCCCGCGCCGTGCTGATCGCACGCCATCACGACCGTGCCGAGCTGCGGGGCGCCGTCGCCGCGCGCGAGCCCGAGCGGTCGGGTGCCAGCCCGCGGTCGGCCCGCGACGTCGCGCGCCGTCGCGGCCTGCCGGAGCGCTGGGTGGAGCGCGACGGCCCGCACGTCGAGGCGCGACTCGGCCACGTCGCCGGGGCGGTCAGCGGGCGACGGCGGCTCCGGCCAGGTCCACGACGGCGGCCGTCACGGCGTCCAGCGTCGCTGCCGTCAGGCCGGGGTCGCCGTCGACCTCGAGCGAGTGGTCGCCGCCGTCCACCTCGAGCACGCGCACCCCGGACGCCGCGGCCAGCGCGCCGTCCCAGAGCGCGTCTGCGGTGCCGCCCACCAGCAGCGCCGGCACGCCCGACGCGCCCAGGCCCACGGAAGCGGCACGCACCTCCGGCGCCCGGTCGGTCGTGAGCAGCGGCGTCAGCCACGCGCCGGGCAGCCCCAGCTCGACGGCGACGGGCAGCGCCAGCGTGCCGAGCGACTTCGCCAGCACCAGGTGCACCGCGTCCGGCGCGGCGGCGACGCCGTCACGCAGCACGTCGGCGTACGCCCGCCGCGCCACGTCGAAGTCCGGGCGCTCGCCCCACACCACGCTCCGCACCGTCCACCCGGCCGCGCGCAGCGCCGCGGAGGGCCGCGCCAGCACCGGCCCCTCCGCCGTGTACCCCAGGCCCGGCAGCACCGTCAGCACCAGGCCCGGCTCGCCGTCGTCCACCACCACCCGATGACCGCTCACGGCCCGAGCCTGTCACGACGCCGGCCACGACGACCAGGACGCGAAAAGAAGGCCGGGCGGGGGTTCGCGCGCACGGTAGTAGACGTCCCGAAGTGGAGGGCGCCCTGGCGCCCGTGAACGCTACCGTGCGCGCGAACCCCCGCCCGGCCGTCAACCGGAGCATGGTGTCGGCCGACGATCAGACTCGCGCCACCACACGACCGAGAGCCGCGACGGCGGCATCCAGCACCGACTCGTCGACCGTGAGCGCCGGCCGGAACCGCACGGACCGCTCCCCGCACCCGAGGACGAGGAAGCCCTCGGCGTGCAGGCCGGCGAGGACGGCGTCGCGCACGTCCCGCGACGGCAGGGAGACGGCGCACATGAGCCCGCGGCCGCGGGGGTCGGTGACGACGCCGGGGTGCGCGGCCGCCAGCGCTTCGAGCCGCGACAGCAGTCCCGCACCGACGCGCGCGGCGCGCTCGATCAGCCCCTCGGCCTCGATCACCTCGAGGATGCGGCGCGAGCGGACCATGTCGGCGAGGTTGCCGCCCCAGGTGGAGTTGATGCGCGAGGACACGTGGAAGACGTTGTCGTCGATCTCGTCGACGCGGCCGCCGGCCATGACGCCGCACACCTGGGCCTTCTTGCCGAAGGCGACGACGTCGGGCTGCACGCCGAGCTGCTGGTAGGCCCAGGCGGTGCCGGTCATGCCAACGCCGGTCTGCACCTCGTCGAGGACGAACAGGGCGTCGTGCTCGCGGCACAGGGCCTGCATCGCCTGGAGGAACTCGGCGCGCAGGTGGTGGTCGCCGCCCTCCCCCTGGACGGGCTCGGCGACGAAGCAGGCGATGTCGTGCGGGTGGGCCTCGAAGGCGGCGCGTGCCTCGGCGAGCGCCTGCGCCTCGAGGGCTTCGACGTCGCGCGGGGTGCCGTCGGCGTCGTGCCCGGGGTACGGCGAGGAGATGCGCGGCCAGTCGAACTTGGGGAAGCGGGCGACCTTGCCGGGCTCGGTGTTGGTGAGGGACATGGTGTAGCCGGAGCGGCCGTGGAAGGCGTGCTGCAGGTGCAGCACCCGGGTGCCCAGCTCCGGCGAGCGGCCGTGCGCCTCGTTGTGCCGCGACTTCCAGTCGAACGCGACCTTGAGCGCGTTCTCGACGGCGAGGGCGCCGCCGTCGACGAAGAAGAGGTGCGGCAGCGCGGGGTCGCCGAGCACGCGGGCGAAGGTGTCGACGAACCGGGCGAGCTCGACGGTGTAGACGTCGGAGTTGGACGGCTTGTTGATCGCGGCGCGGGTGAGCTCCTCGCGGAACAGCGGGTCGCGGAACAGGGCGGGATGGTTCATCCCCAGGGGGTTGGAGGCGAAGAAGGTGAACAGGTCGGTCCACTCGCGGCCGTCACGGGCGTCGACGAGGGTCGAGCCGTGCGAGCGGTCGAGGTCGAGCACGAGGTCGAAGCCGTCGACGAGCAGGTGCTCGCGCAGCGACTCGAGGACGGCGGTGGCCTCGATCGAGCCGCCGACGCTGGAGGCTGTGCGCTGAGAGATTGTCTCGGTCATACCCTGACGGTAGAGGAGAACTTCCTGCCGAACCAGAGCATGACCGTAAGAAATCTTGTCAGTGCGCCAGCGGCCGTCCCTCGAAGTACGTCCGGAGCACCACGGTGGAGCGCGTGGACACGCTCGCCTCCCGCCGGATGACGCCGAGCAGGTCCTCCAGCGCCGACGGCGAGGACACCCGCACCAGCAGCAGATAGTTCGCGTTGCCCGCGACGGACCAGCAGGCCTCGATGCCCGGGACGTCGCGCAGCCGCTCGGGGGCGTCGTCGGCCTGCGACTGGTCCAGCGGCGTGATCTCGACGTACGCCGCGATCGGCAGCCCGACGGCGTCGGGGTCGACGACGGCGCGGTAGCCGGTGATCACCCGCCGCGCCTCCAGCTTGCGCACCCGCGCCTGCACGGCGGACTGCGACAGCCCCGTCACGCCCGCGAGCGCCGCGAGTGTCGCGCGCCCGTCCTCGCGCAGCGCGCGCACGAGCGCCCGGTCGACGTCGTCCAGCACTGGGTCGTTCATGGGGCGATCATCCGGCCACCTCGGCGGACTCCAACCAGGCCATCTCGAGCTCCTCCTTCTCGGCGCCGAGCTCCCGGAGGCGCTCGTCGAGGGCCGCCACCGCGGTGTAGTCCGTCGGGTCGGCGGCGATCTGCTCGTGCAGAGTGTTCTCCTCGTCCGCGATCCGAGCCAACCTCCGCTCAATCCGTGAGATTTCCTTCTTGGCGGCCCGCACCTCCGCCGCGGAGGCCCCGGGCGGCGTCGTCGCAGGTCGCGCCGCGGAACCGGCGGTCCCGGTCGCGGCCGGCGGGGCGCCCGGTGAGGCGGCGTCCGCCGACGGGCCCGAGGTGCCCGCCCGGCGCAGCTGGAGGTACTGCTCCACGCCGCCCGGCAGGTCCCGCAGCGCGCCGTCGCCGAGCAGCGCCCACTGCCGGTCGCACACCCGCTCCAGCAGGTATCGGTCGTGGGAGACGACGATCAGCGTGCCGGGCCACCCGTCGAGCAGGTCCTCGACGGCGGCGAGGGTGTCGGTGTCCAGGTCGTTCGTGGGCTCGTCGAGCAGCAGCACGTTCGGCTCCGAGACGAGGAGCCGCAGCAGCTGGAGGCGCCGCCGCTCGCCTCCGGACAGGTCGCGCACGATGGTGTGCGCCCGCTCGCGGGTGAAGCCGAGACGCTCGGTGAGCTGCCCGGCGGTGAGCTCCTTGCCGTCGACGACGACGGTGCGCTTCTCGCGGTCCACGACCTGCACGGCGGTGAGGTGCCCGACGTCGTCGAGCTCGCCGACGTCCTGGGTGAGCTCCGCGACGTGCACCGTCTTGCCGCGCCGCACCCGACCGGAGTCGGGCTCGCGCCGCCCGGCGAGCAGCGAGAGCAGCGTCGTCTTGCCCGCGCCGTTCACGCCGACGACGCCGTACCGGTCGCCGGGGCCGAGGCGCCACGTGACGTCGTCGAGCAGCACGCGCCGCCCGGCCGCGTCGCGCGGCCCGGCCTCGTGGCCGTCCCGCGCGGGGACGGTGACGGTGACGTCCTCGAGGTCGAGCACGTCCTTGCCCAGGCGGCGGGTGGCCATCTGGGTGAGCTCGAGGGTGTCGCGCGGCGGCGGCTCGTCGTCGATGAGCGCGGCCGCGGCGTCGAGGCGGAACTTCGGCTTGGAGGTGCGGGCGGGCGCGCCGCGCTTGAGCCAGGCGAGCTCCTTGCGCAGCAGGTTGTTGCGCTTCTCGGCCGCGGTGGCGGCCTGCCGGGCGCGCTCGGCGCGCGCCAGGATGTAGGCCGCGTACCCGCCGTCGTACCCGTCGACGCCGCCGGAGCCGTCGCCCCGCACCTCCCACGTGCGCGAGCAGACCGCGTCGAGGAACCAGCGGTCGTGGGTGACGACGACGAGCGCGCCCGTGGCGCCCGGCCGGCCGTAGCGGGCGGCGAGGTGCTCGGCCAGCCAGGCGACGCCCTCGACGTCGAGGTGGTTGGTGGGCTCGTCGAGGAGCAGGACGTCCGGGTCCTCGACGAGCAGGGCCGCGAGCGCCACGCGACGCCGCTGCCCGCCGGAGAGGGTGGACGCCGGCTGGTCGAGGTCGAGGTCGGCCAGCAGGCCGGCGTGCACGTTGCGGATGCGCGCGTCGGACGCCCACTCGTGCGTCGCGTCGTCGCCGTGCACGAGGTCGCGGATCGTCGCCGCGTCGTCGTCCACGTCGCGCTGGACGAGCATGCCGAGGCGCGAGCCGCCCACCCGGGTGACGCGCCCGGCGTCGGGGGCCTGCGTGCCCGCGAGCAGACGCAGCAGGGTCGACTTGCCGGCCCCGTTGGGGCCGACGACGCCGATGCGGTCGCCGTCGTCGAGCCCGAGCGAGACGTCGCGCAGGAGGGTGCGGGTGCCGATGGTCAGCGCGATGCCGTCCGCGCCGAGGAGATGTGCCACCCGACGAGGGTAGTCGCCAAGCGGGCACGCGATCCGTCACGGTGTGCGGCCGGACACCGCGACGGATCGCGCGCCGGGCGGTCAGCGCCGCACGCGCAGCGTGACCACCTGGAACGGCGTCATCTCCAGCAGCACGGCGTCGCCGTCGCGCGCGGGGGTGCCGGCCGCGCCCGCCAGCGGGCGCTCGAGCAGGTCGGTCACCTCGACGGACGCGTGCGCGAACGCCGGCGCGACGCGCGCCCGCGCGCGCCCGCCGCGGCTCTCGTAGAGGCGCACGACGACGTCGCCGCTGCCGTCCTCGGCCAGCTTGACCGCCTCGACGACGACCGCGTCGTCGTCGACGGTGACCAGCGGCTCGATGCCGCGGTCGCCGGTGACGACGCGCTCGGGCAGGTTGAGCGCGTAGCCGTGGCGCACGGCGTCGTCGATGCCGGCGCCGACGACCAGCTCGCAGGTCAGCTCGTGCTCGCCCTGGTCCGCGTCGGGGTCGGGGAACTTCGGCGCGCGCAGCAGCGAGAGGCGCACGGTGGTACCGCGGGCGCCCTGCGCGTCGGTCGCGTCGTCGGCCCGGGTGCGGGTGATGTCGTGCCCGTAGGTCGAGTCGTTCGCGACGGCCACGCCGAAGCCGGGCTCCCCCACGTGCACCCACCGGTGCGCGACGGTCTCGAACCGCGCGTGGTCCCAGGAGGTGTTGACGTGCGTGGGCCGGTGCACGTGCCCGAACTGGATCTCCGACGTCGCACGCTCGGCGCGCACGTCGAGCGGGAACGCGAGCTTGAGCAGCTTCTGCCGCTCGTGCCAGTCGACGCGGGTCGTGATGCGCAGCCCGCGCCCGTCGACGGGGAGCGCGAGGTCCTGCTCGACGCGCGAGGAGCCGAACTCCCGCAGCACGCGCACGACCGGCCCGGACGCACCCTCGGCCACCTCGGCCTTCACCGCCGCGACGAGGTCGGTGGTGGCGCGCCGGTAGTGCTCGTCGATGTCCCACGCCTCCCACTCGTTGGGGACGTCGCGGTGCAGCTGGAGCAGGTTCGCCTTCGCGCCGGGCAGCACCGCCTCGCGCCCGCTCGCCCGGTCGACCGCCGAGACGACGTGCCCGTCCGGGTCGACGACGACGCGCACCAGGTCGTTCTCCAGCACCCAGCCGTCGCCGTCGGCCACCGGTGCCACGGTGCCCGCGCCGCGCGGGGCGTCGAGGGCCGCGGCGCCGAGCGCGGCGACGCCGTCGCGCGCGAACGGCCCGGCGTTCGCGGCCACCGTCCGGTCACCCTCCCCGACCAGCGCCCGCAGCGCCTCGGCGACGATCTCCTCGAGCTCACGGGCGACCTCGGCGTAGTTCCGCTCGGCCTCGCGGTGCACCCAGGCGATGGACGACCCCGGCAGGATGTCGTGGAACTGCTGCAGCAGCACCGTGCGCCAGAGCCGCTGCAGCCGCTCGGCCGGGTAGTCGGCGCCGGTCCGCACGGCCGCGGTCGCGGCCCACAGCTCGGCCTCGCGCAGCAGGTGCTCGCTGCGCCGGTTGCCGCGCTTGGTGCGGGCCTGCGACGTGTAGGTGCCGCGGTGGTACTCGAGGTACATCTCCCCCGTCCACGTGGCCGGGTCCGCGTACTCCGCCCGGGCCGCGTCGAAGAAGGTCTGCGAGTCGGACAGCTCCACCCGCGGCGACCCCTCCAGGTCGTGGGTGCGCCGCGCGGCCGCGACCATCTCGCGGGTGGGGCCGCCGCCACCGTCGCCGTAACCGAACGGCACGAGCGACGTGTTGGCGCGGCCCTTCTCGGCGTACTGCCGCTCGGCGCGGTCGAGCTCCTCCGCCGACAGGTCGGAGTTGTACGTGTCGACCGGCGGGAAGTGCGTGAAGACGCGCGACCCGTCGATGCCCTCCCACCAGAACGTGTGGTGCGGCATCCGGTTGGTGTCGTTCCACGAGATCTTCTGCGTGAGGAAGTTGTCGCTGCCCGCCAGCCGGGCGAGCTGCGGCAGGGCGGCCGTGTACCCGAAGGAGTCCGGCAGCCAGACCTCCTTCGGCTCCACGCCCAGCTCCTCGATGAAGTACCGCTTGCCGGCCACGAGCTGGCGGGCCAGCGCCTCGCCGCCCGGCATGTTCGTGTCGGACTCCACCCACATGCCGCCCACGGGCACGAACCGGCCCTCGCGCACGCGCTCGCGGATCCGCTCGAACAGCTCCGGGAAGTGCTCCTGGACCCACGAGTACTGCTGCGCCGACGAGCACGCGAACCGCACGTCCGGGTCCTCGTCCATGAGCGACAGCACGTTGGAGAACGTGCGCGCGCACTTGCGCACCGTCTCGCGGGTGGGCCACAGCCACGCGGAGTCGATGTGGGCGTGGCCGACGGCGTGCACGCGGTGCGCCGACGCCGTGGCCGGGGCGGCCAGGGCCGGCGCGAGGGCCGCACGACCCGCGGCGGCGGTGCCGGCGACGTCGTCGGGGTCGACGGCGTCGAGCATGTCCTCCAGCGCGCGCAGCACCTCGGCCGCGCGGGGGCTCGTGCCGGGCAGCACCCGCACCAGGCCGTGCAGGGCGCGCACGTCCTGCAGCAGCTCCCAGGCCGTCTCGTCGACGAGCGCGACGTGCATCGTCCGCAGCGCGTAGATCGGGTCGGGCCCGCACGTCTCCCAGGCGCCCATCGGCGTGGGCCGGGTCCAGGCGCCGCCCGGCACGTCGGGGTTGGCGGCGGCCTCGACGTAGAGGTCGACGCGGCCGTCGGCGTCGAGCGCCTGCCCCGCGACGAGCGGCACGTGCTGGTTGCGCGGCTCGACGGCCTTGACGATCCGGCCCTCCGGGGTCCAGGCGGTGCCCTCGGCCTGGAAGCCCGGTCCGGCGCCGGTGAACCCCAGGTCGACGACGAGCTCGACGCGCGTGCCCTCGGGCGCCGCGTCGCCGGACCACTCGGTCGGGACGGCTCCGGTCACGTGGAACCACGTCGTGTCCCACGGCCGCCCCCAGGGGCTGCCGAGGGCGAACGGCGCGTAGGTCGCCGCGACCGCGTCGGCGAAGGGCACGGGCTCCCCGCCGACGGTCCACGCCTCGACGTCGAGCGGCCGGGTCTCGCGCAGGACGGCGGGCTCCAGCCAGTCGCGGGTGAACCGCTCGAGGCGCGCGGTGGTGCGGGCGGTGGTGTCGTGCATGGATCAGGCTCCTGGTGACGGTGCGGGCGGTGGAACGGGGCTCGGTCAGCCCTTGACGGCGCCGGCGAGCGCGAACGAGCCGCCGGACAGCCGCGAGACGAGCACGTACAGGCCGACGGCGGGCAGGGCGTAGAGCATCGAGTAGGCCGCGAGCTGGCCGTAGGCGACCGAGCCGTACTGGCCGAAGAACGCGAAGATGCTCACGGCCGCCGGCTGCTTCTCCGGGGTCAGCAGCAGCACGAAGGGGACGAAGAAGTTCCCCCACGCCTGGATGAACACGAAGATGAAGACGACGGCGATGCCGGGCCGCATGAGCGGCAGCACGATGGTGCGCAGCGTGGTCATGGCCGACGCGCCGTCGGTCCACGCCGCCTCCTCGAGGGAGATCGGCACGGAGTCCATGAAGTTCTTGGTCATCCAGATCGCCATCGGCAGCGACGTCGCGGCCATGAAGAACGTGGTGCCGGCCAGCGAGTCGAGCAGGTTGAGCCGCACGAACAGCGAGTAGACCGGCACCATCATCGCCGTGATCGGCAGGCAGGTGCCGAACAGCACGGCGTACAGGAACGGCTTGTTGAAGCGCATCCGGTAGCGCGACAGCGGGTACGCCGCCAGCACGGACGCGACCACGGTGATGAGCCCGGTGCCCGCGGACAGCACGAACGCGTTCGCCAGCGGCACCCACGTCTGCTCGGGGGTCATGACGGCCGTGAAGTTCTCGAGCGTGAACGTCTCGGGCAGCCGGACGGCGAGCGTGGCGCTCGGGTCCAGCGACGCCAGCACGATCCAGCCGAGCGGCAGCAGGAAGCACAGCCCCACGACGACCAGCACGACGTTCGACAGCACGCGCGCGGCGCGCGGCCCGGGGGCGGCGACCGACGGCGTCGCCCGCCGTCGTGCGGGGGGCGCGCCGGCGACGTCGGGCACGGGGGAAGGGACGGACGCGGGGGCTGCGGTCTGGGCCATCAGTCGACCTCCGGCTTCAGGCTGCGGATGTACACGACGGAGAAGACGGCGCCGATCACCAGCATCACGGTCGCGATCGCCGTGCCGTAGCCGACCTGGGCGAACTTGAACGCCTCCTGGTAGGCGAGGATCGGCAGCGTGGAGCTGTCGGTGCCGGGGCCGCCGCCCGTCATCACGTAGATGAGGGTGAACACGGACAGCGTCTGCAGCGTCGTGAGCATGAGGTTGGTCGAGATGCTGCGCCGGATCGTGGGCAGCGTGACCCACACCAGGCGCTGGGCAGCGTTCGCCCCGTCGACCGTCGCGGCCTCGGTGATCTCGGGCGGCACCTCCGCGATCGCGGCGGAGTAGACCATCATCGAGAACGCCGTGCCCCGCCAGACGTTGGCGAGGATGACGGCGAGCATCGGGTACTCGAAGAGCCAGTCGGGGCCGGTGACCCCCACGCCCGCCAGCAGCGAGTTGAGCGTGCCGTCCGCGTGGAAGAACGCGTAGGCGGCGAAGGCGGCGACGATCTCGGGCAGCACCCACGCCGTCACGACGAGCGTCGAGACGACCGCCCGCACGGGCTTGAGCGCGGAGCGCATGAGCATCGCGAGGCCGAGGCCGGCCACGTTCTGCCCGATCACCGCGGACGCGATGACGAACAGCACCGTGAGCCACAGGGCCTTCGGGAAGTCGGGGTCGGCGAGCAGCGCGACGTAGTTGTCCAGTCCGACCCACTCGGGGGCGAGGGCGTTCGGGCCGGTGAGGGCCGCGTTGGTGAACGACCCGTAGAACGACCACACGACGGGGCCGAGCATGAACAGCGCGAGCAGGGCGACGGCGGGCAGCATCGGGACGAGGCGGCCGGCGGTGCGGCGCGCGTGCGCGCGCCGCACCGGCGACGGCCCCGCCCCCGGCCCGCCGACGGGGGCGGGGGCGAGGGTGGCGGTCACGTCGTCAGCCGTTCGTCGTGTTCTCTTCGCCGACCTGGGCGATCACGGCCTTGTCGTACACGGCCGCGGCCTCCTCCGGGGTCTGCTGCCCGGTCATGACCGACTCCATCGCCACCTGGATCGCGTTGGAGATCTGCGCGTAGTCGGAGGTGGCGGGGCGGAAGTTCGTCACCTCGACGAGGTCGGAGAAGAACGGCACCGTCGGGTTCGCCTCGGAGTACGAGGGCTCCTCGGCGACGTCGGTGCGCACCGCGATCTGGCTGTTGTCGATCGCGTACCGCAGCGAGTTCTCCTTGTCGAGCGCGTGGGTGATGACGTCGAACGCCACGTCGGGGTTCTTCGACCCGGAGCCGATCGCCATCGTCCAGCCGCCCGACATGCTCACCGCGCCGGGGGCCTGGCCGTCCTGGGTGGGCATCGCGGCCGTGCCCATGACGTCGGTCCACTCGGGCCAGGGCGCCGTGCCCGCCTCGAGCCAGGTGCCGGGCATCCAGGACCCGTCGAGGGAGATGCCGAGCTTGCCCTTCGGGAGCCACTCGGCCGAGACCGTGTTGCCGACGTTCGGGTCGAGCGCCTGCTGCGGCGTCGGCGCGAGTCCCTCGGTGTAGATCGTCTTGATGAAGTCGAGCGAGTCGACGAACTCCTGCGACCCGACGATCCACTTCGACGCGCCGGTGTCGTAGAGCGTGCCGCCCGTGCCGTACAGCAGCATCTCGAAGCCCTGCATGGTGGAGCCCTCGCCCATCGGCTTGCCCGAGTAGACGTTGAGCGGGATGACCTCCGGGTCCGCCTTCTTGATCGCCCGGGCGGCCTCGAGGAGCTCGTCCCAGGTCTTCGGGGCCCAGTCCTCGGGCAGCCCCGCCTTCGCGAGCACCTCCTTGTTGAACCACAGCCCGCGCGTGTCCGTGCCCATGGGGACGCCGTAGGTCTTGCCGTCGTCGCCCAGCCCGGCCTGCTTGGCCTGGTCGACGAACTGGCCCCAGTCGTCCCACTCGGCGAGGTAGTCGTCCATCGGCAGCAGGTACCCCGCCTCGACGTCCGACTTGATCATGAACGTGTCCTCGTACATGAGGTCGGGCGCCGTCCCGGGCGCGCGGTTCATGAGCGCGAGCTTCGTGAAGTAGTCGTTCTGGCTGGCCTCGATCGGCACGAGCTCGATCGTGACGTCCGGGTTCTCCTTCTCGTACTCGGCCTTGACGTCCTTGAACAGCTCGTCGGCCTGGGTGAAGTTCCCGAACTTCTGGTACGCGATCTTGATCGTCGCGTCCCCGCTGCTGCCCTCGCCGCCCCCCGAGCCGCAGGCTCCAAGGGTGAGGACGAGCGCCGTGACCGCGGTCCCCGCGGCGAGGTGTCGTGCCAGTCGCATGCTGCTCCTTTGCCCACATGAGTGGCCCGACGACGCCGGGCCGGCTGACACGAATAACTCAAGCGAATTGAGTTATTGCTGTCAAGCATGCCGGCCCGGCGGTTCGAGGTCGGTCCTCGGTGGGGCGCCCGCGGGCTACGGGCGCACGAGAGCGCGCGCCGCGCCCCCGCCGACGAGCCCGGAGGGACGCGGCGTGAACAGCCCGTCGAGCACCAGGCTCGCCGCCCCCACCGCGCCGACGTGGTCGCCGACGGCGGACCCCAGCACCTCGACGGCGTGCACCTCGCGCAACGTCGCCTGCACCGTGAGCTCCCGCCGCACGACGGGCAGGTAGTGGGGGGCCAGCCGCGCCCACGCCGGGCCGCCGAAGACGACGACCTCCGCGTCCACGAGGTCGGCCACCACGGTGATCCCGCGCGCGACCCGCCGCGCGGACGTCGCGAGGATCCCCGCGGCGACCGCGTCGCCGTCCGCGGCGGCCCGGCACAGCGTCGTGAGGGCCGCGTCGAGCTCGGCCGGCGTCGACGCCGGGGTGCCCGGGGGGAGCACGCCGCCCGCGACGGCCTCGGCCACCAGCGTCGCGGGGGCGGCGGAGACGCCGATGCACCCCCGCTGGCCGCAGCCGCACAGCGGGCCGTCGTTGTCGACCACCAGGTGGCCGACCTCACCGGCGTTGCGCGACGACCCCGCGAGGAGCTCGCCGTCGTGCGCCACCGCGACGGCGACGCCGAAGCCCGTGTAGAAGAAGAGGGACGTGCCGCGCAGCATCCGGTTGCCGCGCCACAGCTCCGCCACCATCGCCGCCGACACGTCCTTGTCCAGCACGACGTCGAACCCCGTCGCGGCGGCCAGCAGGTCGCGCACCGGCACCTCCTCCCAGCCGTCCAGGAGCGGCGGGCGGATCACCGTGCCGGCGGCGAGGTCCACCGGCCCCGGCGCCGCCACCCCCAGCCCGAGGACGGCGGAGCGGTCGACGCCGGCCCGCTCGAGCATCGCGGCGGCTGCCGCGGCGACGGCCTCGGCCACCGCCCCCGGTCCGGCCGGCGTCGGCTCGACGACCTTCTCCACGGTGCGGCCGTCGAGATCCACGAGCACCGACGTCACCACCACCGGGTCGATGTGCACGCCCAGCGCGAACGCGCCCTGCGGCTCGAGGTAGAGCATGGTGCGGGGCTTGCCCCGGCCCTCGGCCCGGCGTTCCCCCTCGACGACGTACCCCAGCGCGATGAGCCGCGCCACGATGTTCGACACCGCCTGGAGGGACAGCCCGGAGCTCGCCGCGAGCTCGCTGCGGCTCGTGCCGCCGGACGCCCGCCGTACCTGGTCGAGCACGACCATCTGGTTGAAGTCGCCCACCCGCGGCAGGTTGGTCCCGCGTCGCACCGTGTCCTCACCTCGCCCGTCCGAGTGGTTGCAGCGTAGACGTCCGGGAGGGGAAGCGTTCTCCCGCGGCCCCGGCCGTCCCGGCTACAGTGCAGCCCGACACCGCACCGCTGCGGGAGGTCCCGCAGGAAGTCCCCGGAGGAACCCGATGGCCCAGTTCGACCTGCCCGTCGCCGAGCTCGAGACGTATGTGCCCGAGATCGACGAGCCCGCCGACTTCGACGCGTTCTGGTCGCAGACCCTCGTCGAGTCCCGCGCGCACGACGACGGCCCGACGCTGGAGCGGGCGGACACCGGACTCACGGAGCTCGTGGTGGACGACGTGACGTTCCCGGGCTTCGACGGGCAGCCGGTCAAGGCGTGGCTGACCCGACCCGCGCGCCACGACGCGGCGGCCGACGGACCGCTGCCCGCCGTCGTCGAGTTCGTCGGCTACGGCGGCGGGCGCGGGCTGGCGCACGACCACCTGGGCCCCGCCGCCGCGGGCTACGCGCACCTCGTCATGGACACCCGCGGCCAGGGCTCCGGCTGGGGCCACGGCGGCGACACCCCGGACCCGGTGGGCAGCGGCCCGGCCTCTCCCGGCTTCATGACGCGCGGCGTCCTCGACCCGCACGAGCACTACTACCGGCGCGTCTTCACCGACGGCGTGCGGGCCGTGGACGCCGTGCGCCGCGTGGAGGGGATCGACCCCGCGCGCGTCGCCGTCGCCGGCACGAGCCAGGGCGGCGGCATCGCGATCGCCGTCGCCGGCCTGGTGCCCGACGTCGCCGCCGCCGTGCCGAACGTGCCGTTCCTGTGCCACTACCGCCGCGCCGTGCAGATCTCCGACGCGTTCCCGTACGGCGAGATCACGCAGTACCTGTCCGTGCACCGCGAGCACGAGGACGCCGTCTGGCGCACGTTCTCCTACCTCGACGGCGTCTCGTTCGCCCGCCGCGCCCGCGCGGCCGCGCTGTTCTCGACCGCCCTGCGCGACGACGTCTGCCCGCCGTCGACCGTGTACGCCGCGTACAACCAGTGGGGCGCGCTGGGCGAGACGGCGCCGGACACGGCGATCGACGTGTACCCCTACAACCGCCACGAGGGCGGCCAGGGCTACCGCTTCGCCCCGACCCTCGCCTGGCTGGCCAAGCACGTCTGACCGCCCCCGACCGCCCAGGTAGCCCGGACCCCCGCGAGGTAGCACGAGACCTGCCGAGGTAGCTCGGGTCTCCGCGAGGTAGCACGAGAGGTGCCGAGGTAGCTCGGGTCTCCGCGAGGTAGTACGAGAGGTGCCGAGGTAGTCCGGGCATCAGGGAGATATCGCCCATGATGACCACCAAGGGCCAGCTACCTCGCCGGGATGCGGACTACCTCGGCAGAGGTGGAACTACCTCGGCAGAGGTGGAGCTACCTCGGCGTCACGGGAGGAGGCGGGCGCCGTGCGCGGGGCCCGAGGTGCACCACACGGAGTCGGCGGCACCCTCAGCCGTCCAGGACGCGGCGACGGCCAGCGCGTGCTGGCGCGACCGGGCGAGCGCGGCGACGGTCGGCCCGGAGCCCGAGACGAACGCGCCTAGCGCGCCCGCCTCGTCCGCGACGGCGATGGTGCGCTCCAGCTCGGGGCGCAGCGAGAGCGCCGCGGCCTGGAGGTCGTTGTGCAGGGCCCGCCCGAGGGCGTGCGCGTCGCCGGCGCGCAGCGCCTGCATCAGACCGGTGTCCTCGTCGAGCCCCGGCTCGTCGGCGGCCCCGTCCGGGCCGGCCAGCTCGTCGAAGCGGCCGTAGACGGCGGGGGTGGACAGGCCCTCGGCCTGGGCCGCGAACACCCAGTGGAACTCGCCGCGGGCCATGGCGGGAGTCAGCAGGTGACCGCGACCGGTCCCGACGGCGGTGTGCCCGAGGAGGGCGAAGGGGACGTCCGAGCCGAGCTCCGCGGCGAGCGACGCGAGGTCGTCGCGGCTCAGGCCGGTCTGCCACAGCGCGTCGCACGCCACCAGGGTGGCCGCCGCGTCCGCGGACCCGCCCGCCATGCCCCCGGCGACGGGCACGCCCTTGGCCAGGTGCAGCGCCACGTCCGGCGCGACGCCGACCTGGGCCGCCAGCGCCTCGGCGGCGCGCCAGGCGAGGTTCGTGCCGTCGACGGGCACGAGCTCGGCCTGCGGGCCGTCCACGGTGATCGTCACGCCGGCACCCTCCGGCACCTGCGTGGCGGTCACCTCCTCGTAGAGGGCCACGGCCTGGAAGATCGTCGACAACGGGTGGTAGCCGTCGGCCTGGCGCGCGCCGACGCGCAGCGACAGGTTGACCTTGCCGGGCGCGCGGACGCGGACGGACGGCGACGGGGCGGCGGCGAGATGCGTCACGCGTCCACCGTGCCCGCCGCGACCGGAAGCTGCTCGGCGATCCGCGCGAAGTCCGTGACCTCGAGCCGCTCGCCGCGCAGCCCGGGGTCGACGCCCGCGGCGCGCAGCGCCTCCTCTGCGGCGACACCGGACCCGAACGTGCCGGACAGGGCGGCGCGCAGCGTCTTGCGACGCTGGGCGAACGCGGCGTCGACGACGGCGAAGACCTGCTCGCGCGTCGCGGTCGTGACGGGGGGCTCGCGCTTCTCCAGCGCCACGAGAGCGGAGTCCACGTTGGGCTCCGGCCAGAACACGTGCCGGCTGACGTTGAGCGACCGGCGCGTGTCGGCGTACCAGGCCGCCTTGACCGACGGCACGCCGTAGGTCCGCGACCCGGGCCCCGCCGCGAGGCGGTCGGCCACCTCGGCCTGGACCATGACGAGCACGCGCTCCAGGCTCGGGAACCGCTGCAGGAACGTGAGCAGCACCGGGACGGCCACGTTGTACGGGAGGTTCGCGACGAGCGCCGTCGGCGGCTCCCCCGGCAGCTCGGTGACCTCGAGCGCGTCGGCGGGCACCACCTCGAAGTCCGCACCGGGCGCGTGCCGGTGCACGGTCTCGACGATCTGGCCCGCCAGCACCGGGTCGATCTCGACCGCGACGACGGACGCTCCGGCCTCCAGCAGCCCGAGGGTCAGCGACCCCAGCCCGGGGCCGATCTCGACGACGCGCTCCCCCGGCCGCAGACCGGCGGCGCGCACGATCTTGCGCACCGTGCCGCCGTCGTGCACGAAGTTCTGCCCGAGTTGCTTGGTGGGGCGGACGCCGAGGCGCCCTGCCAGCTCGCGGATCTCCGCAGGGCCGAGCAGGGCGCCAGGGGTGTTCGTCATGGGGGCGAGTCTATTCGTCGGCCCGCGGCCGACGACTCAGGGACGGCCGGGGAGCCGGCTCAGTACCAGCCCACCGACTGCGAGTGGCCCCACGCGCCGCACGGCGTGCCGTAGACGTCGGCGATGTAGCCGAGACCCCACTCGATCTGCGTGGCGGGGTTGGTCTGCCAGTCGGAGCCGGCCGACGCCATCTTCGAGCCCGGCAGCGACTGCGGGATGCCGTACGCGCCGGACGACGGGTTGGCCGCCGAGGCGTTCCAGCCCGACTCCTTGGTCCAGAGCGACTCGAGGCAGGACCACTGCTCGCCGGACCAGCCGCGCGCCGCGGCCATCTGCTTGCCGATCGACCGGGTCGAGCCGGAGTAGGACGGCGTCTTCGGCTCGGGCTCCGGGCGCTCCTTGGTGCCCTTCACCAGCACGCGGGTCACGGGCTTGGTGGTGATCTCGTCCGAGACCTTGGTCTTCTTCACGACCTTGCCGTCGACCGTCGTGACCCGGTGGACGATCGTGCGCTCGCCGTCCTTGCCCTTCTTCACGACCTTCGCGTCGACGTCGGAGTACCGGTCGCCGGACTTCTTGGTCGTCGTCCTGTGGTCGACGGCCTTGGTGGTCGTGACCTTCTTGGTCTCGACGCGCTGCACGACGACGGCCACCTGCGGCGCGGGGGCAGCGGCCTCGGCGGCGACCTGCTCGGTCTGCGCGCCGTCCTTCGTGGCCTGCTTCTCGGCCTGCTTCTCGGCCTGCTTCTGCTGGTCCGCGACGGCCGCGGCGACGTGCTTCTTCACCTCGGCGTTGGCGGCGTCGGTGACGTGCACCCGGTCGTTCTTCCCGAGCTCCACGTCGGCCTCGGCCAGCACGGCCTCGACGTCCTCCGCGTCCTCGACCACGTCGGTCGTGCCGTCGTGCACCACGGCCACCGGGCCGTCCGTGTCGACGTCCACCGGCAGCGAGGCGCGCTCGCCGTCACGGGAGGCGACGATGCGCACGTCGCCGCCGCGAGCGGTGAGGCTGTCGAGCGCCTCGTCGGCGTCGAGCGCGGTGACCCAGGCATCGGTGTCCTTGCCGTCCACCTGCAGGCTGAGCTCCTTGCCGGAGCGCACGACGACGTCGGAGCCGTCCTCGAGCGTGGCGCCGGCCGCCGGGGTCACGAGGTCGCGGTCGCCGACGACGACACCCTGGGAGGTGAGCAGGTCGTCGACGGAGCCCGAGTAGGACGTCACGGTCTTCACGTCGCCGTCCACGTCGAGCGTGACGGTCTTGCGGGCGTCGGCGTAGGCGACGGCGCCACCGGCGACGGCGACCGCGGCGACGGTCGCGGCGGCCAGGAACGGCCAGCGGCGGCGGGGGCGGGTCGTGGCGGGCGCGACGGTGTCGGCGTCCGGCACGGCGGGCACGGGAGAGGTCTGGGGGGAGCGGGTCACGAGAGTCCAGTCGTCGTGCTGTCCGGGCACGGTGGTCGGGGGCGGGCCGGCGGCCCGTCACGCACCGGGGCGGCGCGCTCGCGCCTCGCTCCCGGCCCCCGCGCCCGAGGGCGCCGAGTTCCGACCCACCGATCCGGCGGTTCAGGGCCCGCGTCACATACACCTGTCGAGCACGGCTCGCACGCGGGACACCCGACCGTAACCGATTCGTTATCGGAGACCTAATCTGCCGGCGGCGTCGTGACGAGACCCACAGCCCGCCCGGCGCGCGCAGGGCCCCGACGCACGACCGCCCGGGACGGCGGTGCCGTCCCGGGCGGTCGGTCGACGCCGGCGGGCACGAGGCCCGACGGACGTCAGGTCAGAGCAGGCCGAGCTTGGCCGCGCACCCGGGCCACTGGCCCCAGCCGGACTGCGCCTGCAGCTTCTTGGCGAGGCGCGTCTGCTCGGCGGCAGAGTTCTCCGACGGGAGGCCGGAGCCGCCCATCGCGTGCCAGGTCTGCGCGGAGAACTGGTACAGGCCGTAGTAGCCGTTCCCGGTGTTCGTCGCCGGGTTGCCGCCCGACTCGCACTGGGCGAGGTCGGCCCACACCCCCGCGGGCGCCGAGCCGGTGGCCTTCGACGTCGAACCGGACGACGAGCCCGAGGAGCTCGACGACGAGGACGAGCTGCCGGAGGAGCTCTCCTTCGGCTCCGGCTCGGGCTCCGGCTCCGGGCGCGCCTTGGTGCCCTCGACGACGACCTCCGTGACCGGCTTGGTCGTCACCTTGTCCGAGAGCTTCTTCTTGGCGACGACGTCGCCGTCGACCGTGGTCACGCGGTACGTGAGGGTGCGCTCGCCGTCCTTGCCCTCCTGGGCGACCTTGGTGCCCAGGTCGGCGAAGCGGTCGGCGTCCTTCTCGGTACGCGCCTTGTGGTCCACCGCGACCTTCTTGGTGACCTTCTTCGTCTCGATGCGCTCGATGACGATGCGCACCGCCGGGTCGCCGTCGGTCTTGGCGGTCTGACGCTCGACGAAGACGTGGTCGTCGTCGTCGGCGGTCAGGCCGAGCCCCTGGAGGATCGCCTCCAGGCCGACGGAGCCGTCGTCGACCACCGTGGTGGTGCCGTCCGCGACGACGGCGACCGGCTGGTCGGCGTCGAGCTGCAGCGGCAGCGACGCGCGGTCGCCGGAGCGGGAGGCGACGAGGGAGACGTCGGAACCGCGGGCGTCGAGGCCGCGCAGGGCCTCCTCGGCGTCCAGCGCCGTGACCCACACGTCGTCCTGCTCGCCGTCGACGTCCACCGTGAGCTCGTGCCCGGAGCGGACCACGACCTGCGAGCCGTCGCGCAGGGCGGCGTCGACGGACGGGGTGACGGCGTCGCGCTCGCCCACCTCGACGCCCTGGGCGTCCAGCAGGCCGGCGACGGAGCCGGAGAAGGTCGAGACGGTGCGCGTCGCGCCGTCGATGTCGAGCGTCACGCTCTTGCGCGCGCTCTCGTAGGCCGTGGCCGCACCGCCCGCGACGACGAGCGCGCCGGCGGCGAGACCCGCGATGAGCGGGAGCCGACGGCGACGGCGCGTGGCGGTCGTCGCGGAGGCGGCCGCTGCGTCGGGCCCAGCCTCGGGCATCGACTCGGCCGAGGAGTGGGGAGTCTCGTTCGAGGGGTTCACACAGGTCCAGTCGTCGTGTGGTCCGGTCACGACGGCGGGGTCCCGGCTGGCTGTCGGGGTCGTGGTCGATCCGGTGGCTCCGAAGACCGTAACCGGATCGTGACCATCGGCCAAGCCTGGTTATGGTACGGATGCCCGCGTCTGTCCCCTGCTGTCCGATAAGTCGCCACGACCGGGGTGACCTGTCTCACACGTCGCCCGAGCATGTCGGGACCACGACCCCGGTGTCGGCGGGCTCGACCGGCAGCGGTCAGTACCAGCCCACCGACACGGAGTGGCTCCAGGCCCCGCAGGGGGTGCCGTACCGCCCGGAGATGTAGCCCAGGCCCCACTCGATCTGCGTCGACGGGTTGGTGCGCCAGTCCGACCCGGCGGTCGCCATCTTCGAGCCGGGGAGGGACTGCGGGATGCCGTACGCGCCGCTGGACGGGTTCTCGGCGTTCCAGCGCCAGCCCGACTCCTTGTCCCACAGCTTCTCGAGGCAGGTGTACTGGTCGGCGCCCCAGCCGCGCTCGGCGGCCATCGCCTTGCCGATCGCCTTCGCGGAACCCGGGTCGGGGTTGGCCGTGGAGACCTCGAGCGTGCCCACCACGACGACCTCGTCCACCGGCTTGCGCGTGACCTCGCGGTCGACCACGGTGCGCTCCACCTCGGCGCCGTCCAGGGTGCGCACCTCGTAGGTCGTGACGCGCTCCCCCGGCACGCCTGCCGTGCGCACCACCTCGTACCCCTTCGGCAGCTCGTCGGACTCGACGCGCTCCGTCTCGAACGGGATGACCTCGGTCTTCCGGTCGGCGTCCGTGTTCCCGCGGCTCACCATGACGACCATCCCGTCGACGGCGGCCGCGCCGAGCGGCACGGACGTGCGGTCGTGCTCGCCGAGCGTGATGCCCGCGGTCGCGAGCACGTCGCGGACCGTCGACTGCGCCGTGCGGATCGGCAGCACCAGGCCGTCCACCGCCACCTGCACGGTCTTCGTGGTCGACACCCGCACAGGGGTCCGGTCCAGCGGAGCGGTGCGCGACGCCGACGTCACGGCGTCCGACCCGCGGGGGCCGAGCGCCGCCAGGAGCTCGCCGACCGTGTGCGCCGTCGTCGGGAAGGTGGTGACCTCCCCGTCGATCTCGACCGTCACCTCACGGCTCGAGCGGACCACGACCTGGCCGCCGTCCGCCGCGGGCGACGACGCCGCGGGCTGCACCAGGTCGTCCGGGCCGAGCGGGATGTGGTGGTAGCGCAGCACGTCGGCCACCGACGCACCGTAGGAGCCGACGGTCGCGACGTGGCCGTCGTAGTCGATCGTCATCGTCTTGTGCACCTGCGTGACCGCGACCGTGCCGCCCACCAGCGCCAGGACCACCGTGCCGTGCACGACGTGACGCGCGGGGCCCGAGAGGGCCCCGCGGCGTGGGGTCGACGACGGGGCCGTCGCCGTGTCCGACCCGCGCTCCGTCCTCGACCTCCGCACGAGCACCAGACCGTAACGGAACCGTGACCAGGGGGGAAGCCCTCGACCGCTCACGAACCGCTCACCCGGGGGCTCACCACGTGCCGTACACGCGCTCGGACGTCGCCGAGAGCGTCCGGCACACCTCGTCCAGCGGGCGCTCGAGGACGTCCGCCATCGCGCGCACGGTGTGCGCCGCGACGTACGGGGCGTTCGGCTGCCCGCGGTACGGGTGCGGCGGCAGGTACGGCGCGTCCGTCTCGACCAGCACCAGCTCGAGGGGCACGGCGCGCAACGCCGCCCGCAGGTGGTCGTTCCTCGGGTACGTCACCGGGCCGGCGAACGAGAGGAACCAGCCGTGCTCCGCCGCGAGCGCGGCCATCTCCTCGTCGCCCGAGTAGCAGTGGAAGACGGTGCGCTCGGGGGCGCCGTCGGCGAGCAGGACGTCGATCACCTGCGCGTGCGCGTCGCGGTCGTGGATCTGCAGCGCCAGGCCGAGCTCCTTCGCCAGCGCGACGTGGGCGCGGAACGCGTCACGCTGCACGGCCTCGCCCAGGGGGCCGGTGCGGAACAGGTCCATGCCCGTCTCCCCGATCGCGCGCACGCGATCGTGCGAACGCGCGACCTCCGCGACCCGGTCGAGCGCATCGTCGAGCGGCACCCCGTGGTGGGGCGCCGGGTCGGGCTCGAGCCCGTCCGGGCCGACCTCGCGGACGCCGGCGTGCAGCACGGCCTCGTTGGGGTGGATCGCGACGGCCGCGAGCACGCCCGGGTGACCCGCCGCCAGCAGGTCGACGGTCCAGTCGATGCCCGGCAGGTCGCAGCCCACCTGCACGACCCGGTCCACGCCGGCCGCCGCCGCGCGGGCGAGGTGCTCGGCAGCGGTCGGGACGGGCTCGCCGTCGGGAAGGATCCCGGCGATCGCGTCGAGGTGCGTGTGGTTGTCGGCGACGGGCACCGGCAGGGGCGCGGGCTCCGCCGGGAACCCGCGCTCGCGCTTGCGCCCCACCTCAGGCCTTCTCGCGCAGCCGCTCGAGCTCCTCCTCGACGATCGAGTCGTCGAGCTTGGTGAACACGGGGGTGGGCTTCGCGATCTCGGTGCCCGGCGTCACGGGACGCGACTCCCACGAGGGGAAGTCGTAGTCGCCCGTGATGACCGGGTACTGCCGGGTCTCGTCGTCGAGGTCGGTGACCTCGTCGATGCGCGGCTGGGGCGCGAAGGTGCCGGTGCCGCCCATGGTCTCGTGCACCTGCTGGGCCGAGTGCGGCAGGAACGGGCTGAGCAGCGTGTTGCAGTCGCTCACGGCCTGCGTGACCGTGTGCAGCACGGTCGCGAGGCGGTCCGGGTCCGTCTTGAGCTTCCAGGGCTCCGTCTCCGACACGTACCGGTTGACGTCGCCGACCACGCGCATGGCCTCCGCGACCGCCGCCCGCTGCCGGTTGGACTCGATGAGCCCGCCGACCGTGCCGAACGCCGCGGACGTCGACTTGAGGACGCCGCGGTCGACGTCGGCCAGCTCGCCCGGCGTCGGGACCTGCCCGAAGTTCTTGTGCACCATGCTCGCGGTGCGGTTCACGAGGTTGCCCCAGCCCGCCACGAGCTCGTCGTTGGTGCGGCGCAGGAAGCTGTCCCACGTGAAGTCGACGTCCTGGCTCTCCGGGCCCGCGGCCGCCACGTAGTAGCGGAACGCGTCCGGCTGGTAGCGCGCCAGCATGTCGCGCACGTAGATGACGACGCCGCGCGAGCTGGAGAACTTCTGCCCCTCGACGTTGAGGAACTCCGAGCTGACCACCTCGGTGGGCAGCTGCAGCGTCCCGTACGGGCCCGGCGCGCCGCCGCGCGAGCCCTTCCCGTCGTAGGCCAGCAGCTCGGCCGGCCAGATCTGGGAGTGGAACGTGATGTTGTCCTTGCCCATGAAGTAGAAGGAGCGGGCCGTCTCCTCGTTCCAGAACGCGCGCCACGCCTCCGGGTCGCCCGTGCGCCGCGCCCACTCGATCGACGCCGAGAGGTACCCGATCACGGCGTCGAACCACACGTACAGCCGCTTGGTCGGGTTCTCCTCCCAGCCCTCGAGCGGCACCGGGATGCCCCAGTCGATGTCGCGCGTCATGGCGCGCGGCCGGATGTCGTCGAGCAGGTTGAGGCTGAAGTTCAGCACGTTCGGGCGCCAGCCGGTGCGGGTGCGCAGCCAGTCGCCCAGCGCGTCCGCGAGCGCCGGCAGGTCGAGGAAGAAGTGGTTCGACTCGACGAACTTCGGCGTCTCGCCGTTGATGCGGCTGCGGGGGTTGATCAGGTCGATCGGGTCGAGCTGGTTGCCGCAGTTGTCGCACTGGTCGCCGCGCGCGCCGTCGTACCCGCAGATGGGGCACGTGCCCTCGATGAACCGGTCGGGCAGCGTGCGGCCGGTGGACGGGGAGATCGCGCCCATCGTGGTCTTCTCGACCATGTAGCCGTTCTTGTACACCGTGCGGAACATCTCCTGCACGACGGCGTAGTGGTTGCGCGTCGTCGTGCGGGTGAACAGGTCGTAGGACAGCCCGAGCGACGTGAGGTCCTCGACGATGACGCGGTTGTAGCGGTCCGCGAGCTGCTGCGGCGTCACGCCCTCCTGCTCCGCCTGCACGAGGATCGGCGTCCCGTGCTCGTCCGTGCCGGAGACCATCAGCACGTCGTGACCCGCCATCCGCATGTGCCGGCTGAAGACGTCGGAGGGAACGCCGAAGCCGGCGACGTGGCCGATGTGCCGCGGGCCGTTGGCGTAGGGCCACGCCACGGCCGAGAGGATGTGGGTCATGCGGGCGATTCTAGGGCCCGCGCGACGGGGCGTCCCGAGCCGTCCGCACCCCGGCTCCGGCCCGCCCGCCTCCGCCCGTCAGCCGAAGGTGACCCGCACCAGGCGGTCGTCGCCGTCCCGCGGCGAGCCGCGGCCGTCGGTGTTGTTGGTCAGCACCCACAGGCCACCGGCGTCCCCGCCCCCGGGCTCGACGGGCGCCACGTTGCGCAGCCGGCCCAGCTCGCCCGCGAGCAGGGCCTGGGGCTCCCCGAGCGGTCGGGCGCTCCCGTCGGCGTCGACCGCGCCCTTGCTCGCCCCCGGGCTCGGGTCCTCCTCGTCCGCTCCAGAGGCCGTGCTCCCGAAGGGCACGCGCCACAGCCGCTCGCCGCGCAGCCCGGCGAGGTACACGGCGTCGTCGGTCACGGCCAGGCCGGACGGCGACGCGTCGGAGGTGGGCCACCAGGCGACCGGCGCGACGGTGCCGTCGCCCGCCTGCGGCTGACCCTCGAGGCCCGGCCCCTCGACGTCGGGCCAGCCGTAGTTGCCGCCCGCCTCGATCTGGTTGAGCTCGTCCCACGTGTTCTGCCCGAACTCGCTCGCGAACATCCGGCCCGAGGCGTCCCAGCCGAGGCCCTGCACGTTGCGGTGGCCGAAGGTCCAGACCGGCGAGCCGGGGTCGGGGTTGCCGGGCGCCGGATCCCCGTCGGTCGTGACGCGCAGGATCTTGCCCGCGAGCGACGCGGCGTCCTGGGACGCCTCCCCGTCCCCCGCGTCACCGGTGCCGACGTAGAGGAAGCCGTCGGGGCCGAACGCCAGCCCGCCGCCGTCGTGGTGCCCGGCGCGCGGGATGCCGTCGAGGACGGTCGTGAGCCCGCCGAGCTCCGTCCCGTCCAGCGCGCCGCGCAGCACGGCGTTGTCGTCGGCGCCGGTGCGGTAGACGAACACGTCGCCCGAGCCCGGGTCGCGCGCGACGCCGAGCAGCCCGCCCTCGCCGTCGGGGGTGGTCTGCGCGGCGAGCGCGTCCGCGCCGGGACCGGTGACGTCCGTCGTCGTGCCGGCGTCGGGGTCCACGACCACCAGGCGGGCCTCGTCGCGCAGGCTGATCAGCAGCGCGCCGTCCGGCAGCGCGGCGAGCCCCCAGGGCACGTCGAGGCCGTCGACGACTGTCTCGACCGAGACGTCGGGCGTGGCCGCCGGTGCCGCGGAGGTCTTCGCAGGGGTGTCGCTCGCCGTCGGTTCCGGGGACGACGACCGCGTCGCCGGGTCCGGGTCGTCGCCCGGGCCGCCGCAGGCCGCGAGCAGGAGCACGAGCGCCGCGACGGGGGCGGCGGCCGCCGGGCGGCGGGTCGGATGGCGCCTCATGACCCCATCCTGCTGCGCACGGCCGCCACCGTCGACACCGAGCCGCCGGACTGGCATGCTCTCCCCCAAGAACCGGTCAAGGGGGACTGCGATGTCGATCACCGAACGCCTGCGACGCCTGTTCCGTCGTGGCGGCCGGACCCGTCCCGCCGCGCGGCCGGGCCTCCCGCCCCTCTCTGTTGCGGAGGAGCGCGGACGGCCCGCTGCCGGCACCATGGCCGTCCAGCCGCTCTACTGCCCCGGCTCCGTGGGCGGCGGCTACTGCTGACGCGGCCGGGGCGCTGGTGCCCCGGGTGACCGTCGTCGACACCCGACCGACTCGCGACCTACTCTTGACGAACGGTTCTCGGACTGCGGTTCCGACGGAGGAGTCGTCATGAATCTCAGCGCAAGGCTCAGGGCCACGTTCCACCGCCGCGAGAAGCTGCCGCGCCTCGATCCCTCCGAGCGCCGCCCGCCCTCCTGGGCCGCGGACCCCCGGCTCGAGCCCGACAAGATGGACATGCGCAACCGTCGCTCCGCGGACGCGTTCGGCATGGGCTACCTGGACGGCGGGGGATTCTTCGACGGCGGAGGTGGTGGCGGCGACGGTCCCTGATCCGCCGCGCACCGTGGCAGGCTGGGTGGCATGAGCGATGCCGTGCCCGCCTCCGTCCGCGCCCTGATCGTCGTCGACGTCCAGCCCACGTTCTGCGAGGGCGGCGAGCTCGCCGTCGACGGCGGGAACCAGGTCGCCGCGGACGTCGCGGCCTACGCGGCCGCGCACCGCGACCGGTACGAGATCGTCGTGACCACGCAGGACTGGCACGTGGACCCGGGCGACCACTTCAGCGACCACCCCGACTTCGTCGACTCCTGGCCGCCGCACGGCCTCGCCGGCACGCCGAACGCCGAGCTGCACCCCGCCCTCGCGGACCTGCGCCCGGACGTGTCCGTGAAGAAGGGCCAGTACGCCCACGGCTACTCCGGCTTCGAGGGCACGGACGCGGACGGCCGCACGCTGGAGCAGGCGCTGCGCGACGCCCGCGTCGAGGCGGTCGACGTCGTCGGCCTCGTCGAGTCGCACTGCGTCAAGCGCACCGCCCTCGACGCCGTCGGCCTGGGCCTGGCGACGCGCGTGCTCACCGACCTCACCATCCCCGTCAGCCCCGAGCAGGGCGAGCAGGCCCGCACCGAGCTCGCCGCCGCCGGCGTCGAGCTCACCCCCTCGACCGCCGCCTGACGGCCGAACATGCACCCGTGCACGTTCTGAGCGCTCAGGACGTGCGCAACTGCATGCTCGGCAGCTACTTCGCGGCGAGGGCGGCCGCGTAGAGGTCGCGCTTGGGCACCCCGGCCGCGGTGGCGACGTCGGCGACGGCGGCCTTGAGCCGCTCCCCCGCGCGGACGCGGGCCAGGACCTCGGGCACGAGGTCCTCGACGCTGGGAGCCGCACCCGCGGGCGCGCCTCCGACGACGACGCAGATCTCGCCGCGCAGCCCCTCGCCGCCCGCGGCGCGAGCGTCGGCCTCGGCGACGACGTCCGCGAGCGGGCCGCGGAGCACCTCCTCGTACGTCTTGGTCAGCTCACGGCAGACGGCGGCGGGCCGGGCGGGCCCGAACGCGTCGGCCATGGCGTGCAGCGTGTCGGTGATCCGGTGGGGCGCCTCGAAGAAGACCATCGTGCGCGGCTCAGCGGCGAGCGCGCCGAGCCACCGCGACCGCTCCCCCGCCTTGCGCGGCACGAACCCCTCGAAGGTGAACCGGTCGGTGGGCAGCCCGGACAGGGCGAGCGCGGTGAGCACCGCCGACGGACCGGGGGCCGCCGTCACGCGCAGGTCCCGCTCCACGGCGCGGGCCACCACGCGGTAGCCCGGGTCGGACACCGCGGGCATTCCGGCGTCCGACACCACGAGCACGGTGCCGCCGTCCGCGACGACGTCGAGCAGCTCGTCGGCGCGGGCCTCCTCGTTGTGCTCGTGGTACGACGTCACGCGCCCGGCCACGGTCACGCCCAGTCGCGCGGCCAGGGCGTGCAGGCGGCGCGTGTCCTCGGCCGCGACGACGTCGGCCTCCGCGAGCAGCCGGCGCAGCCGCGGCGACGCGTCCTCCGCGTTCCCGATGGGCGTCGCCGCGAGCACGACCGCCCCGGCCTCGGAGTGCGGGGCTGGACGGGTGTCGGGAGACGGCGCGGCGGAGGGCTCGGGGGTCATGGTGACCAGCGTCGCACGCCCCCTACGATGACCCGGTGACCGCCCCCGACGCCGACGCCACCGCCACCGGCGATCCCGCGCCCGCGGGCACGCCACCGAGCCACGCGCGCCACCGCGCGGCCGAGGCCCCGGACGGGACGCCCGCGGCCGACGGCACGCCGGAGCCCCCGGCGCACGTGGCCCCGCCGCCGGCGTTCCCCGGCACCCCGGCACCGCCGTCCCCGATGCCCGCGGACGGCGACGGTCGCACCACGCAGGCGAAGCTGCTGGAGCGGCTGCTCGGCGCGCGGCGCGTCCGGCTCGACCTGCGCCGCCGCGACCGGTTCTGGGGCTGGTTCGGCACGATCGTCGTCACGCTGGTGGCGGCGGCCACCCGGCTGTGGCAGCTGGGGCAGCCGCACAAGCTCGTGTTCGACGAGACCTACTACGTCAAGGACGCGTTCACCCTCGGCCGCCTCGGTTTCGAGGCGCAGTGGCCCGACGAGCCGAACCCGGCGTTCGAGGCCGGCGACGTCCTCACCTACCTCGACAAGGCCGCCTACGTCGTCCACCCGCCGATCGGCAAGTGGATGATCTGGCTCGGCATGGACGCGGGCGGCGGCGCCACCAGCTCCTTCGCGTGGCGGCTGTCCAGCGCGGTCGTCGGGATCCTCGCCGTGTTCCTGCTGGTCCGGATCGCCCGCCGGCTGTTCTCGTCGACCACGATGGGGGTGGTCGCGGGCCTGCTGCTCGCCGTCGACGGCGAGGCCATCGTGCACTCCCGCACGGCCCTGCTCGACCAGTTCCTCATGTTCTGGGTGCTGGTCGCGTTCGGCTGCCTCGTCATGGACCGCGAGCAGGCCAGACGCCGGCTCGCGGGCCGGGTCGCCGAGATCCTCGACGCCGGCGGCACCGTGGCGCGCTACGGTCCGCGGCTGGGCTTCCGCTGGTGGCGCCTCGCCGCGGGCGTCAGCCTCGGCCTCGCCTGCGGCACCAAGTGGTCGGGCCTGTGGTTCGTCGCCGTCTTCGGCATCCTCACCGTGCTGTGGGACCTCGCGGCCCGCCGCGCCGCCGGCGTCGGCCGCTGGTGGGAGGACTCCCTCGTCGTGGACGCCGTGCCCGCGTTCCTCACGATCGTGCCCACCGCGATCGTGGTCTACGTCGCGTCGTGGTGGTCGTGGTTCGTGAACCAGGGCGCCTACCTGCGGCAGTGGGCGGCCGAGCACCCCGGCGAGGGCGTCACCTGGCTGCCCGACCCGCTGCGCAGCCTGCTCCACTACCACCAGCAGATGTGGGACTTCCACACCGGGCTCTCCTCCGACCACCCGTACGCCTCGCACCCCCTGGGCTGGATCGTGCAGTGGCGGCCGACGTCGTTCTTCTGGGAGAAGGAGGCCCCCGGCCAGGGGACGTGCCCCGCCGACGCCGCGGAGTCGTGCGCCCGCGCCGTCACGTCGCTCGGCAACCCGCTGCTGTGGCTCCTCGGCGCGATCGCCCTCGTCGCGACGATCTGGCTGGGGATCCGGCTGCGCGACTGGCGCGCCCTCGCCGTCCTGAGCGGCACCGCCGCCGGCTGGCTGCCCTGGTTCGCCTACGCGCCGCCGTTCAGCGACCGGACGATCTTCACCTTCTACTCGATCGTCTTCACGCCGTTCGTGGTGCTGACGCTCGTCTACCCCATGGTCGTGGCGCTGGAGCGCACGGAGGGACGACGGCGCGAGCGCTCGCTCGCCGTGGCGACGATCGTCGCCGTGCTCGTCGTGATCCTTGCCGTGTCGGCGATCTTCTACCCGCTGTGGACGGGCATGCAGGTGCCCTACTCCTACTGGCAGAACGTCATGCGGCTGGAGTCCTGGATCTAGGAGCTCCGGCTCTCACCCACCCCGGCACTGGGGTTTCCCCTAGCAGTGGTCAGACCACTCCCGTGCGCCGCCGAAGACTGGGGACCGTTGCGACGGCGAGTCACCGGACGACGGAGAAGACCTCCACGGCGAGCATCCTCGCGCGATACGCAACGCGACCGCACGAAGGGTGAGGCCATCATGAACACGAGGACCAAGGGGATCGTCGCCGGTGTCGCAGGTGCCGCTCTGCTGCTCGGCGCGGGGGGCACCTTCGCCCTCTGGCACGACCAGGGACAGGTCGCCGGGGGCGTCATCCGCGCCGGCCACCTGAAGGTGCAGGCGGAGGAGACGCAGTGGTTCGACGTGTCCCCCGACGGCGGCGACACCCAGGACCTGTCGGGCGAGGTCGGCCAGGGGCTGCGCTGGGACGTCAACTGGCTCGGGCAGGAGCAGTCGCTCCCGATCGGTGTCACGACCGAGTTCCGGAGCCTCGACGCGGACGGCACGGGGGCCGGCACCAGCGACGTCGTGGGCCACCAGGTCGACCTCGGCACGTGGCAGGCGGTGCCCGGCGACTTCGTCCTCGGACGGACCCGGGTGATGGCCCACGCCGAGGGCGACAACATGGAGGCCCGGGTCTCCGTGCACGGCGGCAACCTCGAGGGCGAGCTCGCCCAGGGGCTGGGCCTGAAGTTCTTCGTCACCGACCGGGACGGGAACCTCCTCACGGGCGAGGCCCAGGACGTGTCCCAGGCCACCGACGTGCCCGTCCCGGGGTCGGGCACGCAGGAGCTCCAGGTGTTCGTCCTCGGGAACCTGCCGCGCGAGATCGACCGGCAGGACCTGACGGGCGCCGAAGCCGTCCTGCAGGACATGAACGTGATGCTGGAGCAGGTCCGCTGACGGCACCCGCCACCTGACGCCTCCCGGGCCCGGCGACCACCGCGGCCCGGGAGCGCGTCGGCGGCACCCGCTGCAGACCCTCTGAAGGAGGCTCCCCATGAAGCGCGCAGCCAGCCTCGCCGCCGGCGCCCTCGCCGGCGCCCTGCTCCTCGGGTCGACCGGCACCACCACCGCGGCCTGGCGGTCGGAGGCGCCCGTCCCCGCCGCGACCCTCGCGGCCGGCGACCTCGACGTCACGCTCGACGTCGCGGACGGGTCCCCGGACCCCGGCACGATCGAGCCGAACGGCGAGCTCACGGCGTCCTACGACCTCGGCACGGCGATGCGCGGGGACAACCTCGACGCGGTCCTGCGGCTCGCGGTCCCGGCCTGGCGCGACAGCACGCTCCTCGAGGTCCTCGAGATCTCGGCCGTGGTCGAGCAGGACGGCGTGGAGGTGGCGACCGGGACGCTCGACGCCGAGGGCGCGTTCCGCTTCGACGGCGCGCCCGACGTCCCCGTCGAGCTCCCGCACGACGCCGCCGGCGCGCTCACCGTGACGCTCACCGTGGCGATGGACCCGTGGGCGGGGAACGCCTACCAGGGCCTCCGGCTGGAGGACGGCGACCTCGTCGCGGACCTGTGGCAGGTCCGGGCGGGCGAGTCGGTGGACGACCGCGAGCGCCTGTGGAGCGACTCCGCGGCGGTTCCCGCGCCCCCCGTCGTGAGCGGCTCCCTGGACGTCGAGGTCGACGCGGCCCCGCGCGCCCGGGAGGACGACGCCGCCCGGTCGGACGACGAGGCCGAGCCCGACACCTCCGACGCGACGGCCGGCACCGAGCAGACCGACCCGGCCGAGGCGCCGGACGACACCGCCCCGGAACCCGAGCCGAGCACGGAACCCGACGCGGAGCCCGAGCCTGCGGAGACCTCGCCCGCCGAGCCCGAGCCCACCGAGCCCGAGCCCACCGAGACGTCCGACGGCGGACCGTCGGACGCCGGCGAGGCTGACGCCGAGCCGGAGCCCGAGTGGGCCGACGACCTGCTCGACCTGCTCGACCGGGCCGGTCTCGACGAGGCCGCCGTCGACCCGGACGAGCTTCCCGCCGAGGTCGAGGAGTGGGCCGAGGCCCAGGGGATCGCGCTGGACGACGTGCGCGCCTGGCTCGAGGGGAGGGCGTCATGACCACCAGCACGGGGCAGGCCCCGGCCGTCGGCACGACGTCGTCCCCTGCACTCCGGTCGCGCCCCGCCGGGCGCCCGCGGCGCGTCCTCGGGAGGATCGCGTCCGTCCTGCTCGGCGCCGTCATGGTCGCCCTGCTCGCGCTGGCCGGGGCCGCCGTGGTCGTCCCCAAGGCCATGGGCGCCACCCCGCTCACGGTGCTGACCGGCTCGATGGAGCCGGCGCTCTCCCCCGGCGACGTCGTGGTGGTGCGCCCGGTCGACCCGGCGGACGTCCAGGTGGGCGACGTCCTGACCTTCCAGCCCGTCTCCGGCGACCCCACCCTGGTGACCCACCGGGTCGTCGGGATCACGTGGGGCGGCGACGGGGCTGCCGGCTTCATCACCCGCGGCGACGCCAACGGCGCCGACGACGACCCGATCGTCGCCGACCAGGTGCAGGGCCGCGTCGTGTACTCGATCCCGCTGGTCGGCCACGTGACGAACGCGTCGTGGGCGCCCACGGCGGTGAAGGTCGCCGCCGTCGGCCTCATCCTCTACGGCGTCGTCGCGGTCGTGACGCCCGACCGCTCGCGGGGCACCCGCCGTCGCGCGGAGCGGACCACCGACCGAGAGCAGGGAGCATCGTGATGACCAGGAACCGCACCCGGGCCCTCGCCCTCGCCGTGGTGCTCGCCACCACCGGGGCCGTCGCCCCGTCGGCCTCCGCCGTGGTCGCGGCCTCCGCGACCGCCCCGGCCACGATCGTGCGGGCGGACGCGGCGAGCCCGGTCACCCCGGAGCACGACACCGACGGCACGCCCCTCGTCCGCCTGACCGGCGCCGTGACGCCGGGCGACGCGATCCTCGTCGACGGCTCGCTGCTCGGCGAGGTCGTCGTCGTCCCGGGCGACTCCGGCCGGGCGGTGCTGCGGGTGCGCAACGACGGTCCGACCGCCGGCACGCTCACGGCGAGCGTCGTCGACGCCGTCGCCTTCCGCGACGCCGGCAATGCGAGCTGGGCCGACGACTCGTTCTACGACGACCTGACCGTCAACGGGGTCCCCGCCACGCAGCTGGAGGGCCGTCGGACGGTGATCCACGAGGTCGCCCTGGACCGGGGGGCCACCGTCGACATCCCCGTCGACTACGCCTTCCCGGTGGAGGCGACGAGCGGCAACCGCGCCTTCGTGGGCGAGCGCGTCTTCACGTTCGACCTCCTGCTCCGCATCCTCGGCGACACCCCCGACCCCGACGCACCGGCCGAGGACCCACCAGGCGACGACGGTCCCGGCACGGTCCCCGGCGACGACGGACCGGGGTCGGGCACCGCGGACCGCAGCACGGCCACCGGCGGCACCGGGACGACCCGCACGGCCACCGGCGACGCCGGCACCAGCGGGCTCGTCGCCCGCACGGGCGGTGCCGCTCTCCCGGCCGACCCGCCCTGGCTGCTCCTCGCGGGCGCGCTGCTCGCGCTCACCGCGGCGGGCGCCGCCCGGGCCCTGCGCCGCCACCGGGCGACGTCCCGCGAGGTGCCCGAGTGAGACGAGGGGTGCGGGCCCTGCTGGTCGCGGTCCTCGCGCTGTCGCTCGGCGGCGCGGCGACCGTGACCTGGCTCGGGCTGCAGGGCGGCGACACGTGCGCCGCCGCCCAGCGCGACCTCGACGGCCGGTGCGTCCGCCTCGACGCCCGGCCCGACGTCGCGGGCGCGGACCTGCGCCCGACGGGCGGCCGGTTCCAGGCACCCGCCCAGGACCTCGACGTCCCCCTCACCTCGATGTCCGCCACGGGCGGGGCGCTCGACCCGCCCACGCTCACCGAGGCGTTCGAGGTCCGGGACCCGGAGCGGACCTCGGCCGAGGGCAGCCGGCCCCGGCTCGTGGCCGTGCACGCCGTGCGCGACGGGCGCGCGCCCGGCAACGCGTTCTTCGAGCCGGGGGCGCACGACCCCGTCGTCACGGTCTCCCCCGGTGACGAGCTGCGGGTCGACGGCGTCACCTACCTCGTGGAGAGCACCGAGGTGCTGAGCAAGGCCGACGCCGCGGCCTCCCCCGACGTCTGGGGCCACCGCCCGGACGGCGAGGCGCGCCTCGTCGTGCTCACGTGCCTGCAGCGCGCAGGCAGCACCGGAGCCGCGCGGGACAACCTGGTGATCCACGCCGTGCGCGCCTGACCAGGCCGTGGACGCAGGACGGACGGCAGTCGCTCCGGTTGCCTGAAGGCGACCCCCCTGTCGACGATGAGGGGTGGTCCGAGACGCGGAGCGGGACGAGCGTCGTGCCTTCGCGCTCATCGCGATGACCGGCGTCGCGCTGATCGCTGTCGTCCCGGCCGCCGAGCTCGCGCTCTGGGAGATGGAGGGCATCGCGCCCGTCGACAGCACCGGTGCGCCGGTGTTCGGGCAGCCCGAGCTGGTGTTCGTCGTCCGCGTCACCGCCCTCCTCGTCGGTGGAGTCGTCGTCGCGAGCGCGCTCGCGGCGGCGCTGCTGCTCAGGCTGCACATCCTGCACTGGTCGCGCGGGGCGCGGATCGCCCTCGTCGTCGGCCTGAGCCTCGGGATCGGGGCCACCCGCACCGGAGCGGTGTACCTCGGCCTGCCGCAGGGCGCGTCCACCGAGTTCCTCGTCGTCGAGACCGTGCTGGCCACCCTCGAGGCGTCCTTCGCGATCTCGATCGCGCTCTACTACGTGGGCACCCGTCGCCGCATCCGGGACGAGGAGCGTCGCCACCTGGAGGAGACGCAGCGCACCGAGCTCGCGCGCATCGAGGCCGAGAAGGAGGAGCTGCGGGTGCGGCGCGAGGTCTCCCGGGAGCTGCACGGGGGCCTGCAGCAGCGCCTCGTCCTGGCGATCCGGGAGCTGGAGAGGGTCCGCGACGAGCTGCGGCGCGCCGGACAGGCGAGCGCGGCGCGCTCCGTCGAGGCGGTCTCCGAGGGGCTGGACGAGTTCCGCGAGTCCGAGGTGCGGACGGTGGCCCACACCCTGTACCCCCTGGCGGGCGACTTCGCCCTGTCCGCGGCGCTGCTGCTCCTCGCGGACCGGCTGCCGCCGACGGTCCGGATGGACGTGCGCTACGAGGGCGTCGCCGACGCGCTGCTCGCCGGGTACGACCTGCCCCCCGCGGACCGGGTGATGCTGTTCTCCATCGTCGAGGAGGGGGTCAACAACGCCGTGCGGCACGGGCGGGCCGGTGTCATCGACGTCGTGGTCCGCGGTGACCAGAGCGCCGACGGCTGGGGCACCGCGCTCGTCACGGTCGACGACGACGGCGTCGGGATCGACGGCGAGCCGGAGCTCTCGGGGATCGCGCGCCTGCGGGCACGGGTGCAGGGTCGGGGCGGGGAGCTCACGCTCGGCCCGTCACCCGCGGGAGGGGCCAGGCTGGCCGCCAGGCTGCCGGTGCTCGTCGTCGCGCCGCCCGGGGCGGAGAGCCGACGATGACCGCCGCCCCCCGCACGCTGCGCGTGGCCGTCGTCGAGGACGAGGCGATGGTGCGCGGCCTGGTCCTGGCCCTGTTGCGCGGGCAGCCCGGCATCGAGGTCGTGGCCGACGCGGCGGGCCAGCGCGCGGCGCTCGACGCCATCCGGCCGGCCGAGGCCGACGTCGCCCTCCTCGACATCGAGCTCGAGGACGGCAACGGCATCGCCCTCGGGCGCGCCCTCCAGGAGCGGGACCCCGCGCTGCGGATCCTGCTCGTGTCCAGCCACAACCTCCTCGCCCTGGTGCGCTCGATCAGCGCCGCCGCCCCGACCGCGTGGAGCTACCTGTCCAAGCGGTCGTCGGCCCAGCCCGGCGAGCTCGTGCGGGCCGTGACCGCGGTGGGGAAGGGCCGGGTCGTGATCGACCCGGCCCTGGTGAGCCGCTCGGTGCCGCGGTCGGACACGCCCCTGGCGCTGCTGTCCGTGGCGCAGTTCCGGGTGCTGCAGCTCGTCGCGGAGGGACGTGGGAACGGCCGGGTGGCCGCCGAGCTCGGCATCACGCCGAAGGCGGTCGAGGCCCACCTCACCAGCGTCTACAAGCGCCTGGACCTGCCGGACGGGGCCAACAACCGCGTCGCCGCGGTGCTCGAGTTCCTCCGGCAGTCCGTGCGCCCCGGGGCCTGACGGCGCTCCCCTCGCTCAGACGGTCGGCCAGTCGACCTGCGGGGTCTGGTGGAACGCCCACCCGCCGGCACGCCAGGCGGGCGCCTGCGCCGCGGTGCGGGCACGGAACCCGTCCCAGTCCTTGCGCTCGGGAGCGGTCCAGGCGACCTCGGCGACGGCGCCGAGGCGCGGCAGCAGCATGGAGAACAGCTCGTCGCGGGTGGTGATCGTCTCGGTCCAGACGGCGGCCTCGACGCCCTCGACGGCGTCGGCGGGCAGCCCGTCGATGACGGCGGTCGGCTCCCAGTCGTACGAGTCGCGCAGCTCGACGTACCCCGCCCAGTGCAGGCCGAGCTCGTGCTCCGGCGTGTACTTCATGTCGAGGTAGGCGTGGTTCCCGGGGGACATGATGAACCGCGCGCCCGCCTGCGCCGCCGCGACGAAGCGCGCGAACTCCTCGCCCTTCGGCTCCCAGTACTGCAGCAGCGTGCCCGGCTCGACGGGGCCGCGCGCGCCCTCCTGCCAGAAGATCGGCGTCTTGCCGTGCTCGCGCACGATCCGGGCAGCGAGCTCGACGAACCTCGCGAACTCCTCGACCTCCATCGTGTGCACCTCGTCGCCGCCGACGTGCACCCAGTCGCCGCGCGTCATGGCGGCGACGTCGCCGATGACGTCGCGCAGGAACGGCTCGGTGGCCGGGTTGTCGAACCAGAGCCGGGAGAAGCCGACCTCGATGCCGTCGTACGGCTCGGTGGGCAGGCCGTCCTTCGTCAGCGCCCCGTACACCTGCGTGGCCGCGTTGATGTGCCCGGGCATGTCGAACTCGGGCACGATCGTCACGAACCGCGCCGCCGCGTACTCCTGCAGCTCGCGGAAGTCGTCCACCGTGAGGAACCCGGCCGTGCCGCCCCCCACCTGGCTGTCGGACGCCTTCTCCAGCTCGGGGCGCGACGGCGTCTCGATCCGCCAGCCCTGGTCGTCGGTGAGGTGCAGGTGCAGCACGCGCAGCTTGAACGCGCCGACCAGGTCGACGACGGCGCGGATGTCCTCGGGCCCGAACCAGTGCCGCACGACGTCGAACGACAGCCCGCGCCAGCCGTACCGGGGGGCGTCGTGCACGACGACGGCGGGGACCTCGCGCGCAGCACCCGCCTCGCCCGCGGTGGGGACGAGCTGGCGCAGCGTGCGCACCGCGTGCAGCAGGCCGACCGGCTCGGGCGCGGTGGCCTCGACGCCCGCCGTCGTGACCCGCAGCGTGTATCGCTCGGGGTTGTCGGAGCCCTCGGGCCCGGCGGCGGCGTCGAGCCGCAGCACGACAGGCGTGGCGCCGTCCGCCTCGGCGGGCTCCTGGCCCGGCACCGTGTCGACGACACGCACGCCCACCGCCTCGAGCTGCTCGGCCGCGACGACGGCGAGGGCGTCGTCGGGCACGACGAGACGGGCGACGTCCAGGGCGAGCGGGGCGGCGTCCTGCCCGTCGACGACGGTGGGCCACGGGATCAGGGACAGCACGATGATCGGTCTCCAGGGGCGCGGGCCGACGGCACCCGGTCGGCGCCGACGGAGGATCGAAACGTTACGTTAGCGATCCTGCCGAATCGGCCGAACCCCTGTCAACGACGCCGCGCGACGACCGCCGCCCGTCAGGAGGTGGCGATCAGCACCGGCGCGGGATCGGACGGCACGACCGGCCCCGTCACCCCGGACGCCGGACCCGACCACCCGAGGTGCACGCCGTCGGGCAGGTCGGCGCTCACCTGGTTCCACACCCACTCCCCGGTGGTGGCACCGCCGGTCAGGTCGGCGAGGACGAGCGTCTCCACCTGGGGCACCGAGCGCAGCAGGGACCGGTCGGGCACGGACTCCGGTCGCGTCTGGTGCACGACCAGCAGGGCCGGCGGAAGGCCCTCCCGCGACACCAGGTCGGCCAGGTAGGTGGTCACCTCGCCGACCTCGGCCGCCGTCATCTGGTGGGACGTCGTCGCGGCGCCGTCGCCGACCCGGGCCTCAGGGTGCAGGGCGACCCCCACCCCGGGCGTCCGCAGCAGCGCCTCGGCCGCCCGCACCTGCTCGACCACCGGCGCGGTGCCGGCGCCGACGTCGAGCAGCACGTACACCCCGGCGTCCCGCGCCGCGTCGACCAGCGGGCGCAGGGACTCCACGTCCTCCTGCGTCACCCAGTCGCCGTCCTCGCCCGGGCCGCTCGCGGTCGCGCTGACCGGCAGCACGAGCGTCGGGACCACGGGGTCGTCCGCAGCGTCGTCCGGCGCGTCCTCGCCCGGCGCGTACGCGGCGGCCGCGGCCTGTGCGCGGGCGACGGCGGCGGCCGGGTCGTCCCAGACCGTCGCGTCGACGGCGACATACCGCGCCGGCAGCAGGTGCTGCGAGCCGGTGGGCAGCAGCGCGGCGCGCTCCGCGGCCGCGACGCGCCAGGCGAACGTGCCGGCGTCGCCGAACGACCGACCCACCCCCACGACGGTGAGCGCCTGCGCCCGGTCCACGGTCTCGACGACGCGCCGGGACGCGAGGTCACCGCCGCGCACCTCGGTCGTCACGGCCCCCGCCGCACGCAGCGAGGCGATCGCGGCCTCCTGCCCCTCCTGCGGGTCGACCAGCGCCAGCACCTCTCGCAGCAGCCGCGGCGCGCCCTCGGTCCCCCCCGACGCGGACGGGGAGGCCCCCGGGCCCCCGCCGAGCAGGGAGTCGAGGCGATCGACGAGATCCTCCAGGTCGTCGTCCTCGAGCGTCGGGCCCGCGCCGTCGCCCTCGGTCTCCTCGCCGTCCTCGCCGACGACGACGTCGGGGCTCACCGTGATCGCCTGGACGCCCGCGGCGTCCGCGACCTGGCGCGCCGCCGCACCCGGGTCGGCCTCGGCGTCACCGTCGGGAGCCTCCGAGGCGTCCGTGCCGTCGGCGTCCCCGTCGCCCGGTCCCGCCTGGTCACCCGTGACGACGACCGCCGCACGCGCACCGAGCCGCTCGATCTCCTCGGTGACGCCCGGCCCGGCGCCGTCGGCCAGCAGGGCCGGGGCGTGCAGGGCCACCGCCGCGGCGGCCAGGGCCTCCCGCGCCCCCGCGTCGTCCGCGTCGGCGAGGACCACGACCTCCGAGCGAGCGAAGACCGTCTGGCTCGTCGTGAGCGCGAGATCGGCCGGGTCGGCGGCGTCGAGGAGCACCGTGTGCGTGGACAGGTCGCGCACCGCGACGGCCGGGGCGCCCGTCGACGGGCTCGCCGCCTCGCCGGGCGGCGAGGCCGCGCAGCCGGTGAGGGCGAGTGCACCGGTCAGGACGACGGGCAGGACGAATCGGACGTTCCGGAGGGGCACGCCCCTCATCTTTGCGCATCCACCGACCGCTGGTCGACGGCCTCCACGACCTCGTCACACCCGCGCGGCAGGACGCGCCGGACGGTCGGGACGCCGCGCCGGTCAGGAGCCTGCGAGCAGCGCCATGATCTCCGCGTACTGCCGCCGCTGGGCGGCGGAGAGCGGCGCGAGGAGCGCCTCCTGCACGCCGTCGAGGACGCCGTCGAGCTCCCGGAGCACCGCGAGGCCGGACGGCGTGACCGACACGATCTTGCGGCGCCGGTTCGTCGCGTCCGCCTCCCGCCGCACCAGGCCGCGGTCCTCGAGCTCCCGGAGCGCGCCGGTGACGTCGCTCCGGTCGATGCCGGTGTCCCGCCCGAGGTCGGCCTGACTCTCCGGCCCCCACTGCTCGAGCGCGGCCAGGAGCCGGTAGTGGTAGCCACGCAGACCGTCGCCGTGCTCGGCGAACGCGCCGGCGAGCAAGGCGGACGACCGCGCCGCGGCGCGCCCCAGCAGCCACGTCGGCCGATCCTTCTGCCGGTCGGGCGTGCGGCGGGGAGGGAGTGGCTCGCGCATGCCCCGAGCCTAGCTGGATGTTGGGACGACCCACGATTGATGTATGTTGGTTGTACCAATCTTGGACGTTCCAACAAAGGAGCAGGACGATGAGCGACAGCACGACGCGGGTCCTCGTGGTGGGCCGCAGCGCCCGAGCCCTCACCGAGACGGTCGCGATGCTGCGCGCCCGCGGCATCGCGGCGAACGCGACCAACCAGTTCGACCGGGTGCTCGAGGACTACGACTCCCGCGACCTCGACCTCGTGCTCTTCGGCGGCCAGGTGCCGCCTCGGCAGCGCGAGCTCCTGGAGGCGGAGCTGCTCCGTCGCAACCCCGACGTCCGGTTCCACAGCGGGCTCGGCGGCATGGCGCCGCTGCTCACCGCCCAGGTGGAGCAGATCGTCGGCGGCCCGGTGCCCGGCGTCGATCACGACGCCGAGGCCCGCGAGCTGCACGTCACGCTGGCCGACCCCGCGCACGTCACGGCCACGGCACTCTGGGCCGTGCCCGTCCCGCCCGACCCGGTCCCCCACGCCGTGGCGCTCGTCGACGCGGACCTGCCGGCCGGACGGCACGCCGTCCCGGTGCCGCCGGAGGTGCCGGCGCACGGTGCCTTCGCCGCCGTCCGCATCGACGACCGCACCGCCGTCGTCCGCCTCGGCGCAGCCCCGCGACCGGCCGCTCGTGGCACGGTCGGCGCGCCGCTGCCCGCGCCCGAGCCGGTGACCACCCGGCTCCCCTGGGAGGCGCCCGGGTCCCGACGGTCGTGAGCAGGCGATGTCGCACCCGCCCGGCACCATCGGGGGATGCCGAGCGACCTCCTCCTGCGCATCCACGGCCCCGAGTTCCGCACCATGTCCGAGCGGGTGCTGCGCGCCACCGAGCTCACCTCCCGCCTCAACGTGCTGCCGTTCGACGACGAGGCGGGCAAGGCGGAGCTGTTCGAGCAGATCCTCGGCCGTCCGCTGCCGTCGAGGACGACGATCTACCCGCCCTTCTACACGGACCACGGGCTGAACCTCGACCTCGCCGAGCGGGTGTTCGTCAACCAGAACTGCACGTTCCTCGACTATGCCGGGATCCGACTGGCCGAGCGCGTCATGGTGGCGCCGAAGGTCACGTTCATCACCGTGGGCCACCCGGTCGACACCGACGACCGCAGGGTGTGGCTCACCGGCGGCCCGATCGTCGTCGAGGAGAACGTGTGGATCGGCGCCGGGGCCACCGTCCTGCCGGGCGTGACCATCGGCCGGGACTCCGTGATCGCCGCCGGGGCCGTCGTCGCCGACGACGTGCCGGCCCGCAGCCTCGTCACCGGCGGCAAGGCGACGGTGCGCCGCCGCTGGTGAGGACCGCACCGGGGTGAAAAGCGGCCGGGCGGTTGAGGCCGCCCGCCCCCGTTCCTACGCTGCAGAGGTGTCCGAGGCGGGCCAGGACGTCGACAGCACCTCGCGCCGGCGCCTGCGCCGCGAGGCGTGGGGCTTCGCCGTCGGGTCGCTGTGCTTCCTCGTCGGGGCGCTCCCGCCCTACGCCGACGCGGTCGGCGAGGTCGGGGCGGGCGTCACGTTCGTCGTCGGGTCGGTGTTCTTCACCGCCGCCGCGGTCGTGCAGCTGAGCCTCAGCGGCCGGCGCCCGCCCCGAAGGGGCACGCACCCCGCCGACCGGTGGGACTGGTGGGCCGCCGCGGTCCAGCTCGTCGGCACGGTGTGCTTCAACGTGAGCACGGTCGCTGCCCTGGCCGCGTCCGTCGCGGACCCGGGACGGCTCGGCGCGGGCTGGAAGCCCGACGCGTACGGCTCGGTCGCGTTCCTCGTCTCGTCGGCGTGCGCGATCGTCGCGACCCGCGACCGCGGGCACCTGTGGGACCTGGACGCCCGGACCTGGCACGGCACCTGGCTCAACGCCGTCGGCTCGGTGGCGTTCGCCGCCTCTGCCGTCGGGGCGTACGTGGAGCCCTCCACGGGCACCTACCTCAGCGCGTGGTGGGACCAGGCCGGGACGCTCGCCGGCGCGCTCTGCTTCCTCGTCGCGGCGCTGCTCTCGCGTCGCACGGCCTGACCCGCGGCGGGTTCGAAAGGCGCCCGGGAACGACGACGGCCGCCGCACCAGGTGCGGCGGCCGTCGGCCTTCGGTGGAGCTAGGGGGATTCGAACCCCCGACCTTCTCATTGCGAACGAGACGCGCTACCAACTGCGCCATAGCCCCGAGAGCGGTGCCAACATTAGCACCCGGTCACCGCAGGTCGCCAAATCGGCTCAGCCCGCCGCGCGACGCCGGGCGAGGATCTCGTCCAGCGGCAGGCCGAGGGTCTCGGTGCGCGGTCGCGGCTCGTCCGCCGCTGCCAGGTCCGTCGTGCCGTCGGCGGTCGACGACGCGGCGCCCAGGGTGCCGGGAGCCCGCTCGGCGACCGGTGCCCCGGCGGGCGTCGCGGTCGGGCCGAGCGTCGCGCGGACGGTCGCGGCCAGCGCCGCGCCGCGCGCGGCGTCGCCCGCCGGGAACGTACGGCCTACACCCGGGGCCGCGAGCGGCCGCGGCTCGCGCCGGGGGGCCGCCGGCTTCGTGACGTAGGTCGGCAGGGGCACGGGCACGGGCTCCCACGGCTCGCTGCCGACCGGCGGCGGCCCGGCGGGCGCTCCGTCACCCCGCTCCCCCGGGTCGACGACGACGACGGGCTCCGGCGTCGCCGCCGGCTCGTCGGCGCGGACGTCGAAGACGAGGCGCTCCGACGACGCGGCGGCGCGGCGGACCGTGACCGGCTCGGGCTCCGCGCTCTCCTCGCCACGGGCGTCGGCGGCGGGGACGGTCGCGCGCGGGCCCGGGGAGGCGGGCTCCGTGCGCCGCGTCGCCCGCGGGGAGGTGCGGGCGGCGGACTGGTCGGCGGGCGCCGCCACGCGCGGGATGAGCTGCGTGTGCGTCGTCGACGGGCGCACCGCGTGGCCCGTCACCCGGGGGCGGTTGCGCGGCGCGTGCGGCCCTCCGTTCGCGAGCGCCCGCGCCTCGGTCGCCTGCCGCTGGGCGGCCTTGCGCTCCGCGACCCACCGCGCGTCGGCACGCCGGGCCTGCAGCACCGCGACCCGGCCCAGCACCAGCACGACGAGCAGCAGCGCGGTGGGCGCGGCCCCGGCGTACCAGCCGACCAGGCCGAGGCCGACGACGACCCAGCCGCCGATCGTGACAAGGAGCAGGAGGACGGTCAGCAGGAGCCGACGGCGTGCCCTCGCGGCGCGCTGCTCGAGCAGGGCGAGGCGGGACTCGCGCGGTCGATCGCCCTGCCCCGTGGCGCGCGGGGCCGTCAGGGCACGCGACGCGCCCCCGTCGTCGTCCAGACCCATCGGTCGCTCCCCTCGTCCGCCCTCCGACGACGTGCCGGGCACCAGCAGCGGCGTCGCGCCGCCGGTCGGGGTCGTCACCCCGCGCGTGCCGCCCGCACCCGCCACCGCCAGCACCCGGAGCCCGCCGGAGAACCTGTCCTCCACCCGCGCGTCCTGCAACTGCTGGCGGTGCCGCAGCCGGTGCGGCACCCAGAAGCCCAGCCACAGGACGAACAGCGCGAGCACCGCGAGTCCTGCCGCCGACGTTTCCACGTCACGACGGTAGGGGACGCGACGACGCCGCGGACGCACGCCGTCGCGGCGTGTCCGTGGTCGGGTCGCGGGTCCGGGACCCGCGCGACGGCGTCAGTCGCCGTCGCGCACCTGCTGCCAACGGGCCAGGAGGCCCTCCGGCACGTCCTCGGTGGTGAGGGCGAAGGTGCGGTGGTCGCGCCACCGGCCCTGGATGTGCAGATAGCGCTCGCGCACGCCCTCGTCGCGGAACCCGAGCTTCTCCACGACCCGCAGGCTCGGGGCGTTCTCGGGGCGGATGTTGATCTCGATGCGGTGCAGCCCGAGCATCGCGAGGCAGTAGTCGCCCGCCATCGCGACCGACGTCGGGATCACGCCGCGGCCCGCGACGTCGCGCGACACCCAGTACCCGATGCTCGCGGAGCACAGGGAGCCGTAGACGATCTGGGACACGGTGAGCTGCCCGACCAGGGCGCCGTCGAGCTCGACGGCGAACGGCAGCGTCGTCCCGGCGCGCGCCTGCGCGGACAGCGCGCGCAGGTAGTCGCCGAACGTCGACGCGGCGGGCCGCTCCCCCGGCGAGGTCGCCTCCCACGGCTCGAGCCAGCTCGCGTTCGCCGACCGCAGGCGCAGCCACTCGGGGCCGTCCTTGCGGCGCAGCGGGCGCAGCACGACGGTGCCCGAGGGCCCGTCCTCGCGCAGCGTGACCGGCCAGGGCCGGGACACGGCCCATCCCCGGGCGAGCTTGTGCGTCATGCCACCTCGTTCCGTCCCGACGCTCCACCCCTGCCCGCGGGCCGGAGCCGTTCTGTGCGTCTCCGGCGCGCGCCGGGAACTCCCCGGACGGGACCCTGCCACAATGGCCCCATGCACGGCGACCGCAACGGATCGAGAGCACACCAGCCCTACCCCGTCGTCGCCGGGATGGAGGCCGCGGACGCCAAGGAGGAGCTCCGCCGGGCCATCCGCGCGCACCGCGCCGAGCGCTCCCCGCGCCTGCGGGACGAGGCCGCGCACGCCTTCGCCGAGGTCCTCGCCACGGTGCCCGCCGTCCGCGACGCCGCGGTCGTCGCCACCTACGTCTCGCGTCCCACGGAACCGGGCACGCACGTCCTGCTGGAGCGGCTCGCCGCGCGCGGCGCCCGGGTGCTCCTGCCCGTGCTCGGCGCGGGCCTGGCCCGCGACTGGGCCGAGTACACCGGCCCCGACGACCTGCTCGAGCGCGCCCCGGGACGGCCGCCCGAGCCGAGCGGACCCGCCCTCGGAGCCGAGGCCATCACCCAGGCCGACGTCGTCGTGGCGCCCGCCCTCGCCGTCGACGACCGCGGTGTCCGCCTCGGCCAGGGCGGCGGCTGGTACGACCGGCTGCTGAAGATCCGCCGCCCGGGCGTCCCCGTCGTCGCGCTCGTCTTCCCCGAGGAGCTCTACGACTCCGCCACCCACCCGCTGCCCGCGGAGGAGCACGACGTGCCCGTGCACGCCGTCGTCACCCCGGACGGCTGGCGGGAGCTTCCCGCCGTCGGCGAGGCCTGACGGTTCAGGCGTCCACGCCCGCGCGCCGGCGCGCACGGTAGGCCGCCGCCTTCATCCGGCTGCCGCAGGTGGCCATCGAGCACCACTCGCGGCGCCGCCCGCGGGAGTGGTCGAGGTAGACCTGCGTGCACTCCGGCCGCCCGCACTCGCGCAGCAGCGCGGCCGCGTCCCCGCCCACGATCTCGACGGCCTCGCGCGCGAGCTGGGACAGCACCTGTGCGGCGCTGCCGACCCGGGACCATCCCGCCTCCGTCAGCACGGGGGTGAGCGGAGGGTGCGCGGCGTACCGGTTGACCGTCCCGACCGCCTCGGCGGGCAGGGGGCGGTCCAGCAGGCGCGCCCGGACCAGCGCGTAGATCGCCTCGCGCAGCTCGACGGCGTGCCGCAGGTCGCCCGCGTCCGGCGCCGGGGCGCCGTCCAGCAGGCCCGATTCCGCGCACCAGGCGTCGAGGTCGGCGACGGACGCGAGCTTCTCGGTGGGCTCGTCGTTGCGGCGCGCGCGGAGCGTGCCGACGAAGTCCAGCGCCGGCGTGCCGCAGGGGAAGGCATGGATCACGTCACCATCCTGGCCGGTGACGAGGTGTGCCCGCAAGTCGAGCACGGCGTGATCATCACCACTTTGACAGGTGACGCGACCGAGAGCAGAGTCGTCACCAGTCAGACCGGTAACGCCGGTCGCCGAACCGGAGGAACACCATGGAGCTCACGCTCGAGATCGTCGTCCTGCCCGTCTCCGACGTGGACCGGGCCAAGGACTTCTACACGGGGCTGGGTTTCCGGCTCGACGCCGACTTCCGCAGCGACCGCGGTCTGCGCGTCGTCCAGGTCACGCCCCCGGGCTCCGGGACGTCGATCATCTTCGGCGAGCACCTCACCGACGCGGCCCCCGGTTCGCTCGAGGGCCTGCACCTCGTCACGACCGACATCGCCGCGGCCCGCGAGGAGCTCCGCGGCCGCGGCGCCGACGTGAGCGAGCTGTGGCACGACGCCGACGGCGTCTTCCACTGGGCCGGGGACGCCCACCGCGTGCCCGGGCCGCACCCGGCCGCGGACAGCTACGCCACCTACGCGTCGTTCGCCGACCCGGACGGCAACGGCTGGGTGCTCCAGCAGGTCGTGACCCGCGCGCCGGGCCGCTGACACCAGCCGCAGCCGAGAACCAGGAGATCCGACCATGACCACCGCACCCCGCCTCGACCGCGCCGACCGGGACGCGCTCGACCGATTCCGCGAGGTCGACCGCCGGGCCGGCCGGAGCCTCTCGCCGGCGGTCGTCGACGCGTTCGAGCGCCTCACGCCTCGTCAGCTCGACGCCCTCCTCGCGGCCGACGGCAGCGCCGGCGACAGCAGCCGCGACACCTCGGAGGGGGGTCGGGCCGACGACCCGTCCGGCCCGCACGGCCTCGTGCGCCGCTGGCTGCGCGGCCCGGGCCGCACGGCCGTGGCGCTCGGGGTGGCGTTCGTCGCAGCGACCGCGACCGCCGTCATCGGCATCACGCTGCTCGAGGACTCCGGGACCCCGCCGGCCGCGGCATCGGGACAGGTCACCGACGCCCGCGACCTGGCGCAACAGCTGTCGTGGGCCGACGCCTACGGCGAGGCCTTCGCGGACGACTTCTGATCCCGGCGCCGCGGTCAGGGCCCCGCCGCGGGGCGGTCAGGGGACGAGCGTCGTGCGCGTCTCCGCCGCCTCCTCGACCGCCTCGCGGGTGAAGGGCCACGCGAACGTCTTCCCCGCGGCCCAGTCGTCGAGCTGGTCGTCGTAGTGCGACGACGCCGGGTGGCCGGACACCCCGGTGACGGTCACCCACGTCGACGCGTCCAGGTCGGCCAGGTCCACCACCATCCGCATGGACGGGCCGGTCGTCACGGCGAAGCTGCCCGTGCCGGCGTCCCACCCCGTGGCGTTGACGATGGACGAGCCGCCGGGCATCCGCACCGGGTCGGGGTTGACGAGGTCGCGCACCAGGGCGGGCACGCCCTCGCCGCCGATCACCGGGTGCTCGAGCTGCAGCGTGTGCAGCGTGCCCCAGTCCCAGTCGGTCGGCTCCTTCGACAGCTCGACCGTGAGGTCGCGGCGCGCGCTGGTCAGGGCCCGCGTGAGGATCTCGTCGCGCGACTCGACGACGTTCGCCGTCGTGCGGTCGTCCCAGAACGCGTCCTCGGACCGGTCGAGCATCGACTTCACCACCAGGAGCCACTGCGACCCGCCGTCGGGACGCATGCTCGGGGGCAGGTCGTCCCAGAACGCCTCCTGCAGGAGGTTGCGCCACACCGCGGCGAAGTACGCGGCCGCCGGGGAGTCCGCGTCCATCCGGTAGTCCCAGTCCGCGAGCAGGTCCTGCCCCGCCGCGACGTAGGAGTCGTCGAGGTCGATGTCGAGCAGCGTGGGCACCAGGGCCTCCGCGAACGCCGACCAGTCGTCGTTCTGGATGCGGTTCATGTCCTCGGCCGTGAACGGCCTGCCGGCCGCGATCTGCTGCGAGAGCAGCGTGCGGATGCGCTCCGAGCGGTACCCGTAGTCCCAGTCGTCCGCGAGGTACGGGCGCGTCCCGTCGCGCAGCACGGCCTGGTTGGCCGCGACGACGAAGCCCTCCTCGGGGTCGAGGGCGCGGGGCATGTCGTCGGCGTCCACCCAGCCCTGCCAGTCGTAGCGCGGGTCCCAGCCGGGCCGCGGCCAGGTGCCGTCCGACGGCACGGGGCCCTTCACCTCGGACCGGACCGGGATGCGGCCCGGCGCCTGGTACCCGATGTGCCCGTCCGTCGTGGCGAACACGATGCTCTGGGCCGGCACCTCGAACAGCGCGGCCGCGGCACGCACGTCGTCGGCGTCCTTCGCCGTGTCGAACGCGAAGACGGCGTCGGCCGTGCGGCCGGGCTGCAACGCCGTCCACTGCAGGGCGACGGCGTACTCGCCGAACTCCGTACCCTCCGAGGTCGGCGAGCCCACGACGTCGCCGACGTCGAGCACGTCCGAGACGATCGGGCCGTGCTCGGTGCTGCGGACCGTGAGGTCGACCGGGGTGCCGCCCGCGACCCGGATGGTCTCCTCGCGGGTGTCGAGCTGCTCCCACTGCTCCGCGCCGGCGTCCTTCAGCCACGTGTCGCCGCGCACCCGCTCGATGAAGAAGTCCGTGACGTCGGCGCCCATGTTGGTCAGGCCCCACGCGAGGTCGCCGTTGTGCCCGATGACCACGCCCGGGAAGCCCGCGAAGGAGAAGCCGGCGACGTCGAACGGGCACTCCGTGGAGACCTCGTTGCAGTGCAGGCCCACCTGGGACCAGATCCCGGGCGCGGACAGCGCGAGGTGAGGGTCGTTCGCGAGCATCGGCTCGCCCGACTCGGTGTGCTCCCCCGACACGACCCACGAGTTGGAGCCCGCCGCGTCGCCCCTGCCGACCAGCACCGGCACCGCCTCCAGCACGCTGCGCGTCGACTCGACGGCGGCGCCCAGCGCGGCGGTGGCCTCGCCACCGCCGCCCACCGCGCGGCCCGTGAGGGCCGACGTCAGCTCGGCGTCCGTCCCCGCGTCGGTCCCTGCGTCGGCCCCAGCGCCGTCACCCTGCTGCTGCGCCGCGGGGCGTTCGTTGGCCAGGTCGCGGTTGCGCAGCACCGGCCGGTTGCCGCTCTCCCCGTACGCCGGGAAGAGCTCGTCGACCAGGTCCGTCTCCCCCAGCGTGCTGTACGCCAGGGCGCGATCGAGCTCGCTGTCGTAGTTGCCGCGCAGGTCCCAGGCCATGGCCTTGAGCCAGGCGAGCGAGTCGACCGGGTCCCACGGCTCCGGCTCGGCGACGTCCACGCGCGCCCCGAGCACGGTGTACTCGACGCCGAGCTCCTCCGGGTCGCGGCTCTCGAGGTACGCGTTCACGCCCTGCGCGTAGGCCTGCAGGTAGTCGCGCGAGTCGTCCGAGATGAGGTGCCACTCCTGCTCGGCCACCTGCCGCCACCCGAACGTGCGGGTCACCTTGTCCGCCTCGATCGCCGCCGGGACGTCGCCGACCAGCTCGGCGAGGCGGCCGGACGTCACGTGGCGGCGGTAGTCCATCTCGAAGAAGCGGTCCTGCGCCTGCAGGTAGCCCTGGGCGCGGAACAGGTCCTCGGGGTTGTCCGCGTAGACCTGCGGCACGTCCTGGGCGTCGCGACGCACCTCGACGGCGGCGCTCAGACCCGGCACCTGCTGCGAGCCCTTGTGGTCCGGCAGCGGCCGGCGCAGCGTGACGACGGTGAAGACGGTGCCGGCCACGAGAGCCAGCACCACGACGACGGCGACACCGACGACGGCGCTGCGGAGCCGCGAGCGCCGGCGGGGTGCCTCCTCGGTCTCCGTCACGTCCTGGGAGGGGTCGGGGTCGGACGGGTTTCCGGGCTCTGCAGGGGTGACGGTCGCTGACACGCAGGCGAGACTACCGTCCGGCGTATGATTGGCACTCGCATCACCTGAGTGCCAGCATCCCGCCGTCCCGGCGAGGGTGCCGGCGTCCGCCCCGAGGAGATCACGTGCCCACCTATGCGTACCGGTGTGCCGACTGCGGCCACGCCTTCGACGTCCACCAGTCGTTCACGGACGACTCGCTGACCGTCTGCCCCGAGTGCGGCGGGACGCTGCGCAAGCAGTACGGCTCCGTGGGTGTGACGTTCAAGGGATCGGGCTTCTACCGCACCGACTCGCGCTCCGGGTCGGGCAAGGGCTCCAGCTCCTCCTCGGCGAGCAGCTCTACCGGCAGCTCCTCCGGCAGCTCGTCCGGCAAGGAGTCCTCGAGCGGCTCGTCCTCGACCGGCACGTCGAGCTCGTCGAGCACCTCGTCGTCCGGGTCGTCCAGCACCTCCAAGGCCGCCTCGTCCTGACCGTCCGGCGGCACCCTGCCGACGACGACGCCGCGGCGCTCCCGAGCGTGGACGCTGCCCCCAGGCCGGCGGTGTCCACAGGCCTGCGCACCACGCCGACGCGCGGAGGCCGGGCGACCTAGCGTCGCCGCCATGCCGCTGCTCGACACGCTCCCCCGACCCGCCGCCCGCCGCGGCCCGGAACCACGGGCCGGGTCCGCGCGCCCGCCGGAGCCCGGCGGCCCGGGAGGACGACGCCGGGCCGCGCGCCGGCTGCGGTCCGTCCTCTGGCGGGCCCGCTTCGTGCTCGCCGCCGCGTGCTGCGGCCTCGCGGCCGCCGCCGTCGTGCAGGCCGTGCGGCCGGCTCCGCCGCCCACGCTGGACGTCGTCGTCCCCGCCCGCGCGCTCCCCGCGGGCGAACCCGTCGCCGCCGCGGACCTCACCACGGTCGCCGTGGACGTCGCCCTCGCCCCCGACGGCGTCGCCACGGACCCCGCCGAGCTCGTCGGGCGCACGCCGGTGACCGCGCTGCCCGCCGGGCTCCCCCTCCACCTCGGGCTGCTGCCCGGTGGCGGCGTGGTCGCGCAGGCCCCGCGGGGGACCGTCGTGGTTCCCGTACGGCTGGAGGACACCGCGGCGGGCTGGCTGCGTCCGGGCGACCGCGTCGACCTGGTCCTGACCGGCGAGGCCGCGCGGGCCTCCGGCAGCGACGACACCGACGACACCGACCCGGACGACGCCTACCTCGCGCGGCGGGCGCTCGTCCTGCCGCGACCGGACGCCGCCGAGCCGGCCGACGGCGGCCTGCTGTCGGGCGCGACCAGGACGCCCCAGGGCGCCGACGTCACCCTCGTGGCGGTGACCGAGGACGAGGCCCCAGGGCTGTCCGCCGCCTCCGGGTGGGGCACCGTCGGAGCGGTGCTCGTGCGGTGACACGACCACCCCTGGCGTTGCAGCCCGCCGCATCCCCCGCGAGAATCGGCGACCGTCAGTCCACGCCTGGTTCGCCCGGGCGCACACACCACAGGGGGAATCACGTGAAGGGCATGCTCGCAGGCTTCAAGGAATTCATCATGCGCGGGAGCGTCGTCGACCTCGCCGTCGGCATCATCATCGGCAGCGCGTTCACGGCCGTCGTGACGGCGATGGTCGACAACATCCTCAACCCGATCATCGGCGCGATCTTCGGCAAGCCCGACCTGACCAACCTCTGGGACATCACGCTGCGCGGCCCGCACGACGGCATCGGCGCCTCGGTGCTGTCGGTCGGCGGCTTCCTCGACGCCGTCCTCAGCTTCCTCATCGTCGCGGCGGCGCTGTACTTCGCCATCGTGATGCCGCTGAACAAGCTCGCCGAGCGCCGCGCGCGCGGCCAGGAGGTCGAGCCGGAGCCGCTGGCGCAGGACACCGTCCTGCTGCAGGAGATCCGCGACCTGCTCGCCGCGCAGTCCGGCCGCTCGCAGTACTGACCCCCGCGATACCGCCACGCGCCGCCGGCCGAGCGCGTCGAGACCTCGTCTCCGGGCCCGACCGGCGGCGGCGTCAGCGTCGGCCCCAGTGCGGCGGCACGTCGCGCAGCAGGCGGTCGTCGTTGTCGTCGTGACCGCCACGGTCGTCGGCGGTCTCGCCCGGCACCGTCTCCCGCTCGGTGCCCTGCCGGACCACGCGGCGACGCACGCGCCTGCGCGGGACCGCCGCGTCCGTCGGGCCGCCGGTCTCGGGACGCGGCTGGTCGGAGGATTCGCTCACCCGACCATTGTCGGGCATCGCCCGTCGGCCGCCGTCGTCCGCCGGAGGCGGGCGGTCAGGCGTCGGGACGCGACCCGCGGTCCGTCCCGGCGTCGGCATCCGTCTCGGTGTCGGCGTCGGTGTCGGCGTCGGTGTCGGCGTCGGTGTCTTTGTCGGCGTCGGTGTCTTTGTCGGTGTCGGTGTCTGAGTCGGCGTCGGTGTGCACGGCGTCGAGGCCCACGGCGATGTCCTCCGGCCCGCCCTCGCCCGCGCTCGCGTCGCCCTCAGCCACGACACCCTCGGCCAGGTCACCTTCGGGCACGTCGCTCACGGCCTCGGCACCCTGGCGCTCCGAGGGCTCGTGCTCCGAGGGCTCGTGCTCCGGGGCCTCGTCGCGCGACGCCTCGACGCCGTCGACCGACACACCCTCCGTGACGACGTCCTCCACCCAGACCTCCGTGTCGACGTCCTCCGCCGAGACCTCCGGGGCGACCTCGACGACGACGTCGGGCGGGACGCCGAGGTCGGCGGGCGGCTCGTCCTCGTCCGGCAGCACCGGGACGACGACCTCGCGCGGGGGCACGACGCCGCCCGCGGTGCCGATCCGTTCGTCGCGCACGCGCTGCACGAGGCGGCGCACGCGGTCGGCCTCGCCGTCGGGGTCGAGGAACGCGGCGGCGGACCAGACCTGGGTGACGACCCACCCCAGGCGCTCCAGCCGTTCCGCGAGCTGCCGGTCGCGCACCCGCACGGACGGCTCCGCGACGTACGCGGCGTCGTCGGTGAGCACGGCGACGAGCAGCTCGCCCGGGAGGTCGGGGTGCCCCACGACCAGCGGGATGCGGTCGCCGTCCGGGGCGCCGTAGTCGGTCTCGACGAGGTAGCCGAGCTTCCACAGCCGCTCGCCGAGGTCGACGAGCAGCCGGTCGGGCGCGCGACCCACGTCGACGCCGTTGCCGAGCCGCACCTGGTCGGCGACGCCGGACCGGCGCTCGGCCAGCTCCAGCGCCTCGACGAGCAGCCGGGGGCCGGCACTGCGCAGGCGCTCGGGGTCCAGCGCGTCGGCGGTGAAGCAGGACACGACGTGCAGCCGCTTGCGGGTGGCGCCCAGCGCGCCGACCAGCATGGCCTCGCCCCCGGCCTCGCCGAGCACGCCGAAGCGGTGCAGCACACGGCCGTGCGGCGTGCGGCCGAAGCCGACCGACAGCAGCACGGTGTCGCGCGACAGCCCCGCCACCCCGGTGATGTCCGCGACGACGACGGGCTCGGGCCGCGAGCCCGAGAAGAACGCCGCCAGCGCGGGGTTCGAACGCACCTCGGCCAGGAGCGCCTCGCGCACCCGGTCCGCGTGCGCGGCCGTCACGGTGACGATCGCGAACGTCTCCTCCGGTCGGGTCAGGGCGTGCTCGATCGACACCTCGACCACGCGGTCGACCTCGGCCTGCGTGCTCTCGACGCTGCCGGAGACCGGGTCCGGCATGCCGGTGCCCTCCACGACGTCCAGGTGCACCAGCGACTCGGCGCGCGGCAGCGGCGCCGGCCGCAGCAGCCCCTCGTAGCCGTGCGCGGCGAGCAGACGGGTGAGCTCCGGGTCGCGGCTGTGCTCGTGCGGCTGCAGCGTCACCGTGGGCAGCAGCGCGGACAGCTCGTGCACGCTGGAGCCCGACGCCGACCGCGGGTCGCCCACGACCACGACCTGCCGCCCGCGCGCCAGCGCCGGCACCACGACCTCGGTGGGCACGTGCTGCACGGCGTCGAGGATCACGACGTCGGCGGTGCGGTGCTCCGGCAGCAGGTGCGGCACCAGGGTGGGGGTCGCGACCAGCGCGGGCCGGAGGCGGCGCAGGATGTCGCCGTGCCGCTCCGCGAGGTCGCGCAGCGTCGTCATCCGGCCCTCGATGAGCTCCGTGAAGAGGGCCTCGGCAGAGTCCCGGTCCTCCCGCATCGCCGACCCGAGGTGCGCCCGGGCGGCGACCCGCACCGGCTGGGACAGCGCGGCGAGGTGCTCACGGTCGAGGTCGCGGAAGCGGCGGGCGAGCGCGTCGAGCCCGACGCCGTCCTGACCGGCGAGCACCGGGTCGGCGGCGAGCAGCTGCTCGAAGACGGACGACCACCAGGCGAGCTCGAGCTCCGCGGCGACGAGGTCGCCGGGCACGCGCCGGTCGGTGAGGTCGTCCACGAGGTCGCCCACGCCCGCGGACCGCGCCGCGCGCAGCAGGCTGGTCCGCTCGGGCAGCACGGTCAGCGCGTCCGAGTCGCCCGCGAGCCGCTGCAGCCGCTCGGCGAGGCCGTCGAGGTCGAGGTCCAGCAGGTGGCCGCCCAGGGTGGTCGACGCCAGCACCGGCTCGAGCGCCTCGAGGTCGATGCGCACGGCCTCGTAGGTGTCCTCGATGGAGGCCAGCCCCTCGGGGAGCGTCGGCCAGCCGCCGCGCTGCGCGTGCTCGGCCCAGACGTCGCGCTGCTCCTGCACCTGCACCAGCGCCTCGTGCAGGTTCGGCACCCGGACGCCGGGCCGCACCATGTCCTTGGCGCGCTTGCGCAGCCGGCGGCGCGCGAACCAGCCCATCTCGATGCCGTGCTCCGCGCGCCAGCGCCGCGACGCGGTCGCCTGCACGAGGTCGGCCGCCGTCCGCTCGAAGACCATCGGGTGGAACAGGTCGAGCGTGCTGCGCATGCCGCCGAGCATCGCGAGCTGCTCGCCCCAGCCGCGCACCGTCGTCGGCGTCGTCAGGCCGGTGACCTCGCCCGTGTACGCGAGCTGGCGGCGCAGCTGGGGCAGGGTGACGTCGCGCAGCCGCTCGACGCGCACCAGCGTCTGCCGCGCGTCGTCGTCGGAGAGCAGCTGGGCCCCGTACCAGGGGGTCGACGACGGTCGCAGGGTGAACGCGCCCAACGCCGCGGCCCGCTCCAGGCCGGCGGCGATCTCGCGGCGCCGCTCCGGCAGCAGCGCGAGCACCGACTCCGAGGCGAGCCGCACGGTGGTGGACGGCGCAGGCCGCTCGGCGGTGAGGCGCGCGAGCGCCTGCAGCGCGTCGTACGCGGACACCTGCCAGGGCGAGCGCGGCTGGTGCAACGCCTCGATGTAGCCGGTGAGCTGGGAGCGGGTGCCGATCAGCGCGTCGCGGACGCGCGCGGCGCCGTCCACGTCGACCTGCTCCGGCTCGCTCGCCATCGCGGACAGCAGCCGGCGGGTCACGTCCTCGCGCCAGGTCGGGTGCGGCGGCACGTCGAGCAAGAGGCTCTCCAGGCCGAGGGACTCGAGCCGCAGCGCGAGCCGGTCCGCGGCGCGGCGGTGGCCCGTCACGTAGAGCACGGAGCGGCCCGCGGCGGTCGCCTCGCCGACGACGGCCGCGAGCGTGCCCGCGACGTCGGAGCCGACGGGCGCGTCGACGAACAGGTGGCCACCCGTGGCCAGGGCGTCCAGGACGGAGCGCTGCTGCGGGTCGAGGTCGCCCACGCCGCGTTCGCGCGTCGGGTCCGCGTCGCCCCGGCGCACGGCGGGGAGCTCCAGCGCGGACAGCCGCTGCGCCGCGTCGTCCACGCCGGCGAGCGCCGCGACCACCTCGTGCCGGTGCAGCGACGGCGCGAGCTGGTCGAGGTCGTCCACCAGCGCCTGCCCCGGGTGCACGAAGGTGCCGACGAGCACGCGCCGGTCGAGCTCGAAGTCGTCCAGCACGGCCTCGCCCAGCGCCGCCACGCGCGCCAGCACGTCCGTCGGGTCGAAGCCGGCGAGCGTGAAGGTCGCCTTGGCCAGCGCCGCCGGGTCGAGCAGCGCCCCGTGCGCGCGCAGCGTGCGCGCCACGACGGGGTTGATCTCGACCGTCGGCTCCAGCGTGAGGTCGTAGTCGGCGCCGCCGTCCCCGCGCGGGGTGAGCGTCACCGGCCGCAGCACCACGGGCGCGTGCACCACACGGCCGGCGGGCGCCGCGGCGTCGGGGTCCGAGGGCGTCGCGCGCGGCGCGGCGGCAGGCTCGCGGGCGGCCATCGACACGACGGGGATCGACGTCGTCAGCGCGGGCCCTTCGGCGTCCTGGTCCTCCGGTGCCGCGGGGCCCTCGGCGGTCGCGGGACCGCCGTCCTGGTCGGTCGACGACGCCGCGCCCGGTGCCGCACCGTGGGCGTCCGCGTCGCCGTTCCCGCGATCGGCGTCGTCGGCGGGGTCGCCGTCCGCGCCGGGGGCCGCCGTCGTGCCCGACGACGCCACCCGCGCGAGCGCCGCGACGTCGTGCCGCTGCGGTCCGCCGCCGCCGAACGGGACCTCGGGCCCGTCGTCGTGCTCGGTCCAGGTGGCGACGCCGATCGCGAGGTAGGTGGGCGCGACGCCGTACCGCGACGCGTGCTCGGCCGCACGAGCCGCCACCGCCCGCGCCCGACGCCGCGCGGCGGGCAGCGCCTCGCCCTCGCGCACCAGGTTCGACAGCCGGGTCGGGCGCCCCGCGAAGAGCCCGGCGACCCCGTTCGGGTGCGCCTTCGAGAGATCGACGATCGCCTCCCCGAGCAGGCCCACGTCGGACAGCGACGAGCCGCCCACCATCTCCACCAGGGACGCGCGCCAGCGGCGCGTGGCGGCCTCGACGGACGCCGCCGCCTCGGACGACGCGCTCGCGCGGCGGCCGTCGGTGCCGGGCGTCCCGGGTGGTCGCGGGGCCTGACGGTCGTCGCCTCCGCGCGCGGAGGCGTCGTCGGGGGTGTCGGCTCCCGTCGCCGGGCCGCCGTCCGCGCCCGTCCGCAGGGACGGGTCCGGCGCGGCGGGTGCCCCGGCAGAGGGGTCGACCGCGGTCGTGGCGGTGGATCGTCGGGCGGCTCTCACGCCAGCACGGTAGAACGGGCGGCCCCCGCGCCGGTGTCGGCGCGCCGAGGACCGCCGGAGCACGCGCTTCCGAGCGACCCGCAAGGGGGCGTGGAGGACGGGAGCGTGTTGACGCCCCCTCGGCGGGGGGTCCGAAGGGGCGTCGGGCCGGGCTCGGCCCGGCAAGGGACAGCGCGCACCGCGCAGGGGGCGGGCGATGCGCGCCGTCACCCGAGAGTGTGCCGCGCCGTCGTGACCTCGTCAATAAGGCACGGGGGCGAACCTTGCAAGCGGTCTGAGGAATATCAGAGGGGGGTCATCCGCCCCGGGCACCTAGGCTGGACGCCCGTGAGACGAGTGGTCGAGGCGGTGGCTCCCGCCCGCATGGGCATCGGGTTCCGGTGGCTGATGTCTGCGTCCTGGGTGAGCAACATCGGCGACGGCGTCGCCCTCGCCGCGGGCCCTCTCCTCGTCGCGTCGCAGACGAGCTCCGCCATGCTCGTCGCCCTCGCCGCGATGCTGCAGCGCCTGCCCTGGCTGGTGTTCGGCCTGTGGGCCGGCGTGCTCGCCGACCGCCTGGACCGGCGCCGCCTCGTCATCGTCGCCAACCTGCTGCGCGCCGTCGTCGTCGCCGCGCTCTGTGTGGTGATCGTGACCGGGCACGTGAACATCGGCGTGGTCCTTGCGGCGATGCTGCTCATGGGCGTGGCCGAGGTGTTCGCCGACACCACCTCGCAGACCCTGCTGCCCATGCTCGTGCGCCCCGCCGACCTGGGCATCGGCAACGCGCGGCTGCAGGCCGGGTTCCTCACCGCCAACCAGCTCGTCGGGCCCCCGCTGGGAGCGGCGCTCTTCGCCGCCGGAGCCGCGTGGCCGTTCGCCGCGCAGGTGCTGACCGTGCTCCTCGCGGTGCTGCTGGTGAGCAAGGTCGTGCTCACACCCGTGCCGCCCGCGCCCGACGCGAGGCTGGACGACGGCCGCCGCCGCGTGCGGCACGACATCTCCGAGGGCCTGCGGTGGATCTGGACCAACCCGCCCGTGCGCACCCTCGCGCTGGTGATCCTCGTCTTCAACGCCACGTGGGCCGCGCCGTGGGGCATCCTCGTGAAGTACTCGCTCGACTACCTGCACATGGGACCCGTCGGGTACGGCCTGCTCACCACGGCCGCCGCCGTCGGCGGGCTGATCGGCACGTTCTCGTACGGCTCGCTCGAGCGGCGATGGTCGTTGTCCGCCCTGATGAAGGTGTGCCTGACGCTCGAGGTGCTGTTCCACCTCGCGCTCGCCCTCGCGACGACCGGCTGGGCCGCGATGGCGATCCTGTTCGTCTTCGGCGCCTACTCCTTCGTGTGGGGCACCGTGTCCAACACGGTGCGGCAGCGCGCCACCCCCACCCGCTTCCAGGGCCGGGTCGGGTCGGTCTACATGATGTGCGTGTTCGGCGGCATCGTCGTGGGCAACGCGATCGGCGGCGTGCTCGCCGAGCACTGGGGTCTCACCGCGCCCATGTGGTTCGGCTTCGTCGGCGCCGGGCTCACCCTGGTGCTCGTGTGGCGCCAGCTCGCGCACATCGCGCACGCCCAGGCCGACTGACCACGAGGTGGTCCGAGACTCCACGAGGTTGTGGAAAGTTCCGCGAGGTAGTTCCAGAGCCCGCGAGGTAGTACCGCGAGCCCCGAGGTAGCTCAGATCCCGGCGAGGTAGCTCGGCTACTCCTCGGTGGCGCTGTCGTCGAGCCCGGTCGCGGCGATGTCGCGCAACGCGTCCAGGTGGCTCCGGAACGCCCGGCGCCCGGCGGGGGTCAGGCGCAGCCAGGTGCGCGGCCTGCGGCCCACGGCGCCCTTGCGGACCGCGACGTAGCCGGCCTGCTCGAGCGCGGACACCTGTTTCGACAGGACGGAGTCGCTGACACCGACGGCGTCGCGGACGACGCCGAAGACGGCCTCGTCGACGCTCGCGAGCGCCGCGACGATGCTGAACCGCACCGGCGCGTGGATCACGTCGTCGAGGCGGTGGCGAGGGTGCTCCTGGGCGCCGTCGTCGGCGCTCATCGGCCCGGTTCCTTCCGGATCCACGCCCCGGCGACGACGGCGATGCGGCGCGCGCCGCGCGGCACCGTCCACGCCGCCCGCTCCCGGTGCCGGGCGAACGCCACGATCGCGACGAGGTACGCCATCTGGACGGCGACCGCCCGATCCAGTAGCCGACGCGCCTCGCGCGGGGTCGGGTCGCTCACCGGGTACCCCGTCCCGGGACCCAGGAGTCCCACCAGATGCGATGGGCCGCGGCCAGGCACGGCAGCGCGACGAGGAACGCACAGAGACCCACCACGACCGGCCGGATCGGGTCGAGCCCGGCATGGTGCACGACGAGATCGGTCGGGACATACATGAGCAGGGGCAGCGGCGCGGGCCACATCCGCGTCATCCAGCCGATGTGCGGGGTGGCGCGGGACCGGAGGTCGGCCACACGCCACAGCAGCACCACGAACCCGACGAACACCGCCAGCGGGACGAGGTACTGCACCGGCTCCGTCGTCCGGCCGGGAAGCAACCAGCGGGCGAGGGAGAACCCGCCCCAGAGCGCCCCGACCGCGACGGCCACCCACGTCCACACCACACGATCCACCCTCCCGACGAGGGTGGTTCGTTCGGCCTGCTCGAGCAGGGCGGCGGCCTCGGCGGGGCGTGGCGCGAGGTCGTCCGTCATGCTCGCGAAAGTATCAACCACTTTCCAATACGGCAAGTAGGTGCGCATGGGAAAGCACCGCGCTACTCGCCTGTCGCGCCGCCGGCCAGCTCCCGGACGACGTCGAGGTGCCCTGCGTGCCGGGCGTACTCCTGCAGCACGTGGAAGCAGATCCACAGCAGCGTCGGCACCTCGCCGTCCGCCGTGAACCGCCCACCGACGGCGGCCCGCGCGGCGAGGTCGCGGCTCGCCAGGATGTCGCGCGTCCGCGCTCCGCCCGCGTGCAGCGCCGCGATGAGATCGTCGCGGCCCACGTCGTCGGGCACGTGCCACCGGCTCTCCGGGGCGTCGTCGACGTTGTCGCCCCACGGATGCGCGACCTGCTCGCCCAGGAAGCCCCAGACGAACCAGCGCCGCTCCATGTGCACCAGGTGCGTCAGCAGCTCCAGCGGCGTCCACCCCGAGGGCAGCAGGCTCGTGCGCTGCTGGTCGTCCGTCAGGCCCTCGAACTTCCGCGCCACGGCGGCACGGTAGTAGTCGAGGTAGGCGGCGAACTGCTCTGCGGGATCGGCGGTGTCCAGGCGAGGTTCGACGTCGGGGGAAGTCACGACGTCAGCGTAAGCCTGCTTCCCCGCACGAGCCGCGCAGCCGCCCGAACTCCTGACCTGCGCATATTGCGAACGCCTTACCAAAGTGCGCCTGAGAGGATTCGAACCTCCGACCTACCCTTTAGGAGAGGGTTGCTCTATCCACTGAGCTACAAGCGCCGGCACCTTCGACGAAGAAGGCGACCCACAGCCTAGCGCCCGCTTCGCGCGGCGCCGACGACCGCCTGCCGCTAAGGCGGCCTCGACCAGGAGGGCCACCCGCCTTCAGACCCAGCGCGCCGGGTCGGCGACCACCGACCGCAGCACTTCGCGCGCTCCGCCGGTGAGGGCGGCGTGCGGTCCGGCGGCGGCGGGGCGCACGTCGACGGGCGCGAAGGGCGCGGCGAGGGCGCGCTCCTCGACGACCCCTTCGACGACGTGCCCGACCCAGCCGAACAGCTCGGCGTACGCGCCGCCGAGCACGATGGTGGAGACGTCGACGAGGTTGACGAACGTCGCGAGCGCGGCGCCGAGCGCCCGGCCGCCGCGGCGCACGGTGGCGAGGGCGGCGTCGTCGCCGGCGCGCAGCAGGTCGACGATCGCGTGCACGGGCGCCGACGACGGCAGGCCGGCGCCGCGCAGCAGCACCTCCTTGCCGGCGTACTGCTCGAGGCAGCCCGTGGCGCCGCAGGAGCAGCGCGGGCCGGCGGGGTCCACGACGACGTGCCCGATCTCGCCGTTCCAGCCCCGCTCCCCCAGGAACAGGTGCCGGTCGACGACGATCCCCGCGCCGACGCCGACGTCGCCGGAGACGTAGAGGAAGGACGACGGCACGTCGCCGGCCAGCTCGGCGAGGGCGGCCAGCTTGGCCTCGTTCGCCACCTCGACGTCGAGCGCGCTCCCGTCGCCGGCCCGCAGGTCGAGCTCCGGCACGGGTTCGACCGACGACCAGCCCAGGTTGGGCGCCACCTCCAGCCGCGCGCCGCGCACGTCGACGAGCCCGGGCAGCGCGAGCCGCGCCCCGGCGACGCGCATGCCGCCGGCCTCGACCTCGGCGATCACCTCGGTGGCGATCGTCCGGAGCCGGGCGAGCACCTCGCGGGGGTCGGAGTCGTGCAGCGACCCGGTGACGACTCGTTCGGCGACGACGTCGCCCACCAGGTCGAGGGCGCGCGCGCCGAGGTAGTCGACGTTCACCTCGAGGCCGAGCCCGACGACGGACCGCCCGGCGGGCACGAGCGGCACGGCGGGGCGGCCGGCGCGCTGGGCGGCGACGGGCGGCAGCTCGGCCACGAGCCTGCCGGCGACGAGCCGGTCGACGAGGGTCGAGACGGTGGCCCGGGTGAGGCCGGTGGCGGCGGCGACGTCGGCGCGCGACGGTGGTGCGGTGGCCTCGAACACGGCCGCGGCGACGAGGCGCAGGTTCCGCTCGCGGAGCGTGTGCTGGCGCGACGCGGCCCCGCCGTCGGGCACGCGGGGCGCCGCTGCGGGCGTCGTCGTCGAGGTGGCTGGCACGTGTTGACTCTAGCCCAGCGACGCGCAATAGTTCAGCCGTACAACAAAACTCGACGAGGAGAGATCCGTGAGCGACATCAAGTACTCGTTCGGCCTGTGGACCGTCGGCTGGCCGGCGGCCGACCCGTTCGGCACCGCGACCCGCCCCGACCTGGACCCGGCGGAGTCCATCCGCAAGCTGGCCGACCTCGGCGCCTGGGGCTTCACGTTCCACGACAACGACGTCTTCCCGTTCGGCGCCGAGGGTGCCGACCGCCAGAAGCACATCGACTCGGTGAAGAAGGCCTCCGAGGAGACCGGCCTCGTCTGCGAGATGGTCACCACCAACACCTTCACGCACCCGATCTTCAAGGACGGCGCGTTCACCTCGAACAACCGCGAGGTGCGCCGCTACGGCCTGCGCAAGGTGCTGCGCAACGCGGACCTGGCCGCCGAGATGGGCGCCTCCACCTTCGTCATGTGGGGCGGCCGCGAGGGCACGGAGTACGACAACTCCAAGGACCTGCACGCCGCGCACGCCCGCTACGCCGAGGGCATCGACACCGTCGCCGCCTACATCAAGGAGAAGGGCTACGACCTGCGCATCGCGCTGGAGCCCAAGCCGAACGAGCCCCGCGGCGACATCTTCCTGCCGAGCATCGGTCACGCCATCGCCCTCATCGACACGCTCGACAACGGCGACATCGTGGGCCTCAACCCGGAGACGGGCCACGAGCAGATGGCCGGCCTCAACTACACGCACGGCCTCGCGCTGGCGCTGTACGCGGGCAAGCTCTTCCACATCGACCTCAACGGCCAGCACGGCCCGAAGTACGACCAGGACCTGGTCTTCGGTCACGGCGACCTGCTGAGCGCCTTCTTCACGGTCGACATGCTCGAGAACGGCTTCCCCAACGGCGGCCCGCGCTACGAGGGCCCGCGCCACTTCGACTACAAGCCCAGCCGCACCGAGTACCTCGACGGCGTGTGGGAGTCGGCCAAGGCGAACATGGAGACGTACGACATGCTCGCCGCCAAGGCGAAGGCGTACCGCGCCGACGCCGAGGTGCAGCAGGCGTTCGAGCACGCCGGCATCTTCGAGCTGGGCGAGCCCACCCTGGCCGAGGGCGAGTCGTTCGACGCCTTCCTCGCGGACCGCTCCGCCTACGAGGACGTCGACATCGACGCGGTCGCCGAGCGCGACTACGGTCTGGTGCGTCTGCACCAGCTCGCGCTGCGCCACCTCATCGGCTGACAACCCGTCTGTCGACCCTGCTGGTCGAGCCTGTCGAGACACGGTCTCGACAGGCTCGACCAGCGAGGACGCCGGGCCGGTGTCCTCGTCCCACCCAGAGAGACCTCGAAGGAAGCAACGATGCCCCTCGTCGCCGGCGTGGACACGTCCACGCAGTCCTGCAAGATCGTCGTCCGCGACGCCGAGACCGGGCGGCTCGTGCGCTCCGGCACGGCCAAGCACCCCGACGGCACGTCGATCGACCCGCAGCACTGGTGGGACGCGTTCCGCGCCGCGGCGCAGGAGGCCGGCGGCCTCGACGACGTCGCCGCGATCGCCGTCGGCGGCCAGCAGCACGGCCTCGTCGCGCTCGACGCCGAGGGGCGCGTGGTCCGCGACGCCATCCTGTGGAACGACACCCGCTCCGCCGCGGCGGCCGAGGACCTGATCGCCGAGCTCGGCGACAGCGACCGCGAGGCCGGCGCCCAGGCCTGGGCCGACGCCGTCGGCTCCGTGCTCGTCGCGTCCCTCACCGTCACCAAGGTGCGCTGGCTGCGGGACGCCGAGCCCGAGAACGCCGCACGCGTGGCGGCCGTCGCGCTCCCCCACGACTGGCTGAGCTGGCGCATCGCCGGCTACGGGCCCGAGGGCGAGTCGCCGCTCGGCCCGCAGCTCGACGCCCTGTTCACCGACCGCTCCGACGCCTCCGGCACCGGCTACTACGACGCCGAGGCGGACGGCGGCGCGGGCGCCTACCGGCCCGACCTGCTCAAGCTCGCCCTGGGGCGCGACGACGTCACGCTCCCCCGCGTGCTCGGCCCGGCCGAGTCGGGCGGCGTCGCGCACGCGTCCGTCGCCGGCGCCGACGTCGACGGCGGGGCCCTGATCGGCCCCGGCGCCGGCGACAACGCGGCCGCCGCGCTCGCACTGGGCATGACGCCCGGCGACATCGCGATCTCGATCGGCACCTCGGGCGTCGTGTCCGCGGTCGCGCCGACGCGGACGGCCGACGGTTCCGGCGCCATCAACGGCTTCGCCGACGCCACCGGCAACGCGCTCATGCTCGCGGTGACGCTCAACGCGGCCCGCGTGCTCGACGCCGCCCGGGCCGTGCTCGGCGTCGACGTGCACGAGCTCGCCGACCTCGCGCTGGCCGCACCCGCGGGCGCCGACGGCCTCGTCCTCGTGCCCTACCTCGAGGGCGAGCGCACCCCCAACCGCCCCGACGCCACCGGCACGCTGCACGGTGTCCGCCTCGCGACGTCCACCCGCGAGCACCTCGCCCGCGCGTACGTCGAGGGCATGCTCTGCGGCCTGGCCGACGGGCTCGACGCGCTGCGCGCCCAGGGCGTGCCGATCGAGCGCGTCATGCTCATCGGCGGCGCCGCGCAGTCCCCCGCGGTGCAGCAGGTGGCCACGCAGGTCTTCGGCCTCTCGATCGGCGTGCCCGAGCCGGGCGAGTACGTGGCCGACGGCGCCGCGCGCCAGGCCGCATGGGTGCTCTCGGCGGCCGCCGACCCGGCCGCCGCGGCGCCCTCCTGGTCGACGACGGTCGCCACCACCCTCGACGCCGACCCGCGGCCCGTGGTGCGCGAGCAGTACGCCGCCGTCCGCGACCTGGTCTGAGCCGGGTCCTCGCCGCGACCCCGACGGGGCGGCGAGGGCCCTGGTCACGACCGGAAAGCGGTTACTAGGCTGACCGCATGATCGACCTGATCCCGCTCGTCGAGCGCGCCGTCGCGCTCGACATCGCCCTGCACACCGTCGACGTGCGCGTGGGCGACGACCGACCGGTCGCGGCCAGCGCCCCGACCCGAGGCCACGACGTCCCGCAGCGGATGTACTCGGTGTCAAAGACGGTCACGGGCCTGGCCGTCGGGCTGCTCGCCGCGGAGGGGCGCCTCTCCCTCGACGACCCCGTGGTGAAGCACTTCCCGGACCTCGTCGACGGCCATCCCGCCCACCCCTGGCTCGAGGCCACGACCCTGCGGCACATGCTGGCGATGGTCGGCCCGCACCGCTCGACGACGTACAAGGTCCGCGAGGGCGGCTGGCTGGAGTCGTACTTCCGCGTCGGGCCCACGCACCCGCCGGGCACCCTGTTCACGTACGACACCAGCGCGTCGTACACGCTGGCCGCGCTGGTGGAGCGGACCACCGGCGGCACGCTCGCCGACTACCTGCGCCCGCGGGTGCTCGACCCGCTCGGGGTCTCCCCCGGCCTGCGTTTCCTGCCCGGCCCCGACGGCTTCAGCCACGGCGGCTCCGGCCTGATCTGCACCCCCGACGACCTGGCACGGCTCGCCCGGCTCCTGAACGACGGCGGCGTGCACGACGGCGCGCGGCTGCTCCCGGCCGACTACCTCGCGGCCGCGACGGCGCCGCAGTCGCACCCCGCCACGCAGACGTGGGGCGGACCCTTCCGCGCGGGGTACGGGTACCAGCTGTGGCTGCCGCCCGTCGGCGGCTGGCTGATGTTCGGCCTGGGCGGGCAGATCGTCTACGGCGACCCGGAGCTGCGGGTCGCCGTGGTCGTCACGGCCGACTCCCAGGCCGCGGCGAGCGGCGACCAGAAGCTGCTCGACCTCGTCCTCGACCACCTCGTCGAGCCCGCGCGCGGGCTGGCGCGGGCGGGCCGCGGCGCCGCCGCTCCTCCGGCCGCTGCCGCCGTCACGACGCTCGCCTGGCCCGCCCCACGGCACGACGCCGCACACGTCCGCCCGCTGGGCGGCACCTGGACCAGCCGCACCCCGGGCGCGGGTCCGGCGGAGCTCACGCTCGCCGTCGGGGCCCGCGGCGGCACCCTCGCGTCGTCCGACGGCTGGTCGATCACGCTCGACACCGCCGGCCCGCTGACCACCGCGATCGGCGCCGAGGCGGCGGTCGTCACGGCCGGCTGGTCCGCCCCCGGCACCCTCGACGTGCGCGCGGGGACGCACGGCGACGAGCTGGCCACGCTCCGGCTGCGCCTGGCCCTCGCCGACGACGGCACGCTCGCCGTCCAGTCGCAGGGCTTCGGGGAGACCCTCGACCCGCGGTGGACGTTCCACGCCGCCTTCGCCCCGAGCGACGGCTGAGCCCGCCGGGACCAAGGGTCCCGACGGGCTCGGCCAGGGTGGGGCGGCGTCAGCCGGCGGGCGTCAGCCGTTCACCTCGGCGTGGGAGGCCGTGAACTCCTCGAGGATCTGGTCGAGCCCCTGGCCCCCGAGACCGTCGACGAGCGCCTCGTACTCCGCCATGTCGATCTGGCCGACGAGGTACTGGTTGTACGCGTCCTTGGCCTCGCCGTAGAGCGTGGTCCACTGCCGGTCGTACGTCTCCGAGGTCAGCGACTGCGTCGGGTTGACGACGGAGTACTCCTCGTTCTCCGCCATCTTCTCGTTGCCCTCGTCGACGTACGGCTCGGCGCTCTTGTACGTCACGACCTTCTCGGACGGGCGCGACGACGCGTACGGCTGCACCTCCTGCTCCCAGAGGGTCTGGTCGGTGATCGAGACCACGCCGTCGCCGTCGACCTCGTAGTGCGTGCCCTCGATGCCGTTGGTCATGAGGCCGTAGGCCTCCTCGTCGAGCAGCTTGTCGACGAACCCGAGGACCTTCTTCAGCTCCGCCTCGGACTTCACGTACTCCTTGGGGAACGCGAGCCAGCCGCCCATGCCGCCGCCCGTGTCGGTGAGGATCCGCCGCGGCACGTCGCCCTGTGTCATGTCGTTGACGAGGGCCCACTCCATGGGCGTCTCGGGGTTGCTGTCCTGGGCGGTCGCGAGGTAGCCCTTCGCCTCGAAGAGACCGGTGACGACGATGCCCCCCTTGCCCTGCGCGATGGCGTCGAGCTGGTTCGTCTTCTGCATCGTGACGAACTCCTGGTTCACCGCCCCGGACTCGTAGACGCCGCGGTACCACTCCATCGCGCGCTTGAACTCGTCGCTCGCGAAGACCGCGTGCACCTGGCCGGCGTCGTCCACCGTGAAGTCGTCGCCCGCGCCGAAGTAGCCGCTCAGGGAGCGGAAGCCCAGGTCGAAGCTCTCCTCGCGGTCGAGGAAGCCGGTGGTGTCGTCCTTGCCGTTGCCGTCCGGGTCGTCCTTCGTGAACGCCTCGGCCACCGCCGTCAGGTCGTCGATCGTGTGCGGCACGTCCAGCCCGAGGTTGTCCAGCCAGTCCTGGCGCACCAGGACGCCGTAGCGCGCCTTGTTCTTCTGGACCGGCACGCCGTACAGGTGGCCGTCGATCCGGGCGGAGGCCGTCGTCTGCTCGTCGATCTTCGACAGGTTCGGGAAGTCCGCCAGGTAGTCCTCGACGTCCCAGAACATGCCCGACTTCAGCGACTGCCGCACGAGCGCGCTGTCCGCCGGGGCCATCGACACGATGTCGGCCAGCTTGCCCGTGGACAGGGCGGCGTTGAGCTTCTCCGCCGACGACGCCGCCGGCACCCAGCTCACCTCCAGCTCCTCGCCCGTGTGCTCCTCCAGGGCGGACTCGATCGGGCCGTCCGCCTCCGGCGTCGTCGGCGTGTGGAGCGTGGCCATCCAGGTGATCGGCCCCTCGGCGCTCGCCTCGCCGCCCCCGCCCGACCCGCCGCCGCACGCGGTGAGGGCCAGAGCCGTCACCAGCACGGCCCCGACCGCGCCGGCCCGACCGGCCCGTCGTGGCCCCCCTACCGGGACTCGTCGCATCATGCGTCTCCTCTCGTCGCACCTGCCTCGTCGCAGGTCGTTTCGGTGGGTGGGCTCGGCACCGCCCGGGCCCCGTCAGCCCTTCACGGAGCCGATCAGCGCGCCCTTGACGAAGAACCGCTGGACGAACGGGTAGACGATCAGCATCGGCAGCGTCGCGACGAAGATGACGGCCATCTTCACCGACTGCGCCGGCGGCACGACGTCCACGGCGCTCTCGTCGGCGTTCATGCCGCTCGCGACGATGACGATCTGGCGCAGCAGCACCTGGATCGGCCACTTCGTGGAGTCGTTGATGTAGAGGATCGCGGCCTGGTACGTGTTCCAGTAGTAGACGGCGTAGAAGAGGCCGATGGTGGCGATCGACGCGAGCGACAGCGGCAGCACGATGCGCAGGAACACGCCCAGGTCGGAGCAGCCGTCGATGCGGGCGGCCTCCTCCAGGCTGTCCGGGATGCCCTGGAAGAAGCTGCGCATGATGACGAAGTTGAACGCGTTGATCGCCACCGGCAGGATCAGCGACCACAGCGAGTCGATGAGCCCGAGGCTGTTCACCACGATGAACGTGGGGATCATGCCGCCGCTGAACAGCATCGTGAACACCACGAGGAAGTTGATGACGCGGCGGCCCCTGAGGTACCGCTTCGACAGCGCGTAGGCCATCAGCGACGTCAGCAGCAGGCTGACGAAGGTACCGACCACGGTGACGAACACCGAGACGCCCATGGCCCGGAAGATCGTCGACGTCGACAGGATGTACCGGTAGGCGTCGAGCGTGAACGTCTGCGGGATGAGCACGAACGGGCGGGTCGCGAGCTCGCCCGGCGTCGCCAGCGAGCTGCCCAGCACGTTGATGAACGGCAGGACGCAGATCAGCGCGAAGGCGCTCAGGACGATGACGTTCACCACCCGGAACACGCGCATCCCGGTGGTGGGCCGGTGGATGCGGCTGCGCTCACGGGTGGCGGCTCGCGGCGCTGCGAGGGTCTTGCTCATGAGGTGCTCCCGGTCTCGGACGTGCGGTCGGTGGCCCGCGCGGCGGTGGAGCCGGCGGGCGGGTCGGTCGGCCGCACGGCGAACAGCCCCGCGGCGACGAAGAAGAGGAAGGCGATCGGGTAGAGGACGAGCTGGCTGCCGAACAGGCACGCCAGCCCCGCCCCGAGGAACCACCAGCCAGTCGACCGGCGGGCGGGACGGCGGTGGGCGACGTAGATCCCGGCGGCGGCGACGAGCAGCACGACGACGAGCGTCAGGCCGAACCACGCGGCGAGCGTGCGCGCGGCGTCGTAGGCGTCCGCGGCCTCGACCTGCATGCCCGCGCCCGTCATCGCGGGGTACACCGCGTCGAGGAACGTCTGCTCGTCCGCCCGGTTCATCACCAGCGCGAACCCGCCGAGGAAGACCGCCGACGTCACCATGCCCGCGACGGTCACCCAGGTCTCGGCCGTGCGCCGGATCGTCGGCCCGTGGCCGTCCGGCGCCGCGCCGGCGCGCACGGGCTCACGCACCCGGTCACGCATCGAGACGCTCGCCATCGACCCGCACCTCCGTCAGCCGCAGCGTCGGGCTCTCCTCGACGACGACGCCCGGGCCCTCGCAGCCCTCGATGCGCACGCGCGACACGTCGGAGTCGGCGACGAAGCCCAGGTGGAGGCCTGCGCGTCGCATCTCCGGCACGCCGTCGGCCATCGCGGGCACGCCGGGCACGGCGTCGGCGGCGTAGGAGATCGTGACGTCGTCGAGCGTCACGTCCGTCAGGGGCTGCTCGGGCAGGCCGTAGAGGTGACCGGCGGCGGCGTGCACGTCACGTGCGGTGATGTGCGTCAGGTGGATACGGCGGAACACGGGCGTCGCGTCGCCCACCGGGTGCGGGGCGCGGTCCGCGACGTGGGGTTCCTTGCCGTCGGGCCCGCAGAAGTAGAAGGGGTTGATGACGAACGGGGTCATGACGCCCCGCATCACGACGTTCGTCACGCGGACGTCCTCGACCACGCCCCCGCGCCCGCGGCGCGACTTGATGCGGATGCCGCGGTCGGTGCCCTCGAAGACGCAGTTGCTGATGACGACGTTCCGCACGCCGCCGCTCATCTCGGACCCGATGACGACGCCGCCGTGGCCGTGCACCATCGTGCAGTTGGTGATGGCGACGTTCTCGCAGGCGATCCGCTCCGGGTCGCGCTCGGTGCCCGCCTTGAGGACCACGCAGTCGTCGCCGACGTCGATGTGGCAGTCGCTGATCCGCACGTTGCGGCACGACTCGGGGTCGATGCCGTCCGTGTTGGGCGAGTCCGGCGGGTTGACGATGACGACGTTGGAGATGGTGACGCCGTCGCACCGCAGCGGGTGCACCGTCCAGCTCGGGGAGTTGGTCAGGCGCACGTCGCGCACCGTGACCCGCGTGCAGTCGTGCAGGCCGACGAGCGTGGGCCGCGGGTGGGCCAGCGACGCGCGGTCGTGACGGAAGGTGTCCCACCAGGGGGCGCCGCCGCCGTCGATGGTGCCGAAGCCGGTGATCGCGACGTCCGTCTCGCCCGCCGCGTACAGGCACGGGGAGTGGATCGTGGCCGGGGCGCCCTCCCAGCGGGCGTCGACCGGCGGGTACAGCGCGGGGTCGGGCACGAACTGGAGGAGCGCGCCCGCCTCGAGGTGCAGCTCCACGTGGGAGCGCAGGCGCAGGGCCCCGGTGCGATGGGTTCCGGCGGGCACCACCACGGTGCCGCCGCCGGCGGCCGCGGCGTCGTCGATCGCCGCCTGGAACGTGGCCGTGGCGAGGGTCTCGTCGAGGGTGTGCACGTGTGGCCTCTCGGTCGTCGTCGTGCCCGGTGCTGCGAGCGGGCGTCCGGCCCCGGAACGGGGCGGAACAGGGGCCGGACGCCCGCTCACGGCATCAGGGGGTGGTCAGCCGTTCACCTTGGCGTACGCGGCGGAGTACTCCTCGATGATCTGGTCGAGGCCCTGGCCGCGGAGCCCCTCGATCACGGCCTCGTAGTCGGCCATCTCGATCTGCCCGGTGAGGTACCGGTTGTACGCGTCGTTGACCTGCTCCTCGATGGTCGACCACTGCCGGTCGAACGTGTCCGACGACAGCGACTGCGCCGGGTTGATGACGACGGCGGGCTCCTGCTCCGCCATCTTCTCGTTCGCCTCGTCGACGTACGGCGCGGTGCTCTTGTACGTCACGACCTTCTCCGAGGGCCGGGACGACGAGTACGGCTGCACCTCCTGCTCCCACGCCGTCTGGTCGGTGATCGTCACGACGCCGTCGCCGTCGATCGTGTAGTGCGTGTCCTCGATGCCGTTGGTCATGAGGCCGAAGGCCTCCTCGTCCAGCAGCTTGTCGATGAACGAGAGGACCTTCTTGAGCTCGGCCTCGTTCTTCACCTCGGTCTTCGGGATGGCGAGCCAGCCGCCCATGCCGCCGCCCGTGTCGGTGAGGATGCGGTGCTCGACGTCAGCGGTGTGCATGTCGTTGACCAGCGCCCACTTCATGGGCGTCTTCGGGTCCGCGCTCTCCGCGAGGGCCATGTAGTTCTTCGCCTCGAACAGGCCGGTGACGACGATGCCGCCCTTGCCGCGGGCGATCGCGTCCTGCTGGTTCTGCTTCTGGACGGTGACGAACTCCTGGTTCACGGCGCCCTTCTCGTACACGCCGCGGTACCACTCCATCGCCTCCTTGAAGGCGTCGGTGGTGAACGCGGGCACGACCTGGCCGTCGGCGGTGACCTCGAACTTGTCGCCCGCGCCGAAGTATCCGGAGAGCGACCGGAACCCGACGAGGAAGCTCTCCTCGCGGTCGATGAACCCGGTGGTGTCGTCCTTGCCGTTGCCGTCCGGGTCGTCCGTCGTGAACGCCTCGGCCACCTTCGTGAGGTCGTCGATCGTGTGCGGCACCTCGAGGCCGAGGCTGTCCAGCCAGTCCTGGCGCACCAGGACGCCGTAGCGCGCCTTGATCTTCTGGAACGGCACCCCGTAGAGCTTGCCGTCGAGCTTCGCGGCCTCGAGCGTGTCGGGGTCGATCTTCGCCAGGTTCGGGTAGTCGGCGAGGTAGCTCTCGACGTCCCAGAACTGCCCGGAGCCGAGCGCCTGCCGCACCTGGGTGCTGTCGGTCATCGTGAGGGACACGATGTCGGCGAGCTTGCCCGACGCCAGGGCGGAGTTGATCTTCTCCTCCTTCGAGGCGTCCGGCACCCACTGCATGTCGAACTTCTGGCCCGTGTACTCCTCGAGCGCCGACTCGATGACGCCGTCCTTCTCCGGCGTCGTCGGCGTGTGGAGCATCGTCATCCAGCTGATGGGGCCGTCGTCGGCCTCGGCCTCGTCGCCGGACCCGCCGTTGCCGCAGGCGGTCAGGGCCAGCGCGGCGACGGCTGCCGCCGCCGCGCCCTTGACGAACATGCCTCTCCTCATGGTGCGACTCCTCTTTCTCATGCCACCTGCTCCGTCACAGGCGCGTCGATGGAACTGCGGTACGGCGCGTGGGTGTCCGGCTGTTCCGGGACCTGCGCCAGGGGACGAAAGACGATGCGGGTGACGACGCCGACAGCGCAGGCCGGGATCCCCACCCCGAACAGCACGAGCAACGGCGACGCGAACTGCCACAGCAGCCAGCCCGTGAGGGCGACGGCGGTGGTGCCGAGGATGGTCCAGTGCAGCGAGCCGAAGCCGATCAGCAGCGCGCTCGCGAGCTGCCGGCCGACGGGCGCGACGTCGGTCGCGACCATGACCGGGTACACGTAGGCGGCGGCGACGGCGAGCACGACGAGCGCCACGACGTTCAGCGCCTGCACGGTCCAGCTCGGGGCACGGAAGACGTTGGTGACGATGACGGCGCCCGCGCCCGCGAGGATCCAGCTGACGACCATGGCGCGCCACGGCTGCTCCCGGACGCCGGCCACGAAGGCCCGGGCGACCGGCGGCGTCTCGCCGTGGCGGAACCAGCCGTCCACGTACCAGGCCAGGGCGTACGACGCCGGCCCGGCGCCGAACAGGCCGAGCCCGAGGACGGTCGTCGCGAGCCAGAGCACGTTGAGGTAGGCGAACCGGTACACGCCGGTCAGGAACGTGTTGATCCGGACGAAGCCCTCGAACGAGAACATCAGTAGACGCCCTCTTCGCCGAACTTCTTCGCGAGCCGGTTGGCCATGACGACGAGGATCAGGCCGACGAGGCCCTTGAAGAGGCCGACCGCGGCGGCGTAGCTGAGCTGCCCGTTCTGGATACCCGTGGTGAACACGTAGGTGTCGAAGATGTCGCCCACGGACCGGTTCAGCGAGTTCATCACGAGGAACATGTGCTCGAAGCCGAGCTCCAGGAAGTCCCCGATGGCGAGGATGAACATCACGATGATGGTGGGCCGGATGGCCGGCAGGGTGATGTGCCACGTCTGGCGCATGCGGCCCGCGCCGTCGAGCTCTGCGGCCTCGTAGAGCTGCGTGTCCACCGCCGTCATGGCGGCGAGGTACACGATGGTGCCCCAGCCGGCGCCCTTCCAGATCTCCTGGCCCACGTACAGCGGTCGCAGCCAGTCGGGGTCCGTGAGGAACGGGACCGGCTGGCCGCCCCACTCGACGATGAGGTTGTTCACCGCGCCGCCGTCGGTCGAGAGCAGCACGTAGAAGATCGACGCGACGATGACCCACGACATGAAGTGCGGCAGGTAGATGACCGTCTGCACGCTGCGCTGGAAGACCTTGGTGCGGACCTCGTTGAGCAGCAGCGCCAGGATGATCGGCACCGGGAACGAGAAGATCAGGAGCAGGAGCGAGATCACCACGGTGTTGCGCAGCAGCACCAGGAACGTGTCCTCGGAGAAGAAGCGCACGAAGTGGTCGAAGCCGACCCACGGGCTGCCGCCGATGCCGAGGAAGGGCATGTAGTCCTGGAAGGCGATGACCAGGCCACCCATGGGCGCGTACTTGAAGACCAGGAAGTACAGGATCCCCGGCACGGCCATGAGGTAGAGCGCCTTGTGCTTCCACAGCGCGGACACCCGCTTGCGCTCCGGTCGCGCCGGCGTCGCGCCACCGGACGTCGGCGTCGTCGGAGCCGCGGTCTTCGCGGCGGTGACCGCGCTCATCGCCGCAGCCCCTCGTTCATCACAACCACCATTGGCGTGCCCCTCTGCTCTTCCTCGAGCTGTCCGCGCTCCGTGGTGAAACGCGCCGGTAACCGGTTTCTCGGAAACGTACCGGACGGGTACCGGAATCGGCAAGCGCCTTCCACCGATCGGTGTCGAGATCGTGATCTGGCGATGCCTGGACGCGGTGGGAGCGCGCCCGCGCCACGGCCTGCCGGGCCGTCCGGAGACGAGGAGGGCCCGCGCCTCGCGAGCCGACCGCCTCGAGGGCGGGCCGGCTGTCAGGCGGTGCCGAGGGCGCGCGCGTAGGTGCGCACGCGATGGCGCAGTGCGCCCGGGCCGGACGACGTCGCCCACGCGCCGTCGTCGGCGATCTTCCAGGTCAGGGCGTCGACGACAGGGGCGAACGCGTCGCCCGCGACCTCCAGGTCGACCTCGGTGACGACGAGCCTGTCCGCGAGCGCCAGCGTCGCGGCGTAGACCTCGCCGCCGCCCATCACCCAGACCTCGTCCCCGCCGGGAGCCGCGGCGGCGAGCGCCAGGGCCGTGCCGACGGAGCCTGCGACGACGGCGCCGTCGTCGGACCAGCCCGGCCGCCGCGTCACGACGACGTTGGTGCGTCCGGGCAGCGGGCGGCGCGGCAGCGACTCCCAGGTGCGGCGCCCCATGACGACGGGGTGCCCCGCCGTCGTCGCCTTGAAGTGCGCGAAGTCCTCGGGCACGCGCCAGGGGATCTCGCCTGCGGCACCGATGACGGGCCGGCCCGCGGCGTCGCGCGCCTGGGCCCAGATCAGACCGATCACGTCGTCGCCGGGGTCAGACGGCGACCGGGGCCTTGATGCCCGGGTGGTGCTGGTAGCCGAGCACCTCGATGTCCTCGTACGCGTAGTCGAAGATCGAGTCCCGGGGTGCGAGGCGGAGCGTCGGGTACGGGTAGGGGTCGCGCTCCAGCTGGGTGCGGACCTGCTCCTCGTGGTTGTCGTAGACGTGGCAGTCGCCGCCCGTCCAGACGAACTCCCCCACCTCGAGCCCGGTCTGCGCGGCCACCATGTGCGTGAGCAGCGCGTAGGAGGCGATGTTGAACGGCACGCCGAGGAACAGGTCGGCGGAGCGCTGGTACAGCTGGCAGCTGAGCTTCCCGTCGGCCACGTAGAACTGGAACAGCAGGTGGCACGGCGGCAGCGCCATGTCGGCGAGCTCGGCCACGTTCCACGCGCTGACGACGAGGCGGCGCGAGTCGGGGTTGACCTTGATCTGGTCGATCACGCCCGCGATCTGGTCCACGTGCTGCCCGTCCGGCGTCGGCCACGACCGCCACTGCACGCCGTACACCGGCCCCAGCTCGCCCTCCGGCGACGCCCACTCGTCCCAGATCGTCACGCCGTGCTCCTGCAGCCAGCCCACGTTGGACTCGCCGCGCAGGAACCACAGCAGCTCGTACGCCACGGACTTCAGGTGCACCCGCTTGGTGGTGATCAGCGGGAACCCCTGCTGCAGGTCGTAGCGGATCTGCCGGCCGAACACGCTGCGCGTGCCCGTCCCCGTGCGGTCCGCCTTGTGCGTGCCGTGCTCCAGCACGTCGCGCAGGAGGTCCTCGTACGGGGTGGGGATGGCAGCCATGCGGCAACCCTACGACCCCCGGGAGGCCGGCGGCGGCGTCGGGACCGCGCGTCGTCCGACGGTCCGCCCGACGTCCGCCACGACGTCTCCGACATCACACCACCCGACCGTCACGGAGCGGCACGCTGCGTGGTCGACGTGGTGAGAGCGCCCGACGGGCGCGGCACAGGAGGCAGTGATGCGACGCATCGTGATCGTCGGTGGCGGCTACGCGGGCTTCACGGCGGCCCGGGAGCTGGAGAAGGGGCTGCGGCGAGAGCTGCGGCGCGAGGAGGTGGAGCTGGTGCTCGTCGACCCGCGCCCGTACATGACCTACCAGCCGTTCCTCCCGGAGGTGGTGGCCGGGTCCGTCGAGGCGCGGCACGCGGCGGTGGCCCACCGCGGCCACCTGCGCCGCACGCGGCTGGTCGACGGGTCGGTGGTGCGCGTGGACCACGCGGACCGGGTCGTCGTCGTGCGGCCGCGCTCGGGCGAGCCGTACCGCCTGCCCTACGACACGGTCGTGGTGACGGCGGGCGCGGTGACGCGCGTCTTCCCCGTGCCCGGGGTCGCGGAGCACGCGATCGGGATGAAGCACGTCGAGGAGGCGGTGGCCATCCGCGACCGCCTGCTGACGTCGTTCGACCGGGCCGCGAGCCTGCCGCGCGGGCCGGAGCGGGAGCGGCTGCTGACCGTGACGTTCGTCGGCGGCGGGTTCTCCGGCGTCGAGGGCTTCGCCGAGCTGCTGTCGCTCGCCCACGACCTGCTCCCCCGGTACCCCGAGATCGACGCCGCCGAGCTGCGGTTCCACCTCGTGGAGCTGAGCGACCGCATCCTGCCGGAGGTGACCGACCGCCCCGGCCGCTGGGTCGTGGAGCAGCTCGAACGACGTGGCGCGCGCGTGCACCTGGGCACGGGCCTCGAGTCCGCTGCCGGCGGCGTCGTCCGGCTCTCGACGGGCGAGTCGTTCGCGTCGGGCCTGCTGGTGTGGACGGCGGGCAACGCCGCGAACCCGGTGGTCGCGACGCACACCGACCTGCCGGTCGACCGGCGGGGGTACCTCGTCGTGCGCCCCGACCTGCGGGTCGGCACCGACGACGCGCCCGTGGACGACGCGTGGGCCGCGGGCGACGGCGCCGCCGTCCCGGACCTCGCCGTCGCGCGGCCCGGCGCGCTCGCCGTGCCGAACGCGCAGCACGCGGTCCGGCAGGGCCGGCGCCTGGCGCGGAACCTGGTCGCGAGCCTGCACGGCCGCCCGTCGCGGCCGTACGTGCACGGCAGCCTCGGCGTGATCGCGACGCTGGGTCTGGGGTCCGGCATCTTCCAGCTCCGCCGGCTGGTCCTGCGCGGCCGCCTGGCGTGGCTGATGCACCGCGGGTACCACCTGCTCGCCATCCCGACGTGGGAGCGCAAGGCCCGCGTGCTCGCGGTCTGGCTCACCGCCGCGGCCTTCGGGCGCGACGTCGTCTCCCTCGCGTCGGTGCAGACGCCCCGGGCCGCCTTCGCCGCGGCCACCACGCCCGACGGCGAGGCGGTGGGTCCCGCCCGGGACACTCAGGAGGCGGTGGCGTAGCCCGTCAGCTTGTCGGGGTTGACCTGGACGTACACGTGCTGGACCCGCCCGTCGGCGACGTCGAGCGCGAGGAGGGCGAACGGTGCGCCGTCCAGGTCGACCACGACGGCGGGCAGGCCGTTCGCCTCGACGGGGCGCACCGTGCCGGCGTCCCAGAACTTGCGCCACACGTTGTCGAGGAAGAGCGACACCCGCGCCAGGCCGACCAGGTCCACGCGCGACGCGTGCACCCGCCCGCCGCCGTCGGGCCGCGCGACGACGTCGTCGGCCAGGTAGCGCTCGAAGCGCGCGAGATCCCCCTCGTGCGCGGCGGCCACGAGCTCGTCGAGCAGGCGCCGGTGCTCGCCGGGGTCGACGGGCACCGCCTCGCGCGTGCCCAGCCGGTCGCGCGAACGGCGGGCGAGCTGGCGCGCGTTCGCCTCGGTGAGGTCGAGGATCTCCGCGATCCGCCCGTACGGGTAGCCGAACGCCTCCCGCAGCACGTACACGGCCCGCTCCACCGGCGTGAGCCGCTCCATGAGCAGCAGGGTCGCCAGCTCGAGGGCCTCCGCGCGCTCCGCACCCAGCGCCGGGTCGTCGGACGTGTCGACCGGCTCGGGGAGCCACGGGCCCACGTACGTCTCGCGCCGGGCGCGGGCCGACGTCGCCGCGTTGATCGCGAGCCGCGTCGTCACCGTCGTGAGGAAGGCCGCCGGGTTCCGGACCCGGTCGCGGTCCGTGCCCTGCCAGCGCAGCCAGGCGTCCTGCACGACGTCCTCCGCCTCCGCGACGCCCCCGAGCATCCGGTAGGCGATGCCGAACAGCTGCGGCCGCACGGCGAGGAACGCGTCGAGCGCCCCGGTGCCCCCGGTGTCGCCGAGGGGGCCGGGGCGCTCGGGCGCGTCGGGACGCGACGTCATGCGGCCACGCTACGCCCGCGCCCCGGCGAAGTCGGCGTACGTCACCGCACCGAGCCGGGCGTCGCCCTGCGGCACGATCGAGTCGGCGGCGAGCACGGCCCCGAAGTACGGCGCGGCCGGGTCGGCCACGACCGTGCGGGCGTCTCCCGACGCCGCGAGCGCCGCGGCGATGAACTCGTCGAACCGGACCCGCTCCGGCCCGGCGATCTCGAGCACGCCGTCGCGCGGCTCCCCCGCGGCCGCCTCGGCCACGAACCGCGCCACGTCCGCCGACGCGATCGGCTGGAACCCGACCGGCGGGATGCGCACCTCCCCGTCGACCGTGGCGCCGTCGGCGATCCGCGGCGCGAACTCGAAGAACTGCGTGGCGCGGACGACCGTCCACGGGACGCCGCCGGAGCGCACCAGCTCCTCCTGCGCCACCTTGGCCCGCAGGTACCCGGAGTCCGGGTTGCGGTCCGTGCCCACGATCGAGAGCACCACGTGGTGCCGCAGGCCCGCGCGCTTCTCGGCGTCGAGCAGCGTGCGCGTCGACGTCGTGAAGAAGCGCAGCACGTCGTCGTCCGCGAACGACGGCGAGTTCGACACGTCCACGACGACGTCGGCGCCCGCGAGCGCCGCGTCCACGCCCTCGCCGGTCAGGGTGTCCACGCCCGTGCTGGGCGCGGCGGCGACCGCGTCGTGCCCGGCCTCCGTGAGGTGTGCGATGACCTGCGTCCCGATGAGTCCCGTCCCACCGACGACCACGATCTTCATGAGCCTGTCCTCTCTGCGGTGCTTCTGAGGTGTCCCTGCGGCGGACGGCCCGGTGGCCGCCCCGCACCCTGTCGACCGGGGACGGCGGCGGACCGTGACAGCTCCCCCGTGTGACCCCGGCCACACCGGAATCGGACGCGCGGCCCGCACGTTCTCCTCGGGACGTCCCGGACTTCCCCGGACGAGCAGTGGGAGGATCACCTCATGACGGACCAGAGCACCGTGCCCGACACCGCAGCCCCCGTGACCCCGTCGCCCACCGACCCGCTGTGGGTGGAGCGCACCGGCAACCGCACCTACCGCGGCCACACGGCCCGCGGCGCGAGCGTGGAGATCGGACCGGTGGAGGCCGGCGCCGTCTTCACGCCGGGCGAGCTGCTCAAGGTGGCCCTCGCCGCGTGCGCGGGCATGAGCAGCGACACGAAGTTCGCCCGGGTGCTCGGCGAGGCGTACGAGGCCGTGATCCGGGTCGAGGACGCGAAGGACCTGGACGAGGACCGCTACCCGGTGCTCACCGAACGCTTCGAGATCGACCTGTCGGGGCTCGACGAGGCCACGCGGAACAAGACCCTGCTGCTGGCGCAGCGCTCGATCGACAGGGCCTGCACCGTGGGCCGCACCCTCAAGGCGGGCGCGCTGGTGCCGCCGGCGGTCTTCGAGCAGCCGGCGCCCGACGAGGCGCAGGGCGACACGGAGGACGCCGCGTCGTGACCGCGCGCGGCAGGGGTGACGAGGGCCCGACGCCGGGCGACGAGGTCGTGCGCCCGGACGGGGCGGGCGACGGGCCGGGCGACGAGGTCGCCGAGGTCCGCGACCCGGCCGCGCGCCGCGAGGAGTGGGCGCGGTACCGGCCGACGCCGCTGCTCGACGCGCTCCTCGACAAGGCCGTGACGATCCCGTCCGCCGCGATCCACAAGCACGTGGACCGCCTGCGGGCGCGCAACCCCGAGGCCGACCCGGCCGGGATCGTGCGCATCCTCGAGAAGGAGTACCTGACCCTGCTGACGACGGCGGGGGGCGCCGTGGGCGCGGCGGCCGCCGCACCGTCGGTCGGGACGGCCGCGGCGACGGCCCTCACCACGGGCGACGTCGCGACGTTCTTCGGGGCGTCGGCCGCGTTCGCCCTCGCCGTCGCCGACGTGCACGGCATCGAGATCGACGACGTGCCGCGGCGTCGCGCCCTGCTCCTGGCCACCGTGCTGGGCGACCGGGGCGCGAAGGACGTGGAGAACGCGATCGGCGGCTCCTCCGTGGCGTGGGGCAAGGTGCTGCTCACGTCCATGCCGCAGACCACGATCAAGCGGGTCAACAAGACCCTCGCCCGCCAGTTCCTCAAGCGGCAGGTCGCCAAGCAGGGCTCGCTCGCGCTCGGGCGGCTGCTGCCGTTCGGCGTCGGGTTCGTGGTGGGCGTCGCGGGCGGGCGCGCGCTCGGGCACGGCGTCGTGGCGCAGTCGCGGCGCGCGTTCGGCCCGCCGCCCGAGCACTTCCCCCGCGTCGTGGAGCTCGTGCTCGAGCCGGGCGACGACGTCCCCACGCTGCGCGCCCTCGACGCGCCCCGGCGCACGTCGCCGAGCCGGTGGCTGCCGCGCCGCAAGGGGCGCGGCGGCGCGACGGAGGACGACGCCTCGTGACGGCACCCGGCACGACCGCCGCGCACCGCGTCGAGGTGGCGCGCGTCGTCCCGGTCGAGGCGTCCGTCGCGTTCGCCTGGGTCGCGGACCTGCGCACCCACCCCCGCTGGATGGTCGCCACCCGGCTCCAGAGCCCTGCGGGGCACGGCCCCGAGCTGGGCGACCGCTGCACGATGGCGAGCGGCCCGGGCGCGCGGCGCGACCCGGGCAGCGCCCTGGGTCGCCTGGTGATCGTCGACCGGATGGTCGTGGAGCAGCTGGAGCGACCCTCCACCGCCGCCGCACGGGTGGGGCGCACCCGGCTGCGCAAGCTGGGGCCGGTGCTGCTCGGCGAGGCGGGCTTCGACGTCGTCCCGATGGATGCCGGCCGCTGCCGCGTCGTGTGGTGGGAGGAGGCCTGGCTCGCGGGGCCGCTCCCCCGGGCCGTCACCGCCCCGCTGGTCGGGCTCGCCCTGCGGGGCTTCATGCACCTCTCGCTGGGCCGGCTCGCGCGGGCGCTCGACCGCCGGCGCTGACCGGCCGCGCCGACCGCTCGCCGCACGGTCGCCGCACGGTCGTGGGACGCCCTGCCGCAGCCGACCCACGGCCGGTATGGTCCGTGGGGTGAGCACCGAGGGTTCCACCGCGCCGTCGTCCACCGCCCAGGCCGCCCAGGCCGCCCAGGCCGCCGGCCTCGCCGAGAGGCTCGAGGACCTGCGCCGCCAGTACGCCGACCTGCAGGCCCGCGGCCTGAGGCTCGACCTCACGCGGGGCAAGCCGTCCGCCGAGCAGCTCGACCTCTCCGAGCCGCTGCTGGCCCTGCCCGGCGAGGGCGACCACACGGCCGAGGACGGCACGGACACGCGCAACTACGGCGGCCTCGCCGGGCTCCCCGAGCTGCGCCGCATCTTCGCCGAGCTGCTCGGCGTGCCCGTCGACCAGCTCCTCGCGCAGGGGAACGCCTCGCTGACGCTGATGTACGACACGATCGTGCAGGCCCTGCTGTTCGGCGTGCCCGGCTCCGAGCGGCCCTGGTCACGCGAGGAGCAGATCACGTTCGTCTGCCCCGTGCCCGGGTACGACCGGCACTTCGCGATCTGCGAGGAGCTCGGCATCCGCATGGTCACCGTGCCGATGACGCCCGACGGCCCCGACGCGGAGGCCGTCGCCGCCCTGGTCGCCGACGACCCGACGGTCAAGGGCCTGTGGGTCGTGCCGACGTACGCCAACCCGGACGGCTCGGTCGTCTCGGAGGCCGTCGCCCGGCGCCTCGTGTCGATGCCCGCCGCCGCCCCCGACTTCCGCATCTTCTGGGACAACGCCTACGCCGTGCACCACCTCACGGAGCACGAGGCGAAGTCCGCGCACGCGATCGACCTCGCCGCGGAGGCCGGCAGCCCCGACCGCGTGCTCCTGTACGCGTCGACGTCGAAGATCACGTTCGCCGGGTCCGGGGTCGCGTTCTTCGCGGCGTCCCCGGCCAACGTCGCCTGGTTCACGAAGCACCTGGGCATCCGCTCGATCGGGCCGGACAAGATCAACCACCTGCGGCACGTCCGGTTCTTCGGCGACGCGGAGGGCGTGCGCGCCCACATGCGCAAGCACCGCGAGATCCTCGCGCCCAAGTTCCGCGCCGTCGTCGACATCCTCGACGAGCGGCTCGGTGACGCCGGCGTCGCCACCTGGACCCGGCCCGACGGCGGGTACTTCGTCTCCGTCGACGTCGTGCCCGGCACCGCGGCGCGCGTCGTGCAGCTCGCCAAGGAGGCCGGCATCGCGCTCACGCCGGCCGGCGCCACGTTCCCGTACCACCAGGACCCGGACGACCGGAACCTGCGCCTCGCGCCGACCATGCCCCCGCTGGACGAGGTGCGGGTCGCGATGGACGGCGTCGCCACCTGCATCCTGCTCGCCGCGGCGGAGGCCGCCACCGCGTCCTGAGCACGCCGGGACGGTGCGCGCGCTCGACGGGGCGTCGTCCCGCTCGACGAACAGAGCCGATCGAGCGCCCGCACCACCTCAGGCCTGCGGGATCACAGGATCTTCGCGCTTCCTCTCGGGGCGGGTCACGACGGCCCGCTGCGACCTGCACACGCCCGGCCTAGGCTGCTGGGGACGCCCGCGGCAGACGCCGGAGCCCGCGGCGCGCGGCCCTCGTGCCGGCGGGTGCGGCGGGCGTCGGACAGACGACCCCGACCTGGACCCGACGCTCCGTGACCTCTTCCTCCCCCCGCAACCCCGCCCCGGGCGACCCCGTCGACGACCCGCACGACGACGCGAAGGAAGCCCCCGCCAAGACCCGGCTCTCGCTCACCCAGGTGGTGGCGAGCGCCCTCGCCGCGGTCAGCGCCACGGTGCTGATGTCCTTCTTCGGCGTCGCCGGGACGATCATCGGCGCGGGCCTGGCGAGCGTCGTCACGGTCATCGGCAACTTCCTCTACACCCGCTCGATCGAGAAGACGCACGAGCAGCTCAAGCCGGTCGTCACCAAGGTCGTGGCCCGCACCGGCCCTGCCGCCCCGCGCTCGCGCACCGCCGCGATGCGCGTCACCGGCACCGCCACGACGGCGCGGGGCACCGTGGTCAGCACGTCGGACGCCGCCGACGCCCGGGCGGAGGGCACCCCGGGCGACGCGCCGACCGTCGAACGACGGTCCGTCACGGAGACGCTGGCCGACGGCACCGTCCCTGGCACGCAGCCCCTCGACGCCACCGCGCCGCTCGGGGAGACCCGCCCCCTCGGACCGGTCGGCGCCGTCGACGCCGGGCTCGCGTCCGCGGACGGCGAGAGCTCCGACGATGAGGGGCCCGACGGCGACCTCCCCGAGGGGGAGGAGCCCGAGCCTCGCAACGCCTGGCTGCGCTTCGTGGAGAAGCACGGCACGGGCAAGGTGCTCGCGATGTCGGCGGCCGCCCTGTTCGTCGTCGTCATGGGCGTGGTGCTGGTCGTCGAGCTCGTCATCGGCAAGCCGCTGTCCGACGCGGTGCGCGGCCAGGAGGGGTCCGGCACGAGCATCAGCCGTACCTCGAACGACTCCGACGACTCGACCACCGTGCCCACCCCGACCAGCCCCGCCGAGGACCCGGCGAACGTGCCCGGGGACGACTCCGGCACCGACCGGGACCCGGACGAGTCCACGACCGGCACCACCGACGGGAGCACGGACCAGCCGACCGACGGGTCCACCCCGGACGGCACGACCGGCACCGACCCCGGGACCGACTCCGGCACGGACACGCCTACCGACGGGTCCACCGGCGGCACCACGGGCGGCGGCACGGACGACGGCACCGGCACGGGCACCGACGGCTCGGACGGCGGCACCGGCGACGGCGCCGACGGCTCCGACGACACCGGCGGGGGCACCGACACCGGCTCCGACACGGGTGCCGGGACCGGGACCGGGGGCACCGCCCCCGACGCCGAGCAGGGCTCCGGCTCGTCGTCCGGCTCCGCCCAGGACGGCGCCGCCACGCCGACGCCCACCCCGGCGTCCTGAGCCGACCTCCGAACGCCGAACAGGCGGTTGCTCCCGCTCTGACGCGCTGTGACGCGCGAGAACGGGAGCAACCGCCTGTTCGGCGCTGCCGGGGTCAGCCCCCGAGCACGGCCTTGAGGAACTCCTGGGTGCGCTCGTGCTCGGGGTGCGTGAACATCGTCTCGGGGTCGGCCTCCTCGATGATCTTGCCGTGGTCGAACATCAGCACGCGGTTCGAGACGTCGCGGGCGAACTGCATCTCGTGGGTCACGAGCAGCATCGTGATGTCCGTGGTGCGGGCGATCTCGCGGAGCACGCCGAGCACGTCGGCCACGATCTCCGGGTCGAGCGCCGAGGTCACCTCGTCGAGCAGCAGGATCTCCGGGTCCATGGCGAGCGCCCGCGCGATGGCGACGCGCTGCTGCTGACCGCCCGAGAGCTGGTTGGTCTTGAAGTCCCGCTTGTCGGTCATGCCGACCTGCTCGAGCAGCTCCTCCGCCCGCTGGACCGCCTCGGCCTTGCTCTTGCCGAGCACGTGGATCGGCGCCTCGATGATGTTCTCCAGCACGGTCATGTTGGGGAACAGGTTGAACTGCTGGAAGACCATCCCCACCCGGTTGCGCACGACGCGGCGGCGCTTCTCCGAGATCTCGACCCACTTGTCGCCCTTGTACTCGTGCGTGTACGGGTCGCCGTCGATGAGGATGAGCCCGCCGTTCGCCTCCTCGAGGGTCATCAGCAGGCGCAGGATCGTCGTCTTGCCGGAGCCGGACGGGCCGATCAGCGTCACGCGGTCGCCCTGCGCGACCGAGAAGTTCAGGCCGTCGAGCACCACGTTGTCGCCGAAGCGCTTGGTGACGTCGCGGAACTCGATGGCAGGGGTGCCGTTCGAGGTGTTGCTCATGTTCTGGCTCCCAGGGGAGGTCGTCGGGTCAGGCAAGGCGCGTCTCCATCCGGCGTACCAGCAGCGACGTCGGGTAGCTCACCAGCAGGAAGAGCAGCCCGACCAGGGTCAGCGGCTCGATGTAGGAGAAGTTCAGGGCGCCGTACTGCTGGGCGGCCTGGTACATCTCCACGACCGTGATGGCGAAGAGGTACGGCGTCTCCTTGAACATGGAGATCGCGTAGTTGCCCAGGCCGGGCAGCGTGTTCCGGATCGCCTGCGGCAGGATGACGGCCCGCCAGGTGCGCCCCTTGGGCAGGTTCAGCGCGGTGGCCGCCTCCCACTGGCCGCGCGGCACCGCCTCGATGCCCGCCCGGTACACCTCGGACATGTAGGTCGCGTAGTGCACGCCGAGCACGCCGAACCCGATCACGAGCGGCGGGATGTCGACGAGCAGCAGCCACACGAAGACGAGCTGCACCAGCAGCGGCGTCATGCGGATGAAGTCGACGACGAACCGCAGCGGCGCGCGCACCCACCGCGTCGGTGCGCGCATGGCCAGGGCGATGAGCAGCCCGAGGATCGAGGCGATCACCATGCCCACGACCGTCGCCTCGATGGTGATGACCAGGCCGCGCAGGAGGGCCGGCAGGACCTCCCATGCCGTGTCCCAGTTCCAGATGGCGTCGTCGTTCATGCCACACCCCCCTTCACGCGGGCGATCTCCGTCGGGACGCCCGGCTTGAGGCCGAAGACGTCACGCAGGCGCGGGCGCGTGCCGCGGCCGAGCCGGCGCTTGGCCCGCTCCTCCAGCCAGTTCATGCCCCACGTGAGGACGTACGCGATCACGAAGTAGATGACGAGACCGACGCCGTAGCTGAAGAAGGTGTCCCTCGTGTCGCGCTGCAGCTCGTCGATCCACCAGTACACGTCGTGCAGGGTGATGTAGAACGCCAGGGCCGAGCCCTTGAGCAGCTGGATCAGCAGGTTGGCGAGCTGCGGGATCATCAGCGCCCACGCCTGCGGGAAGATCACGCGGCGCACCTTGTGGAACGCGCCGAGGTTGAGGGCCGTCGCGGCCTCCCACTGGCCGGTCGGGACGGACTCGATGGAACCGCGCACCACCTCGGCGGCGTAGGCGCCGTAGTTGAGCCCGAGCGCGACGATCGCGACGGCGAGCGCCTCCATCTTGAACCCGAACACCGGGAGCACGTAGAAGAGCCAGAAGATCTGGACCACCAGCGAGGTGCCCCGGAAGAACTCGATCACGACGCGGGAGGGGCCGCGCACCCACAGGGAGCGGGTGCGCGAGCCGAACCCCAGCACGAGCGCGACGAGCATGGCGAGGGCGGCACCGCCGATCGTCATCTCGAGCGTGACGACGACGGCGCTGCCCAGGTGGGGAAGACGGTCGATCAGTGCCTGGAAGTCATCCGACATGTGGTCAGGAATCCAGCCCCAGCTCGTCGGAGATCTTCGCGAGGTCGCCCTCGCACAGCATGTCCGCGGTCAGGCCGGGCGGGGGGTACTCCGCCTCGGTGAAGCCGAACGGCTCCATGATCTCGAGCCACTTGTCCTTGTCCTCGAGGATCGGCGTGAGCTTCTCGTTGTACGCCTCGAGCAGCTCGGTGTCGCCCTTGCGGAACACCTCGGCGCCCGCGCCGACCTGCGACACGCCGTCGATGGTCGCGACGAACGCGTCGGTGGCCTCGACCGGCTCGTCGGTGCTGTCGGCGAGCGCCCGGATCGAGATGCCCGTCAGCGCGAAGGCGTCGGCGCGGCCCGAGACGACGGCGTTGAGACCGTCGGTCGAGTCGCCCACCGTGATCGTCTTGACGCCGGTCTGCTGGGCGTAGCCGTCCTCGATCGCGCCGCTCGTGACGGCGATGGTGAGGCCGGAGTCCTCGACGGACTGCCAGTCCGTGAGCTTCTCGGGGTTGCCCTCGGGCACGAGGAACGCCGTGGTGTACATGATGGTCGGCTCCGCGAACGCCGCCTGCTCGCAGCGCTCCGGCAGGATCGACATCCCCGCGCTCACGGTGTCGTAGCGGCCGGCGTTCAGCCCCGGGATGAGCGAGTTCCATTCGGTCTGGGTGCCCTCGACCTCGGCGACCCCGAGCTCGCCGAAGACCTCCTTGTCGAGCGCGATCGTCGCGCCCGTGAGCTCGTCGCCCTCCTTGTAGCTGTAGGGCTTCTCGCCGTTGAACGCGACGTTGACGGTGCCGGCGTCCTTGAGCGTCTCGACCGTCGTGCCCGCGCCGCCACCCGATCCGCCGTCGTCGACGCTCGAGCAGGCGGCCAGCGCGGTCATGGTGAGCACGGAACCGGCTGCGAGGAACGCCCGGCGGCGCTTCGTGGTCCTGGTGGACGACACGGTGTCTCCCTTCGTCGCCCGGCGAGAGTCCGCGCCGGGCCGTTGGTCTGGACGGTGCGACACCGTAGCCGTGATGCCGACGCTACGACAATCTATGTATCCACATGTCGGATTGTCTACAATCAGCGAGGGCGCGCCGCCACGACGCGCTCCGTTCGGCGTCGTCGCAGGTCAGAGCGGCGTTGCCGGGACGAACGATCGCTTCGGACGGGCTCGGCACGCCCGAAAAAGCGGTCATGCCATGGTCACAAGAGGGTCACGATCTGGCGGGAGGCCGCGGCGCGGGATGATATGTCCCGGTCGGACGGCCCCCGACCGCCTGGAAGGAGAGCAGATGACCCCATCGTCGCCGGCCCCCGTCGGAAGCGCGCCGTTCCTGTCGCCGGTGACCCGCCCGTCGACGGTCGACCTCATCACCGTCGAGCTGCGCAACGCCGTCTACTCGGGCGCGCTGCCGGTCGGATCACCCATCCGCGAGGTCGAGATGTCGAGCCAGCTCGGCGTCAGCCGCGGGCCGTTCCGCGAGGCCGCGCAGCGCCTGGTGCAAGAAGGGCTCCTGCGCTCCACCCCCGGCCGCGGCCTCAGCGTGGTGCGCATCGGCGCCGACCGGGTGCGGGCGCTGTACGAAGCGCGCACGACCGTCGAGACGTCGGCCGCGCCCCTCGCCGTCGAGCGTGCCACCCCGGCCCAGGTCGCCGCCGTCCGCGCCGCGCACGACGCCCTCGTCGACGCCGAGCGCAGCGAGGACGCGCGCCGCGTGGGCGACGCCGACCTCAACGTGCACTGGTCGCTCGTCGCCGCCAGCGGCAACCCCTGGCTGCTGCGCTGGATGACCACGCTCATCGTGGAGGTCCGGATCGCGAGCTTCACGGTCAGCGAGGACTACGCGGTCCGCAAGGACGCCGCCGAGTCGCACGTCGAGCTGGTCGAGCGCTTCGAGGCCCGCGACGCCGACGGCCTCGTCGCCGCGATCCGCACCAACCTCGACGACGCCGTCGCCCGACTGCTCGAGCCGGAGACCATCGCGGTCGAGACGTTCGACGAGCCCCGCCCGTCCCCCGCCCCGCGCCTCGACCCGATCACCCCGACGTTCCCCGAGCCGTAGCCGCTCACGCCCCGGGCCGGGCGGCGAGCTGCGCGCGGCGCCCGGCCTCGTACTCCTCGGCCCGCCACGAGGTGACCCCGGCGACGACGATCCCCGCCGGGCGGCCGTCGTCGCCGGGCAGCACCTCGACCGGCTCCCCGGGCGCCCCGAACCCCGGCTCGACCGGCAGCCGCAGGGCGTCGCCGTCGACGACGAGCCGCTCCGCGCCGGCCAACGGGTCCTCCCGACGTGGGTCGACCAGCCACAGGTCCCGGCCCAGCCGGACGAGGTCCGTCAACCCCCACAGGTTGGCGAACCGACCGGTGCTGCGGCCCAGGGCCGCGGCCTCGTCGGCCGTGGGCTCGCCGGCGTCGAGGGCGGTCGCGACCAGCGCGAACAGACCGGTCGCGATCGTGTCGGCGGGGCCGTCGACCGCGTTCGTCAGCACGGACACGACGACGCCCCCGGCCGGGTCGGCCCAGGTGCGGCTGAGCTGGCCCGGGAACGCGCCGCCGTGCCCGACGACGCGGCGCCCCTCGATCTCGCGCGTCTCGAAGCCCAGGCCGTAGCGCCGCGGCCGGGCGTGCGGGCGGTCGATCGCCGACTCGTCCCGCTGCAGCAGGCGCCGCGTCTCCGGCCGCAGCAGGTCCGAGCCGTCGGCGTGCGCCGCGAACCACCGCGTGAGGTCGGACGCCGTCGAGGAGAACCCCGTCGCCGCGGCCAGCGCTCCCGTGCGCACGGGAGCGACCGGCAGCCGACCGTCGTCGGCGACGCCCAGGGCGGAGTGCCCGACGACGGCGGGCACGCCGTCCCCCACCTCGGGGGACGTGTGGTCCAGCCCGAGCGGGCCGAGGAGATCGTCCCGCACGTGCCGGCCGAACGGCGTCCCCGCCACCGCCTCGACCACCAGCCCCAGCAGCCCGTAGGCGAGGTTCGAGTACTTGAACGTCTCGCCGCGGCCGAGCACCGGACCGTCGGCGCGCACCGCCGCCACCAGGGCGTCCCGCCCCGGGAACGGCGCGCCGAGCTGCCAGAAGTCGGCGTCGGTGCCGTCGCGCCGCACACCGCCGGTGTGGCCGAGCGCCTCGCGCAGGGTCACCCGCCCGACGGCGGCCCCGGCGAGCTCGGACAGGTGCGCGTCGAACGGGTCGTCCAGGCGCAGTGCACCCCGCTCCGCGAGCCGGGCCACCGCCGTCGCCGTGAACGTCTTGGAGTGCGACGCCACCCGGAACACGTGGTCCGTGCGCAGCGGCTCCCCGGTGGTGACGTCCGCGACGCCCCACGCGCCCTCGAGGAGGGTGTCGTCCCCGAGGCGGACCGCGTACTGCACGCCGGGCACGCGCGCGAAGCCGGCCTGCGTGCCGACCCAGGCGGCGAGGTGGTCGGGGTCGAACGGCTGCGGGGTCGCGGGCTCCGGCGTCATGGGCGACACCCTGCCACGACGGTCGCGCCGTGCGCCCGCCGATGAGTTCCGCGTCGGTGGGCCGTCCTAGCCTGGTACGTGACGCACGTCACCGACATCCCGGGAGCTCCCATGTCCGCGTCAGACCCCGGCCCGCCGCGCGACGACCTCGCCGTCGACGCCCGAGGGCTCGTCAAGCACTTCACCACCCGCAAGCAGGTCACCAAGGCCGTCGACGGCGTCGACCTGCGGATCCCGACCGGCAGCGTCTTCGGGCTGCTCGGCCCGAACGGCGCCGGCAAGACCACGGTCGTGCGCATGCTCGCCACGCTGCTGCGCCCCGACGCCGGCACCGCCCGCGTGCTCGGGCACGACGTCGTGGCCGACGCCGACGCCGTCCGCTCCGCCGTCGGGCTCACCGGCCAGTACGCGTCCGTCGACGAGGACCTGACCGGCACCGAGAACCTGCTCATGCTGGCCCGCCTGTACGGGTTCACCGGGACGGCGGCACGGCGGCGCGTCGAGGGGCTGCTCGACGCCTTCAGCCTGTCGGACGCCGGCCCCCGGCAGGTCAAGACCTACTCCGGCGGCATGCGGCGCCGCATCGACCTTGCCGCGTCGCTGGTGCTGGCCCCGCGCGTGCTGTTCCTCGACGAGCCCACCACCGGGCTCGACCCCCGCAGCCGCAACCAGGTGTGGGACATCGTCCGCGTGCTCGTCGCGGACGGCGCCACCGTGCTGCTCACCACCCAGTACCTCGAGGAGGCCGACCAGCTCGCCGACCGCATCGCCGTCATCGACCACGGCACCGTCATCGCGGAGGGCACCTCCACCGAGCTCAAGCGCTCCGTGGGCCAGGGGGCGGTGTCGTTGCGCCTGGCCGACGCCGGCCAGCGGTCGGCCGCGGCGAGCGTCGTCGAGAAGGTGCTGGGCACCGAGCCCGCGCTGCCCACGGACCCGTACGCCCTGTCGGCCCGCGTGCCCGACGACGGGGCGGGCTCGGTGGCGCAGCTGCTGCCCGCGCTCGGGGAGGCGGGCATCGCCGTGCCGGAGTTCACGCTCGGTCAGCCGAGCCTCGACGAGGTGTTCCTGACCCTGACCGGCAAGCCGCTGCCGACCGACGACGCCGCCGAGCCCGCCGACGCCCAGGAGGTGTCCCGATGACCACGTCCGCGGAACCTGCCGAGATCGCGACCACGACGTTGCGCCAGGCCGTGGCGCTCACCGAGCCGCCCGCACGGCCGTCCGCGCTCTCGATGACCCTGACCTTCGGGTGGCGCGCGCTGCTGAAGATCAAGCACGTGCCCGAGCAGCTGTTCGACGTGCTGGTCTCCCCCGTGATCTTCACGCTGATGTTCACGTACCTGTTCGGCGGGGCGCTCGCCGGGTCCACGTCCGCGTACATCCAGTTCCTGCTGCCCGGCATCCTGGTGCAGACCATCGTCATCGTCACCGTGTACACGGGCTACACGCTCAACACCGACATCACCAAGGGGGTCTTCGACCGGTTCCGCTCGCTCCCGATCTGGCGGCCCGCGCCCATCGTCGGCGCCCTGCTCGGCGACACCGTGCGCTACTCGATCGCATCGGTCATGACGATCGGGCTCGGCCTGATCCTCGGGTTCCGCCCCGACGGCGGGGTGGTCGGCGTCGTGCTCGGCGTGCTGCTGCTGCTCGTCTTCGCCTTCTCGCTGAGCTGGATCTTCACCATCCTGGGGCTGCTGCTGCGCACGCCGAACGCCGTCATGGGCGTGTCGATGATGGTGCTGATGCCGCTGACGTTCGCGTCGAACATCTTCGTGAACCCGTCGACGATGCCCGCCGCCCTGCAGCGGTTCGTCGAGATCAACCCCGTGACCCACCTCGTCACCGCCGTGCGGGGGCTGATGGCCGGCACCCCCGACGGCGGGGAGATCGTCTGGGTGCTCGTCGCCTCCGTCGTCCTCACCGCCGTCTTCGGCCCGATCACCATGCACCTGTACCGCACCCGCCACTGACGCCCGCCGTGAGCATGGTTCTGGCCCGCTTCCGAGCTCGGAAGCGGGCGCCCAGCAAACTGACCGAGCCCACGGGGGGGTGGTTTATAAAAAAAACGGCCCCCCCGGCCACACAGGGTGGGTGTT